>DATGPZ010000104.1:0-18485 GCA_035304485.1 Acidimicrobiia bacterium | reverse complement strand
GCAGCCGACATGTTCGGATCGCCGAGCCCCATGCCCGCCGGCTCGTTCGACCAGCCTCCTCGTTCGGCCCACAGGCCGAGTCCCAACCAGGCCAGACCCACGCCGATGGGCACGGCTCCCCACCGATGGAGATCGAAAGGCAGCAACGACACCACGGCGACTGCGACCGGCAATCCGAAGGCGAACACCGCCGCCGCCCATCTCGACAGGATCCCCGCTCGCATGACCGCGGCGCCGAAGAGAAGGCATCCCAATGGGAAGAGGAAGCTCGACACCGACCACAAGAGCGCAAGCAGGCCCAGGTCCGTCGCTCGTTCGGACCCGCTGACGATCGCCAGGAGGTCCGTCACCAACTCGGGTTCGCCGTCGACGAGTAGCGGTTCCACGAAGGCTTCGATGACCACGAAGCCGGCGGTGATGAGCAGACCCAGGGACAGGAGCACGAACCCGACGAGACCCAACCAGCCCGTCGCTTCTACTTGCCGGGCGTAGATGCCAGCGATACCGACGACGAACAGGACCGTCATCACCAGTGTGGCGTAGTGGACTGCTGCCCAGGCCGTAGTCGAGACTGCGGCCAGCGTCATCGGCGGGTGGAGCGGTTGGATGACTACGAACACGACTCCAGCTGCCATCGCCGCCACCCCGCCCATTCGGATGAGCTTCTCCTGATTCATTCCGGACCTCTGATCCCAGACGTCGTTGGCTCGAGAACCACGACCGGCGTCTCGATCGATCGGAGAGCTGCCAACGCGTCGATGTCCGCTCCCCAACCGGGATACTCCTGCACCCGGGCCCACAGACGGGCACGCTCCGGCCCGACCGCCGATCGGGCGTGAACCCGGCGCTGCCCGTCACGGAGAACCACCGTCGCATAGGGGCATGACTCGAGGTTGAGCCACCAGGCCGGAGGGGTCTCCCCCCAGCCATTCATGGCGAGCGTGACGAGGTTGGGCCCATCCTCGAAGTAGCCCAAGATCGCCATCCGCAGCTTGCCGGAGCGACGGCCCACGGTGTCGATCCGCATCATTCCGAAGCGCTTGCCGAGCTTGGGGCGTGAAAGACCGAAGCGGCCCCCGCTCAGGCGATGGAGCCCGCGATGGAGCGACCAGAAGAGCCGGATCATGGACCGCGGTGGCGTCCGGACAGGTTCGCTCTCCAGCGAAACGGTGACATCTCGGGCTCGTTCGTGTTCGGCGTCCATGGGATTCACCGTGCTGCGAACTGGCCGGCCCAGGGTGTGCCGGGAAAGGCGGGCTCTGTGTCGAGTGCCGCCACGGCCTCGGGTCGGAATCCCTTCATGACCAGGTACAGACCCAGTCCGAATTCCCAGGTGGCAATCGGCAGCACGGCCACGAGGGCCAGCAGGTCGACGCTGTCGCCCGACCATCCGAACAGCGTGGCGAAGTTGAAGGTGACCAGGGTCACAGCACCCAGGAACCCGAGCAGCGGAAGCCCTCGCGGCACGAGGCGTGACCGGTACATGAGCGTGCCCAGGAGCAGGGCGTTGACTGCGGGGACGAGGCTCTGGCCGACGAAGAAGACTCGGTCGTAGAGCGCTGCGAGCATGTCGCCGACCATCAGATCCTCGGCGCCTGCCCCGTTCCTCCTGATGGCGACGATGGTCCAGAGGCTGGCGACGCCTATGAAGATCGTGGCGGCTTCCAGGACCCGGGTCCCGACGAAACCCATGGCGACGGCTTCGCTCTGACGCTTGACCACGGGATACAGAGCGACAGCCGTCCCGATGCAGGCGAGTCCCATGATGAGCTCCAGGATTCCGCCCATGAAGGCAGCGGTGTCGGGTCCCGGCCCGGTGATGTATCCGGTCTCCCGGACCCGTTCGTAGAGAACCACTGTGGGAATCGAAATGAAGGTCAGCAGATAGAGAGCCCCGGCCGTCCGCGAAGCCCTCCGCATTCGATCCACCGGGAGCCGGTGCACCGTCGGTTCCACCGCTGCGGTCCCTGTCGCCATGATCGTTCCTCCTCGTATGAGAGACCAAGAGGACAAGGACCAGCCTGATGGTCTACTTCGTGCTCGTACTATACGTACCCGTACGATTTGGCGTCAAGGTACTCTGCTGGCTGATGCCTCGTTCCGACTTCGTCTCCGAGACAGTCGCCGGCTGGACTCGGCTCCGACCCGAACAGGATCTGTCGAGTCTGGGGATCGTCCAGCGGCTGATCTGGACCGGACGTCTGGCCGAAGAGCTGCTCGAACGGACAGCCATGGCCGGAGGTCTCCGTCGACGTGGCGACTACGAAGTCCTGGCCCTCCTGCGGAGGTCGGAGCCGTTCCTGCCCACTCCCCTCGAGGTGGCCCAGCAGCTGCGGACGTCGCAGTCGGGGATGACGGGCAAGCTCGACCGGCTAGAGGAACAGGGACTGATCGAACGGGTGCCCGACGCCGATGACCGCCGGGCCATCAGGCTGGGGGTGACCGAAGCGGGCCGAGAGTTGATCGACGCCGCCTTCACCATGAGCCTCAACGTCTACGAGTCGATGCTCGAAGAGCTCAGCGCCCGCGAGGCCAAGACGTTCGAGACACTCCTCGAAAAGGTCCTGGCCCGCTTGGACGAACTCTCGGGCAAGCGGGAGCCCTGGGCCGCCACCTGAAACCGTCCCCCGAGGTGGCATCGCTTTGCAGCGACCCAAACCCTGAGCACATACCCTGCCGCCCATAGCTGTTCACTCGGCGCTCCGGTAGGCACCTCTACAGAATCTGTGAGGGCGCGGGTATGATGCCGAGGCCATGATCAATTCCTCTTCGCGCTTGCTCACCCATGCGCGCCTGTCGGACCACCTCGTTCTCCTGCTCGCGGTAGCGTTGCTGATTCCCCTGGTTTGGGCCTTCCCGGCGCTGGCGGCCGACGGCGACATGACCGGCTTCGACGACACGGGGCGGAGTCACATCTTCGAGAAGGAAGTCGACTGGTTGGCGGAACAGGGCATCACCCGGGGCTGCAACCCGCCCGACAACAATCTCTTCTGCGTGGACAACTTCGTCACGCGTGGAGAGATGGCCGCCTTCCTGACCCGCGCATTGAAACTGCCAAGCGGGAGTGTCTCTTTCGATGACACGGCCGGTCACACCTTCGAAACCGAAATCGCCGCTCTCGCCGCAGCCGACATCACCCGCGGCTGTAACCCACCCCAAAACGACCTCTTCTGCCCCGACGACTACGTCACCCGCGGACAGATGGCCGCCTTCCTCTACCGGGCCCTCCACTCAGGCGACACCGAAGAACCCGCAGGACCAGGCGACACCGAAGACCCGGGTGACGACGATGACCCCGGCGACAACGAAGACCCAGGCGACAACGAGCCCGAACCCGCCGATCCTCTCACCATCGAGACCGAATCCCTACCAGCCGCCCAGGTGGGCGAGACCTACGAAGCGACCCTCGTCGCCACCGGAGGCGTCGAGCCCTATACCTGGTCCGCAACAGGGCTGCCCGACGGACTGCTGATAGATCCCGCCACCGGCGTCATCACCGGCACCCCTCTGTCGGGCACCCACGGAGACCACCAGGTCGAGATCACCGTCACCGACAGCCAGAACCCGCCAGCCGAAGTGACCGAAACCTTCGACCTGACCATCGACCCCGAGCCGCTCGCCCTCGAAACCGAATCCCTACCGGGCGCCCAGGTGGGTGTGACGTACGAAGCGACCCTCGTCGCCACCGGCGGCGTCGAACCCTACACCTGGTCCGCAACAGGACTCCCCGACGGACTGACGATCGACCCCACCACCGGCGTCATCACCGGTCATCCGCTCATCGGCGCAGACGGCGACCATCAAATCGAGATCACCGTCACCGACAACCAAGACCCAACCGCCCAAACCACCCAGACCTTCGACCTGACTGTCGGCCCGGCGGTCTTCCAGCAGATAGCCGCCGGCTGGAGCAACTTCCAGGGACACTCCTGCGCCATATACGGAGGGGCGGCCTTCTGCTGGGGCGAGAACGAGTACGGCCAACTCGGAATCGGGACGGATTCCGACAGCAACGTGCCGGTGGCGGTGGACACATCCGGTGTGCTCGCCGGGAAACTCGTCACTGACATCTCCGTCGGAGAGCACCACACCTGTGTGGTGGCCGATGGCGCCGTGTACTGCTGGGGTCGGAACGACGAGGGCCAGCTCGGAACCGGCTCTCTGCAACCGGTATCCGTGCCAGTGGCGGTCGACACCTCCGGTGAGCTGGCCGGAAAGACCGTCACGGACATCGCGGCAGGCAACGACCACACGTGTGCGGTGGCGGACGGCGCCGTGTACTGCTGGGGTCGGAACAACGAGGGCCAGCTCGGAACCGGCTCACTTCTACCCGCAATCTCGCCGGTGGCGGTCGACACCTCCGGCGAGCTCGACGGTCTGGCAGTCACCCAAATCTCGGCGGGCGGCGGGCACACGTGTGCGATCGCGGGCGACGCCGCCTACTGCTGGGGAAACGACCTCTTCGGCCAACTCGGCGACGGCGCCACCGTCAATCGGAATGTGCCGGTGGCAGTCGACGCCTCCGGCGAACTCGACGGTCTGGCAGTCACCCACATCTCCGCCGGCGACCAACACACCTGCGCGATAGCCGACGGTACCGCTTTCTGCTGGGGTCAGAACACCCGGGGCCAAGGTGGCAACCCGTTCGAGGACCCCTTGCCGCAGCCCGTCATCGACGACGGCGGCAACCCGATGGACGGTGCCACAGACATCTCCGCAGGCTTGGCCCACACTTGTGGCATCTTCGACGGGGCCGCCTGGTGCTGGGGCATGAACTTGGACTTGCAGACCGGGACCGGCGCGCCTGGCGGCAACGTGGTCGTGGCAAGGCCCGTCATCGCCGATGGAGCGCTCGACGGCAAAACCGTGACGGACATCGCTGCCGGTGGCCGACAGTCGTGTGCCATCGCCAGTGATGAGGCCTTCTGCTGGGGCACCGGCGAAGCGGGCGAACTCGGGGCCGGTGACATCCTGATCACCCCGGAACCGGTGCCCGTCGTGGAGCCGACTCCCTGAGGCTGGACCTCCGCGATGGAGGGCGACGACAATCTCTTGGTACCCACCGAGGAGATTCCGACGCGACCCATACGCATCTTCCCAGATCTGACCGTCCCGAACATCGCTGACGCACGCGACTTCTGCGTCGAGTTTCTCGGCCTGACCGACGAGGAAATCGGCATGGAGTCGGTGATCAGGCTCCAGTCACCGGACGGGGAGGCGGTGGTGCCATTGGTCACCCAGGACGCCACCGCACCGGAGAACCCGACGATCTCGGTCGCCGTCGGTGACGGCGTCGACGCCGCCTACGAAGAAGCACAGCGTCGCGGTTACGAGATCGTCCACCCGCTCACGACCGAGCCTTGGGGAATCCGCCGGTTCCTCGTCCGGGCACCTGACGGCAACGTGATCAACGTCAACAGCCACCGGGACACCTGAGCTCACAGCCACTCCGACGCCATTCTGCGAGCCACCGATCCCCGGTCGGCTGAGCGCTGGGGACCTACGCGCTCTCCTTCCGAGCCTGCTGCAGCAACGCCGGCAGCTTGCGGTAGACCTCGGGCAGGAACTTGTGGGCCAGCGGCAGCTCGAGTTCGAGCGACGTCCCCTGCAGGTCGATGTGGACCGACGTGCCGTTGCGCGGAACCCTGATTCCCTCCACGTGGGACAGGGACCATTCCGCCAGGATTCCTTTCGGACGCCCGGACAGGCGGGAGCGTCTGATGAGGAGCACTCGCTCGGTGGTGATCACGAGGATCAGCCAGATCGCTTTGGCGACGCCGTCCGAGTCGGACCCGGCCTGCTCCGCCTCTCGGCGCCAAGTGTCGGCTCCGGCGCCGCCGCCGTCCGGGAACGTCATCGGCGCACTCAAAGCGCCGGCTACGGCACCGCTGGCACCTCCCGCCACGGCACTGGCCGTGGTGCCCGGCCTCTGCACGTGGACACCAGCCAGCACCGATTCGCTCGGAGTCAGCTCAGAAGCGATAGCACGTGCGATCTGGGTCGTCCGGTCTGGCCGCTTACCGAAGAACTTGCCCACTCGGTCAGACCCCTTTGGGCTCGGCGGCTAGCCCGGCCTGGAGCCGGCGGATGATCTCGCCGAGTTGCCCAGAGGCGAGCATGCCCGGGCCGAGAGGGCCGGACCGGTCCTCACCCACCGGCGGGAGCGTTCTGAGAGCGGAGCGAACCTCGGGGGTCATGTGATCCAGTTGCCAGGCGATCTCCTCGTCGACGGCCTCCGGTCGATCGGGAGAAGCCAGACCCACCGCCCGGGCGGCGTACCCGGCCGCACCCAGGGCGTGAGCGCCCATGTGGCACACGGCGACGGCCTGACCGGCAGCGCGAGCGGCGGCCGCTGCAGCCCGATCCTTCACCTCGCCGGCTCCGACACCACCTTGGAACCTGCGCCGGATCTCGTCGGCGGTGTCGAGCTCTCCCCGGGCGAAGGCCCGGGTCCGGGCGATGGCCGCACGCGGACGGTCATCGTCGGGTGCCACAGCTTCGAACAACCCGAGGACTCGCTCGGCACAGTCGGCGGCCCAACCGGCGACCAGACGACGGTCATCCTCACTGAGAGTCTGGGGAGATCGCTTGTCACTCATTCGGCGGGGATCCTAGCCAAAGCTCGCCAGTGTTTGCCTGGGGCAAGTATTTTTTTTACTTTGGCTACTAGTTCCGAAAGATCGACCATGGAATCGACCACCCAGTTGCAGCAGCGGGTGGAAGCGATCCGGTGCTTCAACCGCTTCTACACCAAGCAGATCGGAGTCTTGCGCGAGGGTCTCCTCGACAGCCCGTTCTCTCTCACCGAGGCGCGAGTGGTGTTCGAGTTGGCGCAACACGAAGTGACGACGGCGACGCATCTCGCCCGCGAACTCGATCTGGACCCTGGCTACCTGAGCCGAGTTCTGCGAGGACTCCAACAGCGAGGTCTAGTCGGGCGCCGGCGGTCGGACAGCGACGCTCGCCAGGTGGCGCTCTCCCTCACCGAGGGCGGACGAGCAGCCTTCAGCGAGCTCGACGCCGCCTCCCGACATCAGATCGAGGCGATGCTCCATGGTCTGTCGCCCGAGGACCGAGACGCCCTCATCCAGGCCATGGAAACGATCGAATCCATCCTCGGGGCCCCCGAGGAACATCGCATTCCTTACATCCTCCGACCTCATCAGCCGGGAGACATGGGCTGGGTGGTGAGCCGTCACGGCGTCCTCTACAACCGGGAGTACGGCTGGGACGAAACGTTCGAAGCGCTGGTCGCCCAGATCGTCGCCGACTTCGTCCGCGACTTCGATGCCCGTCGCGAACGGTGCTGGATCGCGGAACGAGGCAGCGAGAACGTCGGCTCGGTCTTCCTGGTCGAACATCCCGAGCATGCCGACGTGGCCAAGCTGCGACTCCTGCTCGTCGAGCCGCAGGCCCGCGGGCTGGGGATCGGTCGCAGGCTCGTTCAGGAATGCTCCCGGTTCGCGCGCCAGGTCGGCTACCGCAAGATCACCCTGTGGACGAACAGCGTCCTGGTCGCCGCCCGGCACATCTATGAGCAGGAGGGATACCGGTTGGTAGACGCACAGCCGCATCACAGTTTCGGTCATGATCTCGTCGGCGAGACGTGGGAGCTGGAGCTGTGAATATCGACCCGTGATGAGCGGGATCACCACCTAGGCTCGACGGGTGCGAGAGCGGCAACACATCGGGTTGGAGTGCCTGGAGGCGCTGACCATCCTCCTCCAGAGAGTGCGCTCGGCCCATCCCACCTTCGGGTCGTTCGAGGCGGCCGATTTCCAGTGGTGGTGGCGGACACCCCGTTCCACAGACTCCGTTCCCCAACTGTTCTGGTACGACGACACCGGCCAGCCGTCAGCTGCGATGATCGCCACCGCCTGGCGTCGAGCCACGAGCCTCGCACCGATCGTCATGCCCGATGCCACCCCGGATTGGACGGGACACGTGATCGACCGCGGATTGGCTCACGCCGCCTCCGTCGGACTGGACGGGGTCGAGATGACCGTCGATGGCGGCGACGCCTTCATGATCGAGACTCTGGGAGCTCACGGCTTCGAGGTGGTCCGGCCCGAGACCGTCGAGACCTGGATGGACGCGGTATCCCGACCGGGAATCAGCGATCTGCGCCCCGGCTACCGCCTCCTCAGCCGACCCCACACCGTCGGCCGACCCCACCACATGACGACCCGTTCCGGAGAGCGAGTCGAGGAGCGCCTCCTACAGACCTCCCTCTACCGACCGGATCTCGATCTCGTGGTGCTCGACCCAGAGGATCGGGTAGCCGCGTTCGGGCTCTTTTGGTTCGATCCCGTCACCGAAACCGGTCTCGTCGAGCCGATGCGAACGGAGGACGCCCACCAACGCCTCGGGCTGGCGCGCCACGTCCTGACCACCGGACTCGATCGTTTGGCGAACGCCGGAGCCAGCCGGATCAAGATCGTGTATGAACCCGACAACACTCCAGCTCGCCGGCTGTACCTGAGCGTCGGCTTCCGACCGGTCAGAGAATGCGTGATCCTTGCGCAGCGGAATCGCCCAGACAGCGGTGCCGGATGAGCCCGTCTACAGACTGTCGAAGTCGTCGGCCTCGGTGAGAAGACTGTCCTCCCCGCCCATCAGGCGGGTGCGGATCTCGTCCGCGGACTCCCCCGTCCGGTCCTGGATTCTTTCGACCAGGGTCCCGATATCGCCCTCGGGAACCTCGAGGTCCTCCTCGGTGAGGTCGTCCCATTCGGCCAGAGCCCGATCTCTGAGTTCGTCCCAATCGATTCCCATCACGTCATCCATGGCCACCCTCCTCCGTCACGCGGATCGGCGGAGTACCCACGGGGACTCGGATCAAACACAGTCGTCCAACGGATCATGCGAGCCGGCTCAGCTCGATCTCCTCGTCGAGGTGCACCAGCTTCTGGGGGTTCCTCACCGCATAGATTCGGACGATGCGGCCTTCTTCGACGACCAAGCTGACCGCCGTGTCGAGCCTGCCGCCGAGCTCGATCCCGGCAGCCGGGGCGCCATTCAGCCACACCTGGTGAACTCGAGCTCTCGCTACGGTCCGGGCGAATCCGGCGAGGGCCTTGGCCACCGACGCGGCCCCGATCATCGGCTCTCGGATTGTCGGGGCGAGGCCTCCGCCGTCGGCGACCATCACCACGTCGGGAGCCAGGACATCGAGGAGCGACTCGACGTCGCCAGAAGTTGCGGCCGCCATGAACCTGTCCACCACCGCCTGTTGCTCGGCGGGATCGACCTCGATCCGGGGTTGTCGGGCCCGGACGTGCTCCCGGGCGCGGTGGGCGATCTGGCGCACCGCCGCTGCGCTCTTGTCGATGGCACCGGCGATCTCCTCGTAGGGCAGATCGAACACCTCGCGCAAGACGAATACGGCCCGCTCGGTCGGCCCGAGCGTCTCGAGGACGGTCAGCATCGCCATCGAGACGCTCTCGGCCAACACCACGTCCTCGGCCACGTCCGGCGTGGTCAGGAGCGGCTCGGGCAGCCATTCCCCCACATACTCCTCCCGCCGCCGGGCCAGCGTTCGCAGCCGGTTCAGCGACAGCCGGGTGACGATCCGCACCAGGTAGGCGCGTGGGTCCCGTATCTCCTCTTGGTCGACACCCGACCACCGCAGCCAGGTCTCCTGTACCACGTCCTCGGCATCCGCCGCCGAGCCCAGCATCTCATAGGCGACCGTGAACAGCAGCCGGCGGTGGGCGAAGAACGGATCGTTGCTCATCACCGCGAGGCTAGGTGAGCCGGCTCGGCCAGCGGCTGGAGGCCACACTCGGCGGCGAAGCCCTGCGCTTCGATCCCGAAGGCCACGTTGGTGCGGGTGTAGACATTGGCCCAGGCGATATGGGCCGCCAGTTCGACCAGTGCCGGCGCTCCCAGGACCTCGAGGAGCCTGGCGGACAGCTCGTCGGTGACCGTCGGCGGTGTCGTGGTCATCGCCTCCGCGAATTCCATCACGTCCCGCTCCAGCGGTGTGAAGACGTCCGATTCTCGCCACCGCGGGACCTCGCGGGCCTTGGCCTCGTCGAGTCCCTCGTTGTGGGCGGTGAAGTACCCGTAGTCCAGGCACCAAGTGCAGCCGACCAGGGACGCCACTGCCATGTGGGCGAACGACTTGAGGTTCTCGTCGCACTGGTCCCACTTGCTCGAGTTCCGCCCGAGGCTGAGGTAACCCCTGAGAACGGTCGGGTTGTGCCAGAAGATGCCGAGGGGCTCGGGGACGCTGCCCAGGGCCTTGCGGCTGAAGCGCTTGACGATGGCTCCGAAGAGCCCGGTGATCTCGGTCGGTGGTACTCGGGTGGTGCTCGACATGGCGACCTCCTCGTCGTAGACGGTTACGACATGGAGACACCGCCCGGGTCCTCCGTGTGACATTCGGCCTGACGTCTCGGAGACCCTGTCGTCTACCGGCGTCCGGCCCAGGCGAGAACCCGAGAGGCCCGCAGTGTGTTCCAGCGGCTGGGGAAGCCTTCTGGACCTTCTATCTCGAGATGGGTTGGGCCCTCGTGCACGTTCTCCAGCTTCCACCTGCCTTCGGTGTCGCCCTTCGCTTCGACGAGGTCGAGGGCTTCCCGGCATCGATCGTCGACCGACCCGCTCGCCGACCGGAAGTACTCCAGCCCACGCAGAGCGTCGTAGTACCACCGGGTCGGGAACGAGAACATCGTGAAACGGGGGTCCACGACTTCGCCGCTGCGTCGGGACCGAAACAGCCTTCGTTCGAGCAGATACTCCTCGCCCCTTGCCCGGGCAGCAGTGACCGCAGCGGAGGAGCCTCCGGCCTTCTCCCACTCGAGCAATCCTTCTAGGACACAGATGGTGGTGTGAAAAGACGACACCTTGGCGCCGAACTCCGCCCAGCAGTTCCAACCGCCGTCCGGAAGTTGGCCCTCCAGCAGCAACTCGACGATGTCGTCGACGTTCTGGTCGAAGTAGGCGCCATTGGCCAGTGCGGTTCCGTTGATACAGGGCTCGGTCTCACCCTCGAAGTAGAGGGCACCGTTGGCTTCCCAACGAACCCGCTCCCTCACCCGGCCGACCGCGCGCACTGCCTCCTCGCTGTCCGGAGCGAGACCGAAGATCCGGAGTTGATCGAGCACGAAATGGGTTGCGGTCCAGGCGTCGAAGAACGGCTTCGACTCGTCGACCCAGCCCGGGCGGTAGGTGCCTCCATCCCATCGACCGTCCGGGCCCTGCAAGGCCAACAGCCCGGCACCCCAGCCTTCGGTGGCGACGCGAGCGCGTTCGGCCGCCACGACCGCCGGCGGCTCGGACGCCAGATCGCGCATCACCTGCCAACGGAGAGCCGGGTCCGAGTCGAGGAGCCAGTCGATGGGAGCGGGCACACCCCCAGTGTGACAGGGTCGCGCCTGGCTATGCAGACACCGCGGCGGGGATGCCCGGCCAAGAGGGGAGGCTGACCAGGACGGCGCACTCGTCCCGGACGGTGGCGCTCACCGTGCGCATCCGCGCCGAGGCCTCTTCGGCGTCCCAGCCGAAGTCGGCCAGAGCCTGCGACTCCTGGAAGATCGGCCACGAGAGCGCATCCCGCACCCGTTCGTACTCGGCCATCGCATCGCCCGCCTCGTCGGGAAGGCGCAACGCCCGGTCGACGGCCCGGGCGCACAACTCTGCATCCCGGAAAGCGTCGCTGATTCCGTGAGCGCTGATCGGGTCCTTGCAGTAGCCGGCGTCTCCGACCAGTGCCCAGCCGGGACCGAACGGGCGCCGAAAGAAGGCCGGCAACCGGACACTGCCGCGGAACTCGGTGATTCTCTTTCCGTCGGCCACGATCTCTGCGAGGTCGGATCCCGCGCGTACCAGCAGCCGACGGAATTCCGCCTCCGGCCCTGAGCGCCAATCTCGCAACCGTTCGAAGGAACGCCCCACGAACACACACACCATGTCGTCATTGGTGGCGATCAGACCGGCGTTGATTCCGGGTGTGAACTGGAACCAGAACCGATCAGCCGGAATCCCCTCGAAATAGGCGTAGTGGACGCTGTTGTAAGGAACGTGTTCGATCGTCTTGCGGGCACCGACCAGATCGGCGAACCGTGATCGGGCACCGTCCGCACCGATCACCATCGCCGCCGTGCAGGTGGTACGACTCCCGCGGCGGCCCAGCACTGCCCCGATCACCTGGCCCTCGTCGCCGCGCGCGACGTCGACTAGGCGGGTGCGGTCGGCGAACTCCACACCCGCGGCGACCGCCTCTTCCACCAGGATCGAGTCGAGGATGAAGCGTCGCGGTGCGTAGAGCTGCTCGATACCGAAGTCCGCCTTCATCTGGAACGAGACTCGCTCCTGACCGAAGCCGAGGGTCATCTGACGAACGGCAGGCGTGCCGACCGCGGCCAGCCGCTCCACCAGTCCCCACCGCGTCAGCTGCAACACTCCCGTGCGGAGGATGGCGTGGGTCGACACGGTGTCCGAGGGCATTCCCGCCCGGTCGACGAGCAACACCCTGTGACCCTGGCGGGCGAGCAGCATCGCGGTCGCAGCCCCGGCGACCCGAGCCCCCACCACGATGACGTCGTAGTCCTTCCTCATCGGCGCTCCTGCCCGGGAGTGGCCGGGCAGGAACCCGGCCACTCCCCTATGCGGCTCATTCGGCCGCATCCACCGTGATCGACACCCGGGTACCGTTGGTGAGCATGTCGTAGACGGCGGATCGTGCGACGGAACGCTCGACCACCTTGCGGAGGTCGTCCGCCCCGGCCCCGCCTTCGATCACAACCCGGACGTCGATCGACTGGTACCCGCTGCGCACCGAGCCGTCGATGCCCAGGAGACCGACGAGATCGATGTCGCCGGTGACCGTCGACTCGACCCGGCTGAGCTCGATGCCGCGGGCGGCGGCGATGTTGCCGATTCCCGCCGTGATGCACGAGGCCAGGGCATGGAGCAGGTACTCGGCCGGTGAGGGGCCCACATCGGTGCCCACCAGCTGCTCCGGATGGTCGGCGTCGAACGTGTGAGCTTCCTTGTGGGTCTGCTCCGCACCCAGTCCGAAGAACCCGTGGATGGTGCTGCGGCTGTGGGTACCGCTCACCCACTGGTTGCTGGCGCGGAACTGGAACTTGGCGGCCTCGGGTTGGGCCCTCACGGCGTCGAGAGCCCCGAAGAGCGCTCCGACGTTCACTCCGTTCGTGGTTTGTGTAGTGGTCATTGTTTCTCCTCTTGCGTAGTTCTTGGTCGGCCGTTCGACCGAGTCGGGTGAAATGAGTGTCATCGATCCATCCAGTGCTCCTTTGGTCAGATGAGGTCTGCGATCAGGGCGGCCGCCCGGGCCGCGCCTCCCGTTTCTACGTCGCGGTAGGCGACCCGGGTGCCGATGGTCGTGACGATGGCCTCCGCCAGGTCCTCTTCGCTGGTCTTGGCATAGTCCATGTGCCGCCCGGCTCCGTACTGGTCGAGGCGGTGGCGCACGTGGAAGTTCTGCTCGAAGTGGTGCTGGAGCGGGAAGTAGAGGAACGGCCGCTTGGCGACGGTCAACTCCATCGTGGTGGTGAGACCACCTTGTACCACTGCCAGGTCACTGGCGGCCAGGTGGAGATGGAGGTCGGGGACGTAGCCGAGCACCTCCAGCCCGTCGCGTGCTTCGAACGAGCCCGGGTCGATCCGGGGGCCGGCCACGACGATCATCCGCAACTCCGGCATCTCTTGTTTGGCGTAGGGGAAGGAGGCGATGGTGCGTTCCAGGAGATCCCGCCCGACTCCCGAGCCCCCGACGGTCACGACGCAGACCTTCTCGTCCTCGCTCCATCCGTGATCGGCCCTCCACTGACCACGGTAGCGGAGCCGGAACAGGGACACATGGGTCGCCGTCGGTGTCGGTTCCGGTGACATAGGCAAACGAGCCGCGGTAACGGCTTTCCAGATCCCCGAGGTCGGTCCAGCGTTCCCGCCGACGCTGATCGAGACGACGTTTGAGTCCGTAGCGGGTCAGGTCGGGGATGGTCATCGACCGACGTTGGTAGAGCACGATCGTGGTCGAGAGTCAGAGTCGGGTCGGTCAGGCGGCGTGGTTGGTGTGGGCTCGGTCGTGACGGGAGAGAGCTTGTCGGCGTCGTTGCGGCCGAACCTCCAGCCGAACGGCTCAGCGGTAGCGTCGTAACGCTCCTCTCGAACGCCGACAAACAATGAGGCGGCCAACACGTGTTTCTCAGGCGGGCCGATGCGGAACCCTCAATGGTTCGCCTCAAGCTAGAACGGTGGAGCCCCCGTCTTCATCAGCAGCGAGCGGTGGAAGGGATGGCCCGATTCTCTGGTTGGCTCCTCAACAAGTTCATCGCTCGTGAATAGAAGCGCTACCTCCAACAAATAGACCTGTGAAGTGCCAGCTCACCACGAACAGCTGGCTAGGCGTCGAGACCCTTGGAGGTGGGCTTGTGTTGAGCAACTCTCTGTCTGTTGACGGTAGCCTGGCGGTCCGACTGGCGGTCGTTGCCACACTGGCGATCACGCTGCTGTTCGGGCTTCTACCGCTGACTGCGTCCGCAGCCCCTGGTGACTGTCCGAACGGCTCGGGTTGGGTCTGCATGTACAAGAACCAGAATTACGCGGCGGGGGGTGTGGCCCAGTATTCGATCAGTGACGCAACCTACGCCTTCAACACATTCGATGATTGCGAGGGCGGTTTGATCAACTGCGGGCTGGATAACGCCACCCGCTCTGTCTGGAACTCGGGCAACTCATTGGACACCTGCCATTACAAGAATGTGAACTACGGCGGTGCCCGCTTCCACACCGCTCGGAACACCGGTTGGTGGCATCTCGACCACATCGGACATGACAAGACGTCGTCGAGCCACAAGTGGGTAGCTGGAGCGGCGTCCTGCTGACACCCGGCGGAGGGCGGCGTACCGCCCTCCGCCCTGCTCTGGCCATCGGTTGTGTGTTGTTGTCGGCGTGCAGTGGTTGGTTGCGCGGTGGCACACAACAAGGGGCGGTCCCCGAGGTTGTGGACCCTCTCCGGCCTGTCACGGCGATGCTGGCTGAGTACGGCGGGTTGATGGAGCTGGTGGAGCGGCGAGCCGATGCTCTGCTCGGCCAGTGCATGCGGGAACGGGGATTCGAGTATGTCCCCCCGGATCGAGGCGAGTGGCAGGGCTGGAGCACACCCGCCAGCTACTTCAACCCCCTCTCGGTTGAGAGGGCAGAAGCCTGGGGCTATGTGTTAGAGGACGCCGATCCTTCGCTCGTCGAAGCGCCACCCCTGTCTGAGTCTGAGCAGGAAGCCTTCGGGGTAGCCTTGATGGGGACAGACGAGGAGCGGGTCCGTCTGGATAACGGGTTGGAGATCGGAACCGGGGGTTGTCTCGGGGAGGCTCGAGCCGCTGTTGCCGGTTCCATCGACGAGTCGGTCGAATGGTTGGCGTTCTCGGGTCACCTGCAGATTCTACGCAACCAGGTGTGGGAGGAGGTTCTCGCTTCGCCGGAATGGCAGGAGACCGAGAAGGCGTGGACTAGGTGTATGAGAGATGCTGGCTACGACGTCGACAGTCCGGCTGATGCAACCGACTTGGCGCTTGCGGGACCGGGCCGGCTCCCGTTTGAACGCCCGAAGGAGGTGGATCCGGAAGCGCTCAACGAGGAACGTCCCACCGAATGGGAGATCCAGGTTGCTGTCACGGACGCTACCTGTCGTACGGACACTTCGTTTGAGGACGAGTGGGACCGTCTGATGTCCTACTTCGAGCAGGAGGCTGTTGCGGACAATCCCGAGTTGGTGCTCATCTGGCACGAAACGTCCGAGAAGATGCGCCAGGTCGTCGACGATGAGCTGTCTGTCGCGCCGAACCCCGAAGAAGACCCGCAGGACGGTTACGCCGTGCCCACCACGGCACCGTGACCTAGGGACACCGCCTGACCCTGTTGGCCCGGGCCTTGTCAGCGGACCACCGCCCGGGTTTTTGGGGGTACGCCACCTTCCCCGTGTTCCCGAGGTCAACGGCGCGCCGTAACGCTCCCCCGTCGAGTATTGACGGCACGGATCGGACTCGACGGAGCAGCGAACCGCCGCTGCGATCCGCAGTTCTGCTTTCGTAGGGATGCTCGGCGGCCAACCTTCGTCGAATCTCACGACGCATGGAGGGGGGCCAAGCGCGAGTGCGGTCAGCTGGCGATCTCCGCTCAGACGTAGCCGTATCGGCAGCGGCCACCAAGAGCAGCGCCATGGGAGCCAACACACCGCTCCAGCGCCGGTGGCAACCCGGCGCATTGTCGCAAGGCGGCACGCTGCTCGCTCCGAGCCCCCCGGGTCACCGCCGAATTCTTTCTAACCGCGGATCAGGATCGCCGCGCAGGTTCTTGGCTCGGTATCGGCTCACGGGAAGTCCAGCGAGTCGGTGATCTGCAAGTCGGCAACGGTCATCTCATAGGTGGTGGCGCCGGCCGGAAGACCCAGCGTCTGGTCTCCGTCGACCGCGGTGACCCGCTCGGCGACGAGGTAGCCAGATGAGTTGATGGAAAACCGATGGTCGATATGGACCTCGTTGAGGCGGTACTGCACTCTAAAGGTCTTGGTTCCGTGCGTCTGGTCGACGACCTCTAGTCCGTCGAGGCGGCCGATCAACCGGAGGGTTCCGGATCGGAGGTCTGGTGCCGCGGGTGATTCTGAGACGATGTCGAGAGCCACTTCCAGATACTCGATGTCGCTGTCCAGACCGCGTCCGGTCACGGCGGCATTTCGGATCCATGTGTCCAACTGGGCGGGGTCAGTGGGCCATGGGTGACGTTCAGCGTCGGGGAACGTTTCGAGGATGATCTCTCCCACCCGATCCACTTGGTCGAGGCCGGCGGCGTAGTAGGCGGCTTCGTCTTCGGGCCGGAAGAACTCAGGGGGCTGGACGGTGGTTCTGAGTTGGAGGGAGCCGTCGGTTCCGAACCAGCTTTGGCGGCGGGTATTCAGCAGGTACGCCAACGGTTGGTCGGGGTAGTCGATGCGCCCCAGGCCATCCCGAGGCACGACCCCCAAGGCGGATTCCGTAGCGTCGGTGAACACGTATTCCTGTCCGGTAACGGGAATGGGGGCAGCTTCGATCGCTTGGGCGACTTCTTCCATCGCCGCCATGACCGGGGAAGGAGACAGTGACCCCCAGATAGCTGCTGTCGATGCGACAACCACCGCGACTACAGCCGCCGTCATCCACCCCCGCCGTTGGTTGGCGGCCACCTCTCGGCGGATGGCAGCGTCGAGGCGGCGACGAGCCCGGTCCCGTTCATCCGGTGTGGGACCCTCCTGATAGGCGAACGTCCAGCGCAACAGATCATCGAGCGGGTCAGGCGTCTGGTTCATCGTCCCCACGCTCCTCAGCCCCCAACCGGTCAACTCGCCATTCCAGGTCAGGGATACGGTTCCTGATCTGGGTTCGGACACGCGACATTCTCGATCCGACAGTGCCGACCGGGATGCCCAATGCCGCTGCGATCTCCTTGTAGGAGAGGTCCTCGAGGGCGTAGAGCAACAACGTTTCTCGGTCTTCTACCGATAACGCGCCGAGAGCGGAGATTAGTTCGTCTCGCAAGCTCACCGCCACCAACCGGTCGTCGGCGACGGCAATCGGATCGCCCCCCGTTCCGCGGCGGAAAGTATAAGTGGAGTAGCGGGCGGCGAGGGCCGATCGTCGGTAGTGTTCGAAGATCACATTGGCGGCGATCCCGTACAGCCACGGCAGGGCAGTGTCCCGGGTGAGGTCGAAGCGAGCCCGGATAGCGAAGCTGCGCACGAACGTCTCGGCGACAATGTCCCCGGCCGCATCCCGGCCCACCCGGCGAACCGCGAACCGGTGAACCGCATCGCAGTGCCTTTCGAAAATCAACCCGAAACTCGACGGGTCGGCGAACGAAGCCTCGATCGCCTCGGCGTCCGACAGGTCCATCACAGGCCAACCCTACGCCACGTCCCCCCCCTGCCCGGCTAGCTGGAGTGGTACGACACAGATTCGGTGCGGTTGTTCAACGTCGACAGATTGTCGGTTTGGCCCTTCCCGTACGTGTCCTCGTAAGCCCCCGATTTGCCCGGCTTGTCGTAGTGACGCAGGCGAGCACAGCCGTTGTACGACGAAGAGATACGGTTCGCCCACGTGCTCCCCGTGTTCCAATGGCCACCAGAACAAGAAGTACCCACGATACGGATCGACGACCCCGACCCGTCGGCACCATCGTAGTGACGACCGATCGTCACCGACGCCAACGTTACCCCCTGCGCCCCGCTCGCCGCAGGCTTCGAAACCGGGGCTTCGACGTGCGATCGGAACGTCTCTACCGGAATCGCAACAGCCCACAGGGCAGCCTCAGCTTCCGTACCAAAGCACACAGGTTCTGTGGTCTGGAACTCACCGTCGTCCTCCTGACCCACGACGACCACAACGCAATGCTCTTCATCCGAGTCGGCGGCGGTGACCTCCGACCCCAATACCGTGGCCGCAACCACGGCCACCATCAGCACCGGACCCATCCGATCCTTC
>DATGPZ010000103.1:0-2104 GCA_035304485.1 Acidimicrobiia bacterium | reverse complement strand
CATGAACCGAACTACGAAGCCTCGATTGGGAATCGGGGTACTACTGCTCAGCCTCGTCTTGGCGCCCGTCTTCGCGGCGCCGTCGATGGCACAGGAGACAGACGGTCTCCACTTCGTCACGGAGCTCCCCGACGGGAGTGGCATGGAAGGCGAGCCTCTCGAGGTGGGCCTGGACACGTGGTGGCAGCGCCACGACACCGCCTACCAGCCGGGCACCTACGAGATCGTCGACGACCCGGTCAACGAGGGCTCGGCACACAGCCTCCACCTGGCGATCTCCGCCGATGTGGCCGGCCCCGAAGACCATGCCCGGGTGCTGTCCTACTTCCGGGCTGATGAACGGCCCGATCTTCGTGACTTCTTCGACTCCGGTCTCGGCTACACGCTGTACGTCGACGAAGCGACGAACCTGGACGCTTCGACTCAGCTGGTCGTCGAAGTCTTCTACGGCTGGGACGGTGACAGCCCTCGATTCACGACCCTGAGCCTGATGCCGGGGCTGAACGGCCTGGAACTGGACCAATGGCAGACATTCGAGTGGTCCGCCGACACGCAGACGCTCAGCACGGCCGCCGGGGATACCGACTCACTGGAGAACTGGCTGGATGCGATCTACGCCCAAGCCGAAGCCGATGGTCCCGACGCTGTCGAACCGGTGGCGATCGGTGTCGGCCTGAACCTGGGCACCGATGCAGACGTCACGGTCTCCAGCTACGTGGATCAGGTCACCCTCGGCGACCAGACCTACAAGTTCGGGGAGGATCCCCGGCCGACCCTCACCGGGTGGCCCGAGGAGGCCGCCCGCGGTGACACCGTCACCGTCAGCGGAAAGAACCTGGCCGACGTCACCGTGGAGCTGAACGGGGCCGGTGAGGTCGAGGCGACCTGGGACGACGACGGCACCGAGCTGTCCTTCGTCGTTCCGGACGACGCCGCCCTCGGCGACCGCCACGTGAGGATCTCCAACGACTACGGCCAAACGCAGTTCATCCTCCGAGTGGTGGCAGCACCCGAATCGGAGCCGCATCCGGGCTTCACCGATGTGCCAGACGATCACCTGTTCGCCAAGGAGATCAGGTGGTTGGCCGAACACCGGATCACTCGCGGCTGCAACCCTCCGGCGAACGACCAGTTCTGCCCGGACGAGAGCATCACCCGCGGGCAGATGGCCGCGTTCCTGAACCGGGCGCTGGACTGGCCGCCTTCGGATGTCGACGGGTTCGTCGACGACGACGAGTCGATCTTCGAGCGCGACCTGAACGCGGCAAAGGCGCAGAGGGTGTTCCGCGGCTGCAACCCGCCGACGAACGACCGGGCGTGCCCCCACGACCCGATCACGCGCGGTGAAATGGCGGCGGTGATCGTCCGGGCGCTCGACCTCCCCGAGGTGGCGGACGACGCGTTCATCGACGACGAGTTGTCGGTGTTCGAGGACGACATCAACGCGCTGAAGGCTGCCGGAATCACGGTCGGTTGCAACCCACCGGACTACAACCGGTACTGCCCCGATCGGGACCTCACCCGAGGCGAGATGGCAGCGTTCCTGTATCGCTCGCTCAAGGACGTTCTCGACGACTCCGACGGGTGAATCGATCGGGAACTGAGCGCCTCCTCCTCGAAGAGGCCGGGGTTTCGACCCCGGCCTCTCCTTCGTCTCGATCGCCAAAGCGACTGGGCCCACCCGGAAACGCCGTACCATCCCGTCCATGGCCACCGCAGCTGTCCTCTTCGGGGGACCCAGCGACGAACACGACATCTCGATCCTGACCGGACTGCAGGTCGCCCGCACCCTCCCCGGTGATCCCTACGCCCTCTACTGGTCGAAAGCCGGGGAGTGGTTTTTGGTGGACGCCGACTCCGAGGCCGCCGATTTCGTGGACGGAGTGCCCCGGAAGGCCCGTCCCGTCAGCTTCGTGGCTGCCCCCGACGGCGGTTTCATAGTGAAGCGCAAGGCGCTGCCGATCGACGTGGCGGTGATCGCCTGCCATGGCGGGCCAGGGGAAGACGGCTCTCTCCAGGGCGCCCTGGATCTCGCCCGCATCCGATACACGGGGCCTGGCCAAGCTGCCTCTGCGCTGGGAATGGACAAGTTCGCGTTCGGGGC
>DATGPZ010000102.1:0-3003 GCA_035304485.1 Acidimicrobiia bacterium | reverse complement strand
CTGCCACCACTTCGGGGGCGGAGATCCGGTAGAAGATTTGTCGCCCTTCGGGGCGGGCATCCACTAGCCCGCAGTCCTTGAGGCAGGCCACATGTCCCGAGATGTTCGACTGTGATCCGCCCAGCCGGTCGACTAGGTCCTTGACCCGCAGTTCGCCCGCTTCGGCTAGTTCTTCGAGGATTGACAGACGTGTCGGGTCGCCAAAGCCCCGGAACAGTTTCGCGGCGAGCTGCACTTCCATCCTGGTCTCAACACCCACGGTGTGACGTCTCCTCTTCTGAACGGCCGGGAGCGATAATAGCTGTGGTCGGCGATATCGGGCTGGGCTGCGTGTCCACTCTCTGTTGTCGAATGCGACTCGGTGGCATCTGCCTACACATTGCTGAGAGCCTTGATTGATGCGGGTTCAGAGGTCGGCTTCATAAGTGTGACTCGTGATGGGTTGGTGGGGGTGGGGCCGGGTTTCGGGCGCGGAGTCCGTTGAGGACGGCGATGATTTCGGAGACTTCGTGGACGAGAACGGCTCCGGCGATGGAGAGCCACCCGGTGACGGCGGATGGTATGAGGACTGCGAGGATGAGCACGGAGAACACGATGTTCTGACGGCTGATGTGCCGCGTTTTGCGTCCGAGGGCTACGGCGTATGGAAGGGTGCGGAGGTCGTCTCCCATCAGTGCCACGTCGGCGGCTTCGATGGCGGCGTCGGTGCCGGCCGTTCCCATGGCGATCCCGACGGTGGCGGTCGCCAGGGCGGGTGCGTCGTTGATTCCGTCGCCAACCATCGCCACTGGGCCGAGGGTGGTCTGTAGTTCAGTGACCGCCCGGCTCTTGTCGGCTGGTTTCAGTTCGGCGCGGACCTGGTCGATGCCGAGATGAGCGGCGATGGCGGCGGCGGTGCGGGTGTTGTCGCCGGTGAGCATCACGATGTGGCGGATCCCGCTGTGGCGGAGACCCTCAATGGCTTGGGGTGCCTCGGGGCGGAGTTCGTCGCGGAGGGCGATGAGGCCGATCACCTGGTCGGAGTGCCCGACCAGGACCACGGTCTTGCCTTCTTCTTGCAGCCCATCGATGATCCCGCGTTTGTCTTCGATGGCGGCTCCAATGTCCGCGAACAGGGAGGCGCTGCCCACGTAGACGTCCTTTCCGTTGAGTTGGGCGCGGGCGCCGGCGCCGGTGAGGGCTTCGAAGGTGTCGGCCCGGCGCACCACGATGCCGTCGGCTTCGGCCCGCCGCACGATGGCTTGGGCCAGGGGATGTTCCGAGGACGCCTCCACCGCGGCCGCGACGCGCAGCAACTCTTCTGGGTCGGTTGTGGCGAATGGGATCAGGTCGGTGACTTGGGGTGTCCCCCGGGTCAGGGTGCCGGTCTTGTCCATCGCCATAACATGGACCAGGCCCAGGTTCTCGAGGTGGATCCCTCCTTTGATCAGCACCCCTCGCTTGCCGGCGGAACCGATTGCTGCGGCGACCGCGACCGGGGTGGACATGACCAAGGCACAGGGGGCGCCGGCCACCGCCAGGGTGACGGCCCGCCGAACCCACACCGACGGGTCACCACCAAGCAGCGTCGGCACTACCGCCAGCAGGGCGGCGCCGGCGAGGATGGCGGGGCTGTAGTAGGCGTCGAAACGGTCGATGAGCCGTTGTGTCCGGGTCTTTTCCTCTTGGGCCTCTTCGACCAGATGGATGATCTGGGACAGGGTGTTGTCGGCGAATGTCCGGGTCACGGTGACCTCGACCGCTCCGGTCAGGTTCAGTGTGCCGGCGAACACGTCGCTACCGGGTCCCTTCTCCACCGGTACCGATTCGCCGGTTACCGGGGATTCGTCCAGGCTCGTTGCACCGGAGAGGATCGTTCCGTCGGTGGCCAGGCTCTCACCTGGTCGCACCAGCATCACATCGCCGACGGCGAGCTCCTCTACGGGCACGATGATCTCGACACCGTTGCGGACCACGGTGGCTTCCTTGGGGGCCAGATCGAGCAACGCTCGGATCGCGCCTCGGGTGCGGTCGTAGGTGAACTCTTCCAGACCCTCGGCGGCCCCGTACAGGAACGCCAAGAACGCGGCCTCCTCCCACAGACCCAATGCGGCAGAGCCAACGGTGGCGACTGCCATCAGCACGTCGATGTTGACCCGGGGTCTGGCAATCGCCTCGACCGCCTCGCGGCCCCAATACGACGCCCCCAACAACGCAGCCACCACATACAGGCCGATCGCGACTCCCACCGGGATGACGTCGATGCGCTCCAGCACAAACGCCGTCGCCAGTACCAGACCAGAGATCAGAGCGTTGCGCAACGGCGGGAAGGCCCACCACCGACCCCGATACGGCTCCTCGTGCTCTGCGGTGTCGTCGTGCCCGCCTGTGTCCGGTTGCGTCATCACGTGGTCCTCGCCGATCGGCTCGCCAATATCAAACTGTCAGAAGCGATGATATCGGAAACTGCCGAACAATCGTATCCTTCGCCGGACCGCCAGGTGCGAGATCGTCGACGGAGCGGAAGAGGAGTACGCCGACTCGACTCCGCTACTTCGGAAGCGACGACGCGGCCCAGTTCCGCGGCCACGCCAATGCCAACTTCAAAGGCATGGCCCGCATCAGGGTCAAACCCGACTGGGTCGAACTCATCGACCTTCAAACCGATATCCCAGCACCTAATGAGGCCCAGAAGCCAGGGTCGGCCGAGAGGATATCCGAATATCTGAGCTTGTATTCAGATGTTCGAAGTCATACTCTGGACAAGGTGGAATCTCGAGCTCCCGACTCTCATGGGCATGGCCCCCTGCCGGAAAGGCTGTTGGGTCTGGATGAGGCGCAACACCGCGCTGAGCGGTTCAAGCTGTTGGCGGATCCGAGCCGGCTGCGGATGATCTACGCGCTCTTGGAGGCGGGGGAGGTGTGTGTCAGCGACCTGGCCCGCCTGGTGGAGGTGAGCGAGTCGGCCACCAGCCACCAGCTTCGGCAGCTGCGGTTGGCGGGGCTGGTCCGGGCCCGCAAGCA
>DATGPZ010000101.1:0-2488 GCA_035304485.1 Acidimicrobiia bacterium | reverse complement strand
CGCACGCAAGACCTACCCGGAGCGACCTGGCGCCCTCGACGCACCGGCCTGGGTGATCGGAAGGACCTGGTGTCGCCCTGCAGGTCCGCTCTGTCAGAGCTGTGCAATCTCGACCGTCTGTGCGCAGCGAATCGACGCCGGCGACACTGTGCGCGGGTTCTGAAGTTGCCTCTGGTCCCAACCGGTTGTGGGTGGGCAATCTGACCTATGTGCGGACCTGGTCGGGATTCGTTTATGTCTCGTTCATTTCCCCAACGTGGTAGCGCTGATTCGGTCGTCCCGGCTACCAAGTCCGAGTGAGTCGTCGTAGAGGCTGTCGTAGGTGTCGAGCAACTCGCCGGGCCGGACCAGTGCATCCCGGTGCTTGCCCCACCAGGCGAGGACGAAGGCGTTCGCGGCGGCGGTCTCGGGGTCGGCCAGTCGGTAGAAATTTCTAGTTGGCCAAGAACCCGTCGATGCCGACCGTCCCGTCGATGCCGATCGTCTCGAGGAGACCACCGATTACCTTGGCCCCGGACTCGAACGAGCTGATGGTCTTAGTCCCGGGCGGCTGCCCGTCGGCTACCAGCGGTGGACCAGGGTTACAGGCGGGCCCAGATCAGTATGCCCCGGTTTCGGTCACCCATCCCCGGAGGCCTGGATGGTGGAAGCCGTTTGTCTCTCCCAGATAGGGACGCTCCAGACCCGAGTCGAGGTAGATGGGGATGGTGCGTCGGGCGATCTCATCACTGAGGACGACTCCGTTCCAGGTGGCGATCCACAGCGCCCGATTGGGGTAACGGATGGCGGCGTCGTTTCGGCCAAGTTGCCGGTCCACCCACAAGTCCTCAGTGAGTACCGCCGCCAGAGCCCCCGTGTCGAGTCGACGCTTGAGGTTGTAGATCCAGATGGCTACCGGTCCGGCCGACAGCCACGCTCCAATCCGCTTGCGCCATTCATCGTCACTGCGGGCCTCGGTGGAGATGTTCACGTTCCCCGCCGAGATGTGGGGGACCATCTCAACCAGGAGAGTCTTGCGGGTCCCTTTGGTGGGTGCATCCACCAGGTGCAGGGAGTCGGGCCGGTGACCTGCGCACTTGGGTCACTCATCCCGTGCTCGGTGGGGAGCAGCCCTGCGGGTCGACCGGGGCGAAGTGACAGAGCATCAGCGGCTCTTCGGTCGGAAGGAGGGCGGCGGTTTCCAGGTGGGTGGCGGCGTATTCCTCCAGCCACGTCGCTTCCACCTCCCGGCCGTCGTCGGCCAGCGACTCGCCGAGCAGTTCCGTGAAGGTTGCAGCCTCGATGGCCAGCTCACGCACCATCACGGCGGGTGTCGGCCGGTGGCTGACGAGACCATACATGACCTGGTCGCAGTGGCAGTCGAGCGACTCGCAGATGGTGAGCGGGAAGCGGACCAGCTCCCCGGGAATGGTGTCGAAGGTGTCTCCGGGTTGGCGCTCGGCGGCGACGAACAGTTTCAAGCAGGTGCCCCTTTCGTGGTCAGTGGCCGACAACGTATCCGACGCCTATGACACGGAGAGGGACGGTTCAGAAGAACTGGTCGAGATGAGGATCTGGTTGCGTCGAGGTCGGCCAGCTCTATTTAGGCCGGTCCGCTCTCGGCGGCGGAAGCATCGACCGGGGTTTCGACCTCTATCCCGGCCTCTTCCAGCCGCGCCCGGATCTGGCGCACGCCCTCACCTTCGAACCGGGTCGCACGAACCGAATGGAGCAGATCGCGCACCGATGGTTTCCGAGCGAAGTTGGGGGCGTTGGAGTCGTGTCTCGAGAGCGGAGACGACGACCAGGCTCGCCGCCGGCTGGGCAACTCGGTGGTGGCCGATGGTTCCGTCATGACTGCGATCTATTGCTTTCTCGTCGGCTCCGGCTTCGAAGAAGCGATCCGTCGGGCCCTGGCGATGGGCGGCGACACTGACACCATCGCGGCGATGGCCGAGGCCTTCGCCGGAGCGCGGTACGGGTTGGCGGCGATACCTTCCGATTGGAGGCGAGTGGAGGGCTTCGACCATATGGTCGAGTTGAGAGAGCGTCTCTACCGGCGAATCGGTTTGTTGAGGGCGTGGCCGTTTACCGGCGGCCCTCACTAGACCGCCCATTCGACGCCTGACTCCGCATTTGTGCCGGATCTCTGTCGTACGGCGAACCGTCGTTGTGCCTCGCCTGTCAGTTCGGTTCGTGAGACAACCAGACGCCCGGCTGTCGCCGAATGTGAGCGTCAGGGCGAGATTCGTCAGCGGTCATTGGACCAACGGCCCATGGCGACTCGGCCGGTCGCTCGTAGCCTCAGCAGATGATGGGCCTGTACTGCCGCTATTGCGGTGCACCACAGGAGGCTGGGGGGAAGTTCTGTTCCGCGTGCGGAAAGCCCGTGGAAGGAAAGCCGCGCCGAACCGGCGCCATCCTCTTCGTGATCGCCGGGTTGCTGATCGGCGCCGGGGTGGTGGCGGCGGCCGTCTGGTACCTGGACGGAGGGGCAGGGCTCGAGGCG
>DATGPZ010000100.1:0-2405 GCA_035304485.1 Acidimicrobiia bacterium | reverse complement strand
TCCTCGGGCAGGGCGTAGAAGGCGCGATAGGCGATGGAGTTGCCGTCGAGGAGTGCGAGGGTGGGCATCTAGATAGAGGAGAGTCGGGCGAGGCGGAGGTTCACTTGTGTTCCAGTTTGGCGAGGAGCTTCGAGCGCGTGTCCTGCAACCTGACACGCCGGGCCTGGATGCTGGCGAGGGAACGTTCGAACCGGGCGACGTCCTTGGCGGTGAGCCCCGCTTCCTCCCGGTCGATGTAGTTGCCCAGCGCGGCGTCCACCTGCGCATCCTCGTTGATCGAGCGGTGCATGTCGAGTTCCTCCCGCACGGCCTTCTCCTCCATCTCGAGCTCGGCCAGCCGATCGTTGATGCGGAAGAGTCGACGGTGAATGCGGTTCATGGAACGCTCCCCATGATATGGCACCGGTGGGCCGGCGATACAATGGCCCATCGCGCCGGAGTGGCGGAACTGGCAGACGCGCGGCACTCAAAATGCCGTGCCCACGTGGCGTGCGGGTTCGAGTCCCGCCTCCGGCACCCTCATCCAACACCCCTTCCCCGTCAGGTCGAAGGTCTCCGAAGGTTTTCGGCCGCGCCGCTGGGGCAAGACGCAGGGATTCTCGGGCCTATCGGACCCTGCCAGTCCTCACACGACTGGCGAATTTGGCAAATGATGGTTTGTCGGGCGGCTGTGCTCTATGCTCCACGACGCAACGGTCACCTCCCGTCCATCCTTTGCCGCATCCCCCCACTCCCCCACTCCCTGGCTCAGGATGACGGATTCAACGGGGTGACCGTTGTTCAATCTCCCTGCTCGACAGGACCGGATCCGACGTCCCGTCGCTGAGCCGGAAGACGCTGTCAGCGCGGCTCAACCCGCAGACGAGAGCCGCTCAGGGAAGGATTCGGTCGGCCCGTAGTATCAGCTGCTCCAGATTCGGGCTATGTGAGGGCGGACCAACGGCTCGCACGGCATCGAACACCGCTGCGACCGCGTCCCGGAGGTGATCGTCGGCGCCTCGGATCCCCCATGTACGGACTTCAGCCAACAGGTGGTCCCAAGTCACTGTCTCCGGCCGCATCCGCTGTCCGTTGATCACCTGGGCGAGGACCTTGGAGTGGGCGCTGTAATGGTAGGTAGGCACTACGTCGTAGGCAGGAGCGAGTTCCACCGTTCCGTCTTCGTAGTGCAACAGGCCCAGGTTGCGTGCGTGACCGTCGTAGTTGCCGATGGCGATGTTGGTGACGACCACTCGGATGAATCGATCGAGATCTTCGTCAGGGCGCCTGGAGTTCCGATACACGACGTTCGCCAGCGCCGCAAGTGAAGTCCTCGCACGCGGGCTCGTCGCATACTTCTCCCTCGGACGCGCCCCGACTGCCATGCACAGATCCTCTTGATGTATTCGAGACACCATTCCGTCTTCTCGATACCGGTCGAAGCGCCGCACGATCAGAGTCATGATTCCGTCGAACGACGCCAGCTCCCAGTCGGGTACAGCTACACCGGCCGCCCTCATGACTTCGAGGCCCCATGCTTCGAGTTCGACCAACCGGGGCCACTCCCCCTGCTCCGGTTTGAGGATCACCGTCGACGGGTTCTCGAATGAGGGATCGAAGTACCCGGCCTCGGTGCGGTGCAACGGCAGCTTGGGCTGGGCACCTGCCAACGAGATCCGCACCGGCGTCTCCGGTGAGACCCCCAGGGGTCGGGCCCTGAGCCCTCGAAGCCTCTCGGCGATGTCGACTTCGGACAGCTCAGAGCCGAGCGCCGGTCCTGCATGGCGATTCGGATCGTCCCCACCGGGGACGGCAACGATCGCTCCCACGGTTTCTCTGCCCAGGCTGGCTAGGAGATCCGTCAGAGACCTGCCGAAGAGCTCCTCCAGCGTCTCCCGAGCCTCTCCCTCGGGAAGGAGACCCTCCAGAACCACGGCGGTCCTGGCCGGCGGCAATGTCTCTGTGGTCAACGGTTCCGCGACGGTCAGGATGCGCGAGCCGAGACCCCACCGATCTATTGCCTCGCGACGAAAAGACAACCGCGCACGAGTACTCCGCTCCGCCGTCACCGAGGCGACCGGTGTCCCGTAGAGCCACAGATCAAGGTCCGGCATCGACCTCCTCGATTCGCATCACCGCTCCCAAGACCTTCAGCTCTCGCAACAGCGATTGGACCTGATCCGAGAACTCGCCCTGCTCCATCCGTGAGATTCGCTGCCTCGTCGTCTTCAGGGCTCGAGCCAGTTCCTCTTGGGTGAGACCTCGCTGATTGCGAAGAGCCCTGAGTGCGGCTCCCAGCGCTCGGCTCGACTCGACTGTCCAGATGTTTGGTTCTTGTACCATCCGGTCCTCCTGACCATATGGTACAAGAATGTGCCATGTGGTCAATCGACCAGCCTGGAACGTTTTCGTGACATCGCCAGTCG
>DATGPZ010000099.1:0-9009 GCA_035304485.1 Acidimicrobiia bacterium | reverse complement strand
CCGGTGGAGATCCAGTCGAACACACGCCAAACGCCGAGCTGGGGGACACCGGAGTGGTACGACATCTACCAACGGTGCCGCCCCGCCGTCGAGTCGTTCTTCTCGATGCTCACCGACCCCGGCAAAGAACACATGGAACGGGGGCGCATCAAGGTGATGGGCCTCGCCAAGACTTCGATCATGGTGGCGTTCTGGACGGCGGCAGCGAACTTCCGACTCCTCGACGCCTTCGAACGGAACCAACAACAGGAACCGGACCTCGACCGCCGCTACACCACACGAAAGCCTCGCCGGCGACGAGCCGTCCCTTACACAGACCGCAACACCAGCACGGACCCACCACCCGCCAAGCCCGCCGCCTGAACCTGACCCGAAGCCCGGACGGGCCCGACCACACCTGCCCCGAACTCCCACGTTCGGGGCTTTCTCGCGTCCAAAGGGGCCACCCACACGCCACGACGGACAGCTTTCGACGTCAGAGCAACAGAAAACCCGCTTCCCGGCCGACTTGCGGCCAGGAAGCGGGTATTTCGTCAGCTCGAGTGCCACTTTTTCGTTAGCACTCGCTTGTGGAGGTGCGGGGAGTCGAACCCCGGTCCGCTGAGCCATCCGCGTCGGCATCTCCGAGCGCAGCCATCAGCGAGCTTTCGATCGACGGGGAGCTGATGGCACAGATCCCATCGATCTATCCGGAATCGTCTTGACCTGTCGGTCCCGGACCCCGACAGGAGCATCCCGCTTTGCGACGCCCGGTTCCGGCGGGGCGGGAGACCCACCGGGCGGACGGGCTGTTACTGAGTGTTAATCAGGCAGCCAGTGCGAAGTTGTCTTCGGCACTTGTTGGTTGTACCGGCTTGATAACGGGGCATCCGGTGTCCCCGGCTCGCTTCCGACGCTTCAACACTCAACGTCGAAACCAGTTCACCCCCTCTGGGTTGTCACAACAGCCTAATGCCCTCCGGCATTCCCGGGAATGGGCGTAACGAATCGTACCCGGCGATGACCTGCTGTTACACGAGCGAAGAGGGGAGTCTGAGGGATGCGAGCAAGATGGACGATCGGACTGGCGACGGCCGCTCTCGTGGGGGTGACAGCGATGCCGGCCGTCGCCTGGCAGCTCGAACCCGGCGATCGTGGACTGCTGCATGCCTACAGCCCCGAGGCATTGGAACTGCTGTGGGGCTCCGTCGAGGTCGAGGACGAAACCGTCTGTGAGATCGAAGCCGGCCAGCAGTACACCTATCTGAGTGATGGAGACCAGGTCACCGTTTTCGATGGCGAAGCCCAGGTCCTGACCGACGATTGCGATCTGACGGCGACCGATGTCCAAGGACCTCAGGGCCAGGTCAACCACGGCACAGTGGTGTCGTCATTCGTCCACGCACTGAAAGAGGCCGGATACGGGCCCGGGATCGGATGCTTCGTGAGCGCCATCGCTCGCACCGACTACGGCAAGGGCGATCAACAGCTCCGGCCCGGCGAGTCACCTGAGACCGCGTCCGGGACCCCGACCGTCGATTTCACCATCACGGCGACCAGTTGTGCCAAGGACACCTCCACCGAACCGGAGAGCGCAGAGGAATCCCAGAGTGGACCTCCCGCTTGGGTCAAGGAAAGAAGAGCCGAGCGGGATTCCGCTGCATCATCGGGGGACGGCAAGGGCAAGCCAGACTGGGCCGGCCCACCTCCGCATGCGAAAGGCAAGTCCGAGAACGGCGGACCGCCGCCTCACGCCCGAGGCAACGGGAAGTCTCGTTGATGATGGGGGGCCGGACCTAGCCCGGCCCCCCATCTGTCCCCCCAACCCGGATCAGGAGTCGAGGGCGCGCCAGCCGAACGCCCTGAGCACGAACGTGGCCGCCTGTTCCCGGGTCACGGGATCGTCGGGGCAGAACTCGTCGTTGTCGGGGGGATTGCACCCGGTGGTGATACCCGCCTCGGCCAGACTGTTGATGTCGGCCTGATGGACACTGTCGCTGTCGTCGATGAACCGGTCGACGGCGTCGGGCTCGGCGATCTGCAGACCCCGGACCAAGAACGACGCCCACTGTGCCCGGGTCACGGGGTCATCCGGGCAGTAGCGGTCGTTGTCGGGCGGATTGCAACCGCGTGTGATCCCCACCTCGAATATGGCGTCGATGTCCTGCTCGAAGATCGAATCGTCGTCATCGACGAAGGCATCCGCATCGGAATTGGCGAGATGGAACGCTCGTTTGAAGAAGGCTGCTGCCTGTCCTCTCGTGAAGTGTTCCTCGGGGCAGTACTCGTCGTTGTCGGGCGGATTGCACCCGCGTGTGATCCCTGCCGCGGCGATCACCTCGATGCTGGCCTGGTGGACGCTGTCGTCGTCGTCCGTGAAGGCCGTCCCACCGGGCACCCGCTCCAAGCCTGCCACCTGCCCGCGGATCTCACCGGCGGGGTTGGATTCCGTGTGCACGTTGACGTACATGGTCCCGGCGCGGAGACCGTCCACCAACGACTGCATCGTGCCGTCGAAGAGGTCCGGTACTTCGAGGAGGTCCTCTTCGGTGATCGTGCCCTCCGACAACAGACCATCCTGATCGACCCCCGGATCCTCAGGGCCGAACAGGAACACCACCGGTGGTCCGTTCACACCCTGCGCCCCGACATGGATGTGGGACATGGTCGTGGCCTCCAGCCCATAGGTGAGGACCTTGAAGTCGAGGGCAGTTTGGCTGGGGTTCAGGCTGAGGGTTGCCAGTCCCACTGCGTCCGTGTCCACTGCCGGCACCTCGTCCTGGCCGCTCAAGGGAGCGGTGAAGTTGAAGGCGGCCAATGACAGCTGGCCCCGAATCTCACCCGCGGGGTTCGTCTCGGTGTGCACGTTCACGTAGGCCTCGCCGGCCTCTATCAGCTCGATCAACTGGCTCATGGTGCCGTCGAAGACTCCCGGCTCCTCGATCAAATCGGCCTCTTCGATGGTGCCCGAGGCGAGCAGACCGTCGGCCATCACACCCGGGTCCTCGGGGCCGAAGAGGAAGACGACTGGCGGGCCGTTCTCGCCTTCTGCGCCCACGTGGATATGTGCCATCGTCACGTCCGCCATTCCGGTGGCGTACAGGCGATAGTCGATCGAGGCGCCATCTTCGGCCACCTCGACCACCACGTAGCCGCTGCCCTCAGTCGAAACGGCCGGCACCTCGTTCTCGCCGCTGAGCCGGGCGTCGAAGGCACTGTCTACGAAGTGCGAGTCGGCTGAAGCCACGGTCGTGGCGGCGACAGCGAGCGCCGCCATAGCCAACACGGTGAGCAGTTTCCTCATTCTCTCCCTCCGGATGTCTCTCGGGCCTTCCCCCTAATACGCACGAGGGCACGGGTCGGTTCCCCGTCGGTTTCGAAACCGACCCTAGACCACCGCCCGGACAAGATCTCGGGTCATCATCGGACGCGCCGGCGAGCCCGCTCCATCTCGCGTTCGTGCTCGCGCTTGCGGATGTCGGCACGCTTGTCGACGGTCCGCTTGCCGCGCCCCAGCCCGATCTGGACCTTCGCCTTGCCGTCACGCAGGTAGAGGCGCATCGGCACGAGGGTGAGTCCCTTCTCGGCCAGCGCTCCGGTGATCCGATCGATCTCGTGACGATGGAGGAGTAGCTTGCGACTACGTTCCGGATCGTGCCCGCCCTCCCGAGCGAACGAGTACGGAGCGATGTAGGCACCGACCAGCCAGACCTCCCCATTCCGCACGTGCCCAAAGCTGTCCTTGAGGTTGGCCTTGCCGGCCCGCAGGCTCTTGATCTCCGAGCCGGTTAGAACGAGGCCGGCTTCGAAGTCGTCCACGATGTCGTAGTCGAAGCGAGCCCGACGGTTGGTGGCGATCACCTTCACGTCACTCACCGCTCACCCCACGTATCCGGACGGATCGACCGGAGTTCCGCCCACCCTGACTTCGAAATGGAGATGCGGGCCTGTGCAGTAGCCGGTACAGCCCACGTATCCGATGACCTGACCCCGGCTCACCTGCTGGCCGGCCGAGACGGCCATGGACGACTGGTGGGCGTAGAGGGTCGCCAGACCACCGCCATGATCGATCACGACGGCGTTGCCGTAGCCGCCTCGCACCCCGGCGGAGACAACGACGCCATCCGCCGCCGCGGAAATGGCCGAGCCGGCCGAGGCGCTCATGTCCCAACCGGTATGGAGCCGGCGGGTGCCGAAGATGGGATGAACCCGATAGCCGAACGGTGAGCTGACGCGACCCGGCACCGGACGCGACAGAGGCCCAGAGGGTTTCTCGCCCTCGGACCCGCGAGCGGCCAGCTCCTTCTCCAAGGCGGCGGCGTCGGCCTCCAAGCCCTCCTTGTGCTCCTCGAATCGGGCGATCTCGGCGGTCAGTGAGGAGACCAGGCTCTCAGCGGCAGCGGCCTCGGCCGCCGCTTCCTGTCGCAGGCCCTCGACCCGGGCGACCTCCTCCTGTTGCTGTTCTCTCTGGACCGCCAGGTCGGCCAACAGTCTCTCCTGGGCAGCCCTCTGCTCGTCGAGGATCTGCTGCTGTCGCTCTTCCTCGGCCTCCAGTATGTGGAGCTGACGGAGGAGCTGGCTGCTGTCCCCCATCGCGCCATCGACGTAGGTGAACCCGACAGCGGCTTCGGAGGCGTTGGAGAACGCGAGGAACCGAGTAGTCCGGGTCGAGGCGTTCATGTACAGGCGGACCACCTGGACCGAAAGAGCATCACGGACCTCACTCTCCTTGAGGCGGGTGGTCGCCAGAGCCTCCTGGAAGTGCTCCAGCATCGCCTGGACCTCGGCCAACTGCGCCTCGCCCGATTCGATCTCGGCGTTGAGTGAAGCCAGGACGCCTTCGGCCGCCCTCAGCTCCGCCGTCACCGCGTCGAGTCGTGCTTTCGCCGCCAGCACTTGCTCGGCGGCCTGGGTGCGGGCATTCTGAGCCGATTCGATCTGCTCGCTGAGGCTCGCGATCTTCCGGTTCAGCTCGTCGAGTTCGGACTCGCTCGCCGCCATCGCGGCACCGGCTGTGAGAGCCAGGATCAAGCCGAGCGCGCCGAAGACCCAGAGCCGGCGCATGTTCACACCGGCTCGAGCGCCCGCCTTGGTGCAGCGGGACGTCCACCGTCGGCCTCGCGGAGATAGCGGCTCAGACCGAGAACCGATCCGAGCACCCCGGCGGCCGCCCCGAACAGAAGGAACACGACTCCCCAGCGCAGGAAGAACGCATTCGGTATTTGCAAGTTGATGAGAGGAATCCCCTCGGCGGCCGTAGCGAGGTTACGCCCCGCCACCCACACGGCGAAGACCGCCAGGGACGCCCCCACGAGGCCTTCGATGAGACCCTCGAGGAGGAACGGAATCCGAATGAACCAGTTGGACGCACCCACCAGCTTCATGATCGACACCTCGTCGCGCCGGGCGTAGATGGCGAGACGGATGGTGTTGGCGATCAGGATCACGGCCGAGGCACCCAGGACGATCGACAGGCCGATCCCGAGGAAGTTGAGCACGTTGGAGACGGCCGAGATCTGCTCGATCTCCTGCGCCGCCGACGAAATCGACTGGACGAGCTGTGGCTGCTGTTGGAGGCGGAACTCGACCGACTGGTAGAGGTCGATGTCGGCGAGCTCGATGCGGATCGAGGTGGGCAGAGCGGCCGGGTTCTCCAAGGCGTCGACCATGTCGGGATCGTCACCGAAGATCTCGAGGAACTCTTCGTAGGCGGCCGACTTGTCGACGTAGAAGGCGTTCTCGACCTCCTCCCACGACTGCACCTCCGCCAGGAGGGTCTGGTGGGCGTCGGACGGAACGCCATCACGACCGGCGTCGTTCAGCCACACGATCACGTGCACGCCCTGCTGCCAAGCGATGGTGTTGACGCGGACCAACTCATTGACCGCGAGGGCGCCGAATGCGAGCCCCAGGCTGATGAAGACGGCCAGCACCGCGCCGGTGACAACCAGGATGTTGCGCCGCAGGCTGACCAGAGCCTCCCGGAGAAGGAAACCGACCCGGCTCATCTGTCCGCCAAGGTCTCGTAGCGGCCGGACACCTCGTCACGAATGACACTGCCATTGGCCAGCTGCACCACTCGACGCTGCATGGCATCGACGATGGCGTGGTCATGGGTCGCCATGACCACGGTGGTGCCGGTCCGGTTGATCCGGTCGAGGAGCTTCATGATCCCGACCGAGGTGGCGGGGTCGAGGTTTCCGGTCGGCTCGTCGCACAACATGATCGGCGGCCGGTTCACGAACGCTCGCGCCACCGAGACTCTCTGTTGCTCACCACCCGAGAGCTGGCGCGGGTAACGGCCGGCCTTGTCGGCCAGTCCCACCAGGTCTAGGACCTGCTCTACTTGCGGTCCGATCACCGACCGAGGGCGGCCCAGCACCTCGAGCGCGAACGCGACGTTCTCCGCCACGGTCTTGTTGGGCAGCAGCTTGAAGTCCTGGAAGACGGTGCCGATGCTGCGCCGCAGGAATGGGACCTTCCAGGCCGGGAGGGCGGTGATGTCCTTTCCGGCCACATAGATCGTGCCCCGAGTAACCCCTTCTTCGCGCAACATCAAGCGGATCAGAGTGGATTTTCCGGAGCCAGACGGGCCGACGAGGAATACGAACTCACCCTTGGGAATGTCGAGTGAGACATCGCGGACCGCGACGGTACCGCCCTCGTATACCTTGGTTACATCCTCGAGTCGGATCATGACGCGAACCTTCAGTGTGCCAGACTGCAGTGGCACGTCGGGGGATTACGAAACGGTAGTAGCCCTCGACCCGTATCCCTAGCCCACACAGTCGCCGATTCACATAAGTTCATCGTGATCCACCGGGCCGAAGGGCCCACGAGATATTCTCTATATCGGATGACGGTCGGAGAGCCTTGACGAATCTCGCCGAACTCGTGCCGGATCGAGCGATCCTCCTCGACGTCGATGCCGACGACAGCGACGCCCTCATCGTGGCGATGTCGGAGGCGTTGGCGGATGCAGGGATCGTCGAGCGAGATTACGCCGAGCGCTGCATCGCCCGAGAGCGCACCAACCCGACCGGCCTCGTGACCGCAGCCGGCAGCATCGCCCTCCCGCACGCCGATCCTCGAGAGGGAGAGAAGATGGGGATCGCCGTGGCCCGTCCTTCCTCTCCGGTCGAGTTCGGGGCGATGGCCGACGAAGGCACCGTCGATGCCAAGGTGGTCTTCTTGCTGGCAGTGGCCGGCGGAGAGGCGCATCTGGATGCCCTGGCCGAGGTCATCGACATCGTGCAAGATCCCGACCGGATGGCCGGCCTGCTCACTGCCCAAGAGCCCGAAGATGTCAAGCAACTCCTGAGGAGGAATCCCCGATGAAGCGCGTCCTCATCGCCTGCGGCACCGGCATCGCCACCTCGACCGTGGTGGCCGACAAGGTGCGCAAGCATCTCGCCGCCAACGGCATCGAAGCCAAGATCGACCAGACGAAAGTGGCGGAACTGCATCGAGGCGCCAAGGGATACGACCTGATCGTGGCGACGACCAATGTTCCCAACAGTGTGGAGACCCCCGTCGTGAACGGGCTGCCGTTCCTGACAGGGGTGGGGGTGGAGAAGACGCTCGACGAGATCGTGGAGCATCTCCGGGACTGACCGGCCGGGTACGAGAGGAGAGGAGACTGTCGTGGAAGCCATAACCAGCTACATCACCGACCTAGGAGCGGCGGTAGCACTGCCGTTCATCATCTTCCTGTTCGCCCTCATCCTGGGGCAGAAGGCGGGAGATGCTCTGCGGGCCGGCCTGCTGATCGGTATCGGTTTCGTTGGCATCAACCTGGTGATCGGCCTGCTGGGTGGGGCGGTCGGTCCCGCAGCCACGGCGATGGCCGAGAATTTCGGAATCGACCTCACCGTCGTCGACGTGGGTTGGCCCGCCAGCGCGGCGATCGCCTTCGGTACCCAGGTGGGGGCTCTGGCGATCCCGGTCGGTCTGGTCGTCAACGTGGTGATGCTGGCCGTCGGGTTGACCCGCACACTCGACATAGACTTGTGGAACTACTGGCACATCGCCTTCTCCGGTGCGCTGGTCGCCGTCGTCACCGGCAGCACCACCCTCGGACTGGCGGCAGCCGCCATCCACATGGTCATCCTGCTGGCGCTGGCCGACTGGTCCCAGCCGTTGATCGAGAACTACTACGGGTTCGACAACATCTCGCTGCCGCACGGAACCTCGGCGCCCTACGCCATCTTCGCCATCCCGCTCAACGCCCTGTTCGAGCGGACCCCGGGGCTTCGCAGTTGGAAGGCCGACCCCGACACCATCCAGCAGCGCTTCGGCGTCCTGGGTGAGGCGACCGTGCTCGGCGCCGTGCTCGGAATCATCATCGGCCTCCTCGGGTATGGCTTCGACGACCCGCGGGGCGACTCGATCGCCATCCTCGGTCTCGCCGTCAACCTCGCGGCAGCCATGTACCTGCTCCCCAAGATGGTGGCGGTCCTCATGGAAGCCCTCATCCCCATCTCGGAAGGAGCCCAGGAGATGGTGCGCCGGCGCTTCCCCGGGCGCAGCGTCTACATCGGCCTCGACTCGGCGATCGCCATCGGCTCACCGGCCGTGATCGCGGTGTCGTTGCTGCTGGTGCCCGTCACCTTGCTGCTGGCGGTGATCGTTCCCGGCAACCGGGTCCTCCCCCTGGTGGACCTGGCCACCATCCCGTTCATCGTCTGCATCATGGTGCCGATCTTCAAGGGGAACCTGATCCGATCGCTGATCGGCGGGACCATCGCCATGGCTGCGACCCTCCTGATCGCCACCGCCATGGCGCCGATGGTCACCGATGTGGCCGCGTCCGTCGGCTTCGAGGCCGCTACCGATGCCGCCGAGATCTCGTCCCTCGTCGACGGCGGCAACCCGCTGTCCGGCCTCATCGTCTGGATCGGCCAGATGGAGTGGGCGGGCATCGGCATCCTGGCCGTGGTCAGCATCGCCTTTGCCTACCTGATCAAGGCGCGGGTGACCTCGAAGCGGGAGTTCGCCGACACGGTCGCCGAGTGAGTCGGAAGACGGAAG
>DATGPZ010000098.1:0-29603 GCA_035304485.1 Acidimicrobiia bacterium | reverse complement strand
AGCACGAGCGCGACGACCACGGCTCGGAACCGGGATCCGTGGTCGGGTCGCCTCGTGTTCGGTGCGCGATGGGTCACGGGCCCCCATGATGCCCGCTGAAACCGTTTAGCCGGAGGATCTACCTAGAGGATCTGGCTCAGGAACAGCTTGGTGCGTTCTTCCCGGGGATCACTGAAGAGTTGCTCGGGCTCACCGACCTCGACGATCTCGCCGTTGGCCATGAACACGACCCGGTCAGCCACGGCCCGGGCAAAACCCATCTCGTGGGTGACCACGATCATCGTCATGCCGCTCTGAGCGAGCTCCACCATGGCATCGAGGACTTCCTTGATCATCTCGGGGTCGAGGGCGGAGGTGGGCTCGTCGAACAGCATCACCTTGGGACGCATGGCGAGGGCCCGAGCGATCGCCACTCGCTGTTGCTGGCCACCGGACAACTGACCCGGGTACTTTCGGGCCTGCTCGGGGATCTTCACTCGCTCGAGCAGCTCCATGGCGTGGGCTTCGGCCTCGGCCTTGGGGATACGGCGCACCTGCCGGGGGGCCAGGGTGATGTTGTCGAGCACGGTCATGTGCGGGAAGAGGTTGAACTGCTGGAAGACCATGCCGGTCTCCCGGCGGATCTCTTGGATGTTCTTCAGGTCGTCGGAGAGCTCGACGCCGTCGACCACGATCCGACCTCGCTCGTGCTTCTCGAGCCGGTTGATGCAACGGATGAGCGTGCTCTTGCCGGACCCTGAGGGGCCCATCACGACCACCACCTCCTGGCGACCCACCCGCATGTTGATGTCCTTCAAGGCGTGGAAATCCCCGAAGTACTTGTGGACGCCTTCCACCTCGATGATCGTGTCACCGACCGCCTTGGTGGCATCGGCGAATACCGGACTGGCCTGACTCATCTCTCACCAACTCCCAGCTTGCGCTCCAGTCGTCCCGCTTCCCGCGACATCATGAACGAACCCGCCCAGAACAGCAGCCCGACGAAGGGCAGAGTCACCAGGTGCAGCTCCTGCCCGAAGAACTCCGGCTGAGCATTGGCCGCCTGGCTTACGTTGAGGAGTTCCAAGATGCCGACGATCGACGCCAGGGTCGTGTCCTTGTACAAGGAGATGAACTGCCCGACCATGGCGGGGATCGTGTTCCGGAGAGCCTGGGGCAGGACGATCCGGCTCATCTGCTTCCAGGGTGACAGCCCGAGCGCCTGGGCGGCCTCGACCTGACCCTTGGGGACGGACTGCAACCCGCCCCGGACGACCTCGGCGATGTACGCAGCCTCGAAGAGGACGATGGCGATGAGGACCCGAGTCAGGTTCGCCGGGTTGAGGAAGTCGGGCAAGAAGAACCCGATGACGAAGATACCCATCAGCAGGAGGGTGACCAGCGGCACACCTCGGATGAACTCGATGTAGGCGACGGACACGGTCCGGAAGGCGGGCAGACTCGAGCGGCGTCCGAGGGCCAGCAGGAGGCCGAACGGGAATGCCAGGGCGATGCCGGCGATCGTGAGGAAGATGTTGACCAGCCACCCGCCCCAACTGTTCCACGGCACCGCCGACAGCACGGCGTAGACCCCGTAGGCGGCCACCAACAAGCCGAGCCACACCCAGATCGCCGGGCCGGCCGGCAGCACCCGTCCCAAGAAGTAGCCGCCCACCAGGGCAGCGAATGCCCCCAGCACCACGAGGGTGGGAGTGATGGTGGTGGTGAGGGCGAGGATCGCCACCACGATGGCGATGCCCGGCCAGAACCGTCGCAGAATCCGGGCAGGGCCGTCGGACGTGAACTCCACCCCCGCCTGCCGAGCGGCGAGCCGCGCTCGTCGTCCGTTGTAGCCGACCGCGATGCCGATCACGAACGCGAAACCGACCAGCGACACCGCCACCCGCCACAACTCGTCTCGGGGGTAGCGCCCCACCATCAGATTGGTCAAGTTCACGCGCAGGATGGTGAGGTCGGTGGAGAAGATCCGGACCAGCACCCCGACGATGAGCCACACTCCCAACACACCGAAGATCAGTGTGAGGAGGGTGTTGTACCAAGTGGAGAACAGATTTCGTCGTGCCCAATGGATCGGATTGCTGGTGTCGATCGGCGGACGGCTCAGGTCGATGGTCGTCATCAGCGACCTACCAGTTGGAGACGGCGGTTGATCAGGTTGATGAGAATCGAGATGGTGAGCGAGAAGATCAGGTACGCACCCATCAACAGCAGGACCAGCTGTGGCGCCGGATATCCATTCCCGATCAACTGGAAGACGATCAGCGTCACCTCGCTGAACCCGATGGCGATGGCCAGCGAGGTGTTCTTCACGTAGTTGAGGTACTGGTTGATGATCGGTGGGATGGCGATACGCATCGCCTGGGGCAGGACCACGAACCGCAACCGCTGGAAGCCGCTCAGAGCCAAGGCGTTGGCCGCCTCGGACTGGCCGCGTGGCACGGCAAGAATCGAGCCCCGCACGATCTCGGCCACGTGGCTGGCGGTGTAGAGGACGAGAGCGATCAGAACTGCGAAGTAGGCGCCGAGACCCGACAGGCCGCCTTCGACGATACGGCCCGCCGGCTTGGGCACCGAGATGCCCACGGGGCGGCCCAGGATCAGCCAGGCCGCGACCGTGACCACGGCGAAGAAGCCGATCGACCACAGGACTCGATGGTGTGGTTCACCGGTACGCTCGTTGACGCGTGTTCGCCAGCGGGCGATCAGGTAGGCCACCACCGCCGCGCCCAGCACCACCCACCACAGTGTGGATGCATTGGCTCCGACCGACTCGAACCAGGGCACCGACAGCCTCCGGTTCGTTATCACGAACAGGTTCAGGGGTGTGGCGGGGTCGGCGACGGTGGGAAGTGGAAGGATCAGGACGTAGAACGCCACGAAGATCACGAGGAGAGGCGGCGTGTTGCGCAGCACCTCCACATAGAGAGCGGACAGTTTGGCTACCACCCAGTTGGTGGACAGGCGGCCGACACCCACGAGGATCCCGATCAGGGTGAGGAGGGGGATACCGGGCAGGGCGAGGGCGAAGGTGTTCTTGATGCCGAGCCAGATGAAGCGGGTCACCGGCGCGCCGGCGGAAATGGGTGCGTCGGCGACGTTGACGCCGCCCGGGCGCCTCAGGAAATCGAAGCTGGTCGAGATGCCCTGACGACGCAGGTTGTTGGTCAGGTTGAACCAGAGGACGTAGACGATGAGCGCGACGACACCCAGGCCGACGATCTGGATGAAGGCTCGAAGGATGCGAGTGTCGCGCCAGAGCGGGACTCGAGCGGGAGTGGTCGCAGGCTCAGTGGTCATGGTCGATGAGGAGGGGGTGACCGGTCGCCCGGTCACCCCCTGCGTCGATCAGCGGTAAGGCGGTCCGTACAGGAGGCCACCGTCGGTCCACAGGGCGTTGAGTCCCCGATCCAGACCCAGCGGCGTGTCCGGGCCCAGATTGCGATCGAAGATCTCCCCGTAGTTGCCGACCTCACGGATCACATCTCCGGCCCAACCCGGCTCCAACCCGAGACCGGGATCGAAGATGGACGTATTGCCTTCCTCATCCGTGATCTCGAGACCGAGGAACCGTCGGATCTCGGCGTCCTCGGTGTCGGCGAACGAGTCGACGTTTGTCGAGTCGATGCCGAGCTCCTCACCGAGGATCGTGGCGATGACGACCCAGTCGACGATCTGGGCCCACTGGCTGTCGCCGTCCGACACCGCCGGACCCAACGGCTCCTTGGAGAAGGTCTCCTCGAGGATCACCAGCGACTCAGGCCCTCCCTGGCTGTCGGGGTAGTTGGACCGGACACCCGCGAGCTGGGACTTGTCCGAGGTCCAGCCGTCACACTGGCCGGCAGCGAACGCCGACTGCAGCGTCTCGTTGTCCTCGAAGGTCTGAGGGGTGTAGGGAATCCCCGCGCTGTCGAATCGGGTCGCCAGGTTGAGCTCGGTGGTCGTGCCCGAGAGCACGCACACTGATGCGTTCTCCATGTCCTCGATGCTCTCGATGCCGGAATCGGCCGTGACCATCATCCCCTGGCCGTCGTAGAACGTGGTGTGGAGGAAGGTCGCTCCCTCACTCCCATCCCGGGTCGCGGTCCAGGTGGTGTTGCGGATCAGGACGTCGATCTCGCCCGACTGCAGGGCAGTGAACCGCTGCTGAGCCGTCAGCGGCTGGTAGTTGACGGCTTCGACATCACCGAACAACGCCACCGCCAGCGCCTTGCAGAAGTCGATGTCGAATCCTGCGAACTCGCCTTCGGCCGTCGAGAAGCCGAATCCGGGCACGGCATCGTTCACGCCGCAGTTGACGGCGCCGCGATCCTGGACAGCCGCGAGAACACCGCCTTCGTCCTGGGGCAGTACCGCCGGACCGGTCGTGTCGGTGGTCCCGTCGTCCGGAGTCGTCCCATCCCCGCTGGTGGCCGGTGTGTCACCGTCTCCTCCAGTGGTGGGTGTGTCCTCGGCGGCAGTGGTACAGGCGGCCATCACCATGGCCAGCACTGCCAACAGTGCAATCAATCGTCTCTGCATATCTTCCTCCTTTTCGGTCCGGACGAGCCGGAGCCGTGGCTAGGAACATAGTGGACGGCCCCTGCCGGATGCGTCTCAAACCAGCGGTCGCGAAACCCGCCCGATCTCAGAGGACGTGCTGTCGGATCCAGGTGTGCATGGCGATGCCCGCGGCCACTCCCGCATTGATCGACCGCGTCGATCCGAACTGGGTGATGGATACGACGCGATCCGCGGCCTTGCGGGCGGGATCGGACAACCCGGTTCCCTCCTGGCCGAAGAGCAGCACACAGTCGCGGGGCAATTCGATCGATTCGATCGGCTCCGAGCCCGGAAGGTTGTCGACGCCTACCACGGTGAGCCCTTCCGAACGGGCCCAATCGAGGAAACCCTCGATCGTGTCGTGATGGTGTACGTGCTGGTAGCGGTCGGTCACCATGGCCCCGCGCCGGTTCCAGCGCCGGAGGCCCACGATGTGGACGGCCTGGGCAGCGAAGGCGTTGGCGGTCCGCACCACCGTCCCGATGTTGAGATCGTGCTTCCAGTTCTCGACGGCGACGTGGAACGGATGGCGCTTCTCGTCCAGGTCGGCCACGATGGCCTCCCGTCGCCAGTACCGGTATCGGTCGGCCACGTTTCGCCGATCCCCCTCGGCCAGCAACCGAGGATCGAGACGATCGTCGTCCGGCCAGGGCTCAGGATATGGACCGACCCCGACTCCCTCGCGCTCCTGTCGATTCCAGTCCTCGATCAGCGTTGGCAACTCGGTCAGCGATTCGATGATCGCATCGGCTGCCGGCACATCGCCGTGGATACGTTCTCGATCGATGAGGACCGCCTTGGCCCCGGCTCGCGCCGCCCCCACGATGTCGGCTTCGATCTCGTCCCCGACGTGGACGATCTCGGAGGGGCGGCATCCTGCCGCGGCAGCGGCCATTCGGAAGACCCTCGGGTCTGGCTTGCGGATCCCGACCTGGTCGGCCGCCAGCCAGAAACCGAAATGCCGTCCGATGGACGTACGTCTCCAACTGGTCGTACCGCTGGTGACCACCCCCAGGATCAGACCGTCGGGAAGCGCTTCGAGCATCGGCTCCACGTCCTCGAACAACCGATCAGCCGAGTCTCGATAGGCGAAGAATTCGTCGGCCAACTGGTCGGCCAGCCCTTCCACCTCCCCGACCTGCTCCCTGACGAACCTCCGGATCGCCTCGCGGCGCATACCTGCGTACGACGACCCCTCGGGGCTGGACTCCAGGACCTGGCGGTGAGTCGCCACCAGGTCCTCCACCCCCGCGTCGAATTGGGGATACTCCGCGGCCAGCCGGTCGATGATCCGGGCGGTCGCCTCGCCGGCCACCGTGAAGAAATCCCACAGCGTCCCATCGGCGTCGAACGTGACTGCCCGAATCGGCACGATCTCAGTCGAACAGGACCTGGATCCGACCGACTATCGAATCGTGGTCGAGTCCGGCCCATTCGAGAACCGCTTCGGCGCTCCCGAACGGGAGGAAGACATCCGGCAGCCCGATGGTCGACACGCGCCCGGCCAGGTCGGAGCCGGACAATTGCTCGAGCACCGCGGCCCCGAAACCTCCGGCGAGGACGTTGTCCTCCAGAGTGACGGTCGCCCGGTGGGAACCGACCCACTCGGCGAGGCGCGAATCGAGCGGCTTGACCCAACGGGCATTGACCACAGTCGCCTCCACCCCCTCCTGGAGGAGAGTGGTGGCCACCTTCTCGGCCATCTCGACCATGCGGCCGGTGGCCAACAACAGGATCTCGGACCCTTCGACCCGGACTTCCCATTCCCCGACGGGAATCGGGTCCACCGGCAGAGCCGGAAGCGACCGAGCCGCCCCCTTGGGATAACGGATCGCCATCGGACCGTCGTGGGCGGCGGCCGTCTCGATCATGGCGCACAACTCGTTGGCGTCGGCCGGGGCGCCCACGACCAGGTTGGGCACCATCCGGAGGTAGGTCAGGTCGAAGACACCGTGATGCGAAGGTCCATCGGGTCCCGTCACCCCGGCCCGGTCCACGAGGAAGGTCACGGGTAGATCGTGGAGGGCGACGTCGGTGACGATCTGGTCGACGGCGCGCTGGAGGAAGCTGGAATAGATGGCGACGAAGGGCCGCTTTCCCGCCATGGCCATCCCCGCCGCCAGCGTCACCGAGTGCTGCTCGGCGATCCCGGTGTCGATCACCCGGTCGGGATGTCGAACCGCCAGATCCCGCAGTCCGGTGGACGAGACCATGGCCGCCGAGATGGCCATCACGTCGGGATCGCGCTCTGCCAGCTCGGCGAGAGCACGACCCGCCACGTCGGTCCACTTCAGCTCGGATCGCAGAGCCTTGCCGGTGGTCAGGTCGAACGACCCGACGCCGTGCAGCTTCTCGTCGTGGTCTTCGATGGCGGGCTGGTAGCCGAGACCCTTCTCGGTGACGACATGGACCACGACCGGCTCGTCGTACTCCTTGGCGCGTTCGAACGTCTCCTCGAGGAGGGGGATGTCGTGACCGTCGACACGTCCCGAGTACTTGAGACCGAGAGCGTCGAAAACCGTAGACGGCTCGACCAGCTGCTTGGCCGCCTCCTTGAACCGGCTGGCCAGCTCATCGGCGGTCTCGCCCACGACCGGCACCCCTCTCAGGATCTTGCCGACGGCCCGCTTGGCCCATTCGTAGCGGGGATCGAACCGATAGTGGGCCAGGGTGGCCAGCGAGGCAAGGCCGCCCACGGTCGGAGCGTACGAACGCCCATTGTCATTGAGGACGATGATGAGACGCCGAGGGCGGGTCACGGCAATGTGGTTGAGGGCCTCGTAGGCCATCCCGCCGGTGAGGGCGCCATCGCCGATGATCGCCACCGTCCAACCGTCGTACCCGGCCAGAGCGTGCCCCAGGGCATACGACAGCGAGGTGGACGCATGACTGTTCTCGACCCAGTCGTGGGGACTCTCCTGACGGCTGGGATATCCGGACAGGCCCCCGAACCGGCGCAACTCGCCGAAACGATCCTTGCGGCCCGTCACCAGCTTGTGGACGTATGACTGATGGCCGACGTCCCAGATCAGGCGATCGCGGGGCGAGTCGAAGACCCGGTGCAACGCCAGAGTCAGCTCGACCACGCCCAGATTGGGTGAGAGATGGCCACCGGTCTTCGAGACCGAATCGAGGATGAACTGACGGATCTCGGAGGCGAGTCGCTCGAGTTCCTCGGGGTCGAGCCGCCGGAGGTCCGAGGGCCTCGTGATCTGAGCGAGCACGCTCGAGGTGGGTGGCATCGTGGGCAAAGGGTAACGGCGCATCGTCTCGTGTGGGAAGCAGCTCTCCGCCTCGCAAGCACCCGGTCGGCCACTGTGGGGAATCGGCCCCGCCAGGCCTCAGCGTCACCCACCCGGGGGTAACATCCGATCTGCCGGAGCCCTATCCGGCGTCATCAAAGGAGGACATCCACCGATGAAATCGCTCAAAACGATCGCGCTGTTGTTGACTCTCGTGCTCGCCCTGGCGGCGTGCGGAGACGACGGCGGCACCACTGACGACACCGGCACCACAGGGACCGACGGTTCCGACGGTGCCACCACCGAACTCGAGACGATCACGCCCGGTACCCTCACCGTCTGCACGGACGCCCCGTACCCCCCGATGGAGTACGAGGATCCCGATACGGGCGAGTTCACCGGATTCGACATCGAGCTCCTGCGAGCCGTGGCCGGCAACCTCGGCCTCGATCTGGCAGTCGTGAACGTCGGATTCGACCCGATCACCTCCGGGTTGGCGATGGAAGCCGGCGACTGCGACATCGCGGCTGCTTCCATCACCATCACCCCCGAGCGGGCCGAGAACATCGCCTTCACCGACGGCTACTTCAGCGCCGACCAGTCGTTGCTGGTCCTGGCCGATTCCGGCATCGAGACTCTGGAGGACCTGTCCGGCCAGAGCATCGCCGTCCAGACCGGCACCACCGGAGCGGAGTACGCCGAGGAGAATGCGCCGGAGGATGCGGAGATCGTGTCGTTCGAGAATCCCGGCGACGTGTTCCTCGCCCTCGAGTCTGGTCAGGTGCAGGGCGTGCTCCAGGACATCGTCCCGAATCAGGACTACGCCAACAGCAACGAGAGCGCCGTCGTGGTCGAGACCTACGAGACCGACGAGGAGTACGGCTTCGCCGCTGCTCTGGAAGGAACCGAGGATCTGATCGCGGCGGTCAATGAGCAGCTCGAGGCGCTGCGGAGTGACGGCACCTACGACGAGATCTACCAGCAGTTCTTCCCTGAGAACTGATCCCAACCGATCACGTCAGCGACGGGGCGGCCCGATTAGGGTCGCCCCGTTGATTTGCGGGACCTGGGTGTGACTCCAAGGCAACGTCAGAAGGTGATCCGGATGGGCCTCTACGCCGTCCTGGTGGCGGCAGGGATCGCCGCCGCCTTCTTCGCCGACTGGCCCCGAATCCGGCGGATCTTCTTCCAGACCGAGATCGCCCGGGACATGTTCCCGGAGGTGCTCACCAGGTTCGCCGTGAACACGCTCGTCTACACCTTCGCGGCCTTCGTCTTCGGCCTGGTGCTGGCCCTGATCCTGGCCCTGATGCGACTCTCCCCGGTCGGGCCCTATCGGTGGATCGCCACCACCTATGTGGAACTGTTTCGCAGCGTGCCTGCCCTGGTCACGATCCTGCTCGTCAACTATGGCGTCCCTCTCGCCTTCGGCACCCGCATCCCGGGCGGCCTGTTCGGGATCGCCGCCGTGGGCCTGGGAATGGTGGCGGCGGCCTACATGGCCGAAACCATCCGGGCCGGAATCGAAGCCGTTCCCCGTGGTCAGAGCGAGGCAGCGCGATCACTCGGCATGCGGCCCAGCCAGGCGATGTTCTCGATCATCCTGCCCCAGGCGTTCCGCATCATCATTCCGCCGTTGACCAACGAATTCGTCCTACTGATCAAGGACACCTCTCTGCTGTTCGTCGTGGGCACGACCCCGCTCACTCGTGAGTTGACGAAGTTCAGTCGGGACGTGATGCAGGAGAACTCCAACGCCACCCCGATGGTCATCGCCGCTCTCATCTACCTGGTCATAACGTTGCCGCTGACCTTCCTGGTGAGACGCCTGGAGAAACGAGGTGCCCGTGGCCGCTGAGCCACCTCCGATCCAGATCCGCGACCTCCACAAGCGTTTCGGTGACCTCGAGGTGCTGAAGGGGATCGATTTCGAGGTCGGATCGGGCGAAGTGGTATGCGTGATCGGTCCTTCCGGGTCCGGGAAATCGACGTTGCTCCGCTGTGTGAACCGTCTGGAGGAGCCCACGAGCGGCACGATCCTCATCGAAGGAACCGACATCACCGATCCAAACGCCGACGTCGACCTGCTTCGGACCCGGATCGGCATGGTCTTCCAGCACTTCAACCTGTTCCCACACCTGACGGTCCTGGGGAACCTGACCATCGCCCAGCGCAAGGTGCTGCGCCGGTCTCGAAAAGAGGCCGAGGAGGTGGCGCGTCGCAACCTGGAACGGGTCGGGCTATCGGACAAGATCGATCAATACCCGAACCACCTCTCCGGCGGCCAGCAGCAGCGAGTGGCCATCGCGCGGGCACTGTCCATGGAACCCGAGATGATGCTGTTCGACGAGCCCACCTCCGCCCTGGATCCGGAACTGATCGGCGAGGTGCTCGACGTGATGCGCAAGTTGGCCGAGGAAGGCATGACGATGATGGTCGTCACCCACGAGATGGGCTTTGCCCGGGAGGTCGCCGACCGGGTGGTGTTCATGGACGCCGGGGTCGTGGTCGAGGAAGGCACACCGATGGACGTGCTGGCCAACCCAAAGCACGAGCGGACTCGCCGGTTCCTCTCGATGATCCTCTAGGCGCGCGGAAGAAGGGGTGGGTGGGCCCACCTCAGGGGCGCGAGATCACCTAGCGTCAATGGCATGCGACGGATCGACACCGAGGTGCTCGTCGTCGGTGGTGGAGCGACGGGAACCGGCGTCCTGCGGGACCTAGCCATGCGTGGCTTCGACGCCGTGTTGGTGGAACAGCGCGACCTGACCCACGGCACGACCGGGAGGTTCCACGGCCTCCTCCACTCTGGCGGCCGCTACGTGGTGAAGGACCCGGAGGCCGCCGTGGAATGCATCGAGGAGAACCGGGTGCTGCGGCGCATCATGCCCCACTGCATCGAAGACACCGGTGGCTTCTTCGTCGTCACGCCTTGGGACGACCCCGACTACATCCCGAAGTTCCTGGAAGGCTGTCGAGCGGCTGACATCCCGGTCGAGGAGATCCCGGTGCATGAAGCCCTGCGGCGCGAGCCCCTCCTCAACCCGCAGATCAGCCACTGCTTCGAGGTGCCCGATGCGTCTGCCGACGCCTTCCTCGCCGCCGAGGGCACGGTCGCATCCGCCCGGGAGCACGGGGCGACCGCGCTCCCCTATCACCAAGTCCGCACTCTCATCCGGGAAGGAGACCGGGTGGTGGGCGCCCGCTGTCGGGATCTGGCCGGAGGCGAGGACGTCGTGATCTCCGCTGACCTGGTGGTCAACGCCACCGGGGCATGGGCGGGCCGTCTCGCCGCCACAGTGGGCGTGGAGTTCGTCGTCCAGGCCGGCAAGGGAACGATGGTTGCGGTCAACCACCGGCTCTTGAACACCGTGGTCAATCGCTGCAAGCTCCCCGACGACGGCGACATCATCGTCCCGATCCGAACGGTGGCGGTGATCGGCACGACGGACGAAGGCGTCCCCGACCCCGAGCGTTTCTCGGTCGAACCGTGGGAGGTCCAGTTGATGCTGGAGGAGGGCGACAAGCTGGTCCCGGGAATCTCCGGAGCGCGGATCCTCCGGGCCTGGGCCGGAGTGCGACCGCTGTATCAGGAGGATGCGGCCGCCGACACCCGGGATGTGACCCGCGCCTATGCCCTGCTCGACCATGCCACTCGAGACGGCGTCGAGGGTTTCTTGACCATCACCGGCGGGAAATGGGGAACGTTTCGCCAGATGGCCCAGGTGACGGTCGACGAGGTGTGCCGCAAGCTCGGTGTGGATCGGCCCTGTCGCACCCACCTCGAGCCGATCCCCGACCATCGGCAGCGCCGCCGGCATCAGTGGTTGGGTGAGCGTCTCGCCCGGATCGAAAGCGAGGGCACCTACGGCGACCTCGTGTGCGAGTGTGAGCTGGCCACTCGGGCCGACGTCACCCGGTCGATCGTGGAGGGTGACGCCCGCACCATCGACGACATCCGCCGTGATGTGCGAGTGGGGATGGGCCCGTGTCAGGGTGGGTGGTGCCTTCCCCGGGTGGCCGGGCTGCTCCACGAGATCCGCCGCGCCCCGGTGATCGAGGCCAACGTAGCCCTGCGGGACTTCCTCCAGGAGCGCTGGAAGGGCCTGCTTCCGGTGGTGTGGGGAATCCAGCTCCGCCAGGCCCGTCTCGACGACCTGATCTTCCAGAGTCTCCTGGCGGCCCCCGACCTCCCGGGTCCCGACGAGTCCCCGCTCGGACCGGTGATGTACACCCCTCCCACCGACACGACGACAGTGACCACCCGCTCGTCCCGGCCGGAGCGCGATCTTCCCCGAGCACCAGGTATCGAACGTGACGTGGTGGTCGTGGGTGCCGGGCTGGCAGGGCTGACGGCGGCCTGGGCAGCGGCCCGGCGCGGAGCCACCGTCACTGTGCTCACCAAGGGCTGGGGGAGCCTCATCTGGCATGCCGGGACCGTGGACGTGATCGGACGCCATCCCGTCACGTGGGAACCGGTCGAAGCCCCTGGCCCTGTCATCGACGAGTTGGTGCTGTCCCGGCCCGACCATCCCTACGCCAGGGCGGGTGTAGAGAACCTCGCCGAGGCGATCGACGCCCTCAAGGTCCTCGCCAACGAGGCGGGTTGTCCCCTCGAAGGCTCACTCGATCGCAACCTACTCTTGCCGACCGGATTGGGCTCCGCCCGGCGTACGTGTCTGGCGCCCAAGTCGATGACGGCCGGGGAGCTGACACGGACCGATCCGATGCTGATAGTCGGGATAGAGGGATTCGGCGATCTGTTCCCGCGTTTGGTCGCAGCGAACATCTCGCATCGAGGTATCGCAGCCCACCACACTTCGATCCACGTGCCGGCCGCCAGCGAACGCCGGTTTCTCACCGCCACGATCCTGGCCTCGCTGTTCGATCAGCCCGAGTTCCGCCAGGAAGTGGTGACGGCCATCAAGCGGAGGAATCGGCCCGCCCCCCGCATCGGCTTTCCGGCAACGCTCGGTCTCGCCGATCCCACGACCGTCGTCGACGACCTCGCGTCCGCGCTGGACGCCGAGGTCTTCGAGATCGCCTCCCTTCCGCCCTCGGTTCCTGGTCTCCGACTCCAGAATCTGCTCCGCGCCGAGATAACCCGCCTGGGGGGAAGGATCCTCGACAACTCCGAGGTGGTGACACTGGATCGAACCTCCGACGGCGCAATCGAATTGGTGAGCGAGGCGGCGGCCCGCCGCCAAGTGTTCCGCGGCCGCCAGGCGATCTTGGCCACAGGCGGGATCCTGGGTGGGGGAATCGTCGGCCACTCCGATGGCAGGCTGACCGAAGTCGTCGCCGGCCTGGAGGTGGAGGGCCCGACCACTCGCGACGAGTGGTTCGAGAGAGAGGTCGGAGCCGGCCACCCGGTCTATCGAAGCGGAGTGAAGGTCGGACCCGATCAGCGTCCTGCCGGATTCGAGAACCTGGCCGTGGCGGGGGCCTTGTTGGGGGGTGCCGACCCGATCCGGGAGGGATCCCTGGAAGGAATCGCTCTCGCCAGTGGATGGGCGGCTGGAGCCCGAGCCTCCGGAGGTGACCTGTGATCCCCGTCACCACACCGGCCGGAGTGACCCCGGTGGAATCGACCCTCGACAACTGCATCAAGTGCAACATCTGTGTCACCGCCTGCCCGGTGGCGCCCGTCACCGAGCTCTTCCCCGGTCCCAAGTACGAAGGACCGCAGGCCGGCCGCTTCCGCCACGACCGGCAGTCGAGCCCTGACCATTCGGTCGACTACTGCTCGGGCTGCCGAGTCTGCAACGAGGTGTGCCCGACCGGGGTACGCATCGCCGAGATCAACGCTCGGGCCCGAGCTCACATGGTGGCCGACGGCGCCTTCGGGTGGCGTAACCGTCTACGCAACAACCTGCTCGCCCGTCCGTTGCTGCTGGGCAACCTCGGAGCACCCGTGGCGGGCCTGGTCAACGCCCTATTCCGCTGGAAACCCGCCCGCCTCGTGGCCGAGAAGTTGCTCGCCATCCACCGGGACGCGCCGCTGCCGATGTACGACGGAGGACCCAAGTTCCGGCCCTGGTTCCGTTCCCGACCCAAGCCGGTCTCTCACCGAAAGCAGGTCGTCTACTTCACCGCCTGCTCCACGGAGAACTACGAAACCCGCGTAGGTCGGGTGGCGGTGGCGGTGCTCGAGCATCTGGGATACGAGGTGATCGTGCCCGAGGCCCGGTGCTGTGGACTCCCACTCCTCTCCAACGGCGAGTTCCCGGCCGCTCGTCGCTACCACGAGGCCAACGTGGCGTCGCTGATCGACTACGCCCGGTCCGGCATCCCCATCGTCGGCACGTCCACCTCCTGCACGCTCACCCTCAAGGAAGAGGCGCCGGAACTACTGGACGCCTACGACGAAGACTCGCGGGTGGTGGCATCCGCCACCCAGGACATACACGAGTTCCTCCTCGGCTTGGCCCTAGCCGGCGACCTCGACGGCCTGCGCCCGATCCCCATGCGCCTCCCCTATCACCCCCCGTGTCAGTACCGGGCGCACCGCCTCGGCGTCCCAGCCCGGGCGGTGCTCGATCTCGTGCCCGGACTCCAGGTCGTGGAGTCGGGTGTTGCCTGCTGCGGGATCGCAGGTACTTACGGCTACAAGACCGAGAAGTACCAGATCTCGATGGACGTGGGCCGACCACTGTTCGAGTTCGTGCAGAGGATGGGCGAACCCGTGGTCGCTTGCGACTCGGAGACGTGCCGCTGGCAGATCACCCACGGCACCGGGGTGCCCTCGATCCATCCCCTCGAGGTCGTCGCCGCCTCACTCGGCCTGGAGGTCGAAGGGCCGCTCGCCCAGGCCCTGCGGCCGCTCTACGACTCGGTCTAGGGTCGGGTGGCGAATGCAGGCATGGATTAGACTCCAGGTTCGTTTCCCGATGGCCGATGACTCTGTCTTGACTGTTCCACCTCTCCTGGTCACTGTGGCGACGTGGGTCGGTTACCTCCTAGCCTTCCCGCTGCTCCATCAGACCGCTGTCAACGACATGGCCGCCGTGCTGCTGCTGGTCCCGCTGCTGACCACGGCTTGGAACCACGGCAAAGTCGGTGGCTGGATCGGCACTGCTCTGGTCTTGCCCGTCCAGGTGACCCTCTTCCTGTTCGGCGAGCACGACCTCGGATGGGACATGGTGGCGGGAGTGGAAGGTGCGGCGGGTCTCAGCGGCATCATGGCAACGGCGGTCGTGGCCGGTCATGTGTCCGACCGTCTGCGCGGTGCCGAGCGCAACGTGGGCGAGACCACGCGACTGGTGGCCACCGTCTCCCACGAGGTCCGCAATCCCCTGACCGGCGTGATCGGCCTGACCCACTCGCTTCTGGAGCAGTGGGACGATCTGGAGCCGGCCGAGATCCGGGAGTTGGTGTCGTTGATCGCTACCGAGGCCCACTCGATGGAGGCGATCGTCGAAGATCTGCTCGATTTCAGCCGCCTGAGTGTCGGTGCGATCCGGTTGGAGACGACGACGGTCGACCTCGGGGAGGTAGCCCGGACCTTCCATCCGTCGGCGATCGGGTCGGCGGTGGTCCGCGGCGACGCCGGTCGCATCTCGCAGATCATCCGGAACCTGACGGCGAATGCCGTCCGCCACGGCGGCCCCGAGGTCGAGGTGGAGGTGGGACACGGGGCCGGAACCGGATGGTTGGAGGTGAGGGACAGCGGTGCTGGCGTCGACCCTGATGTAGCCGCCCGGATCTTCACCCCCTTCGCCACGACGGGCCAGCCAGGATCGACCGGCCTGGGTCTGGCGGTATCCCACCAACTCGCCCAGGCGATGGGTGGGAGACTGATATACGTGCGGCGGGACGGCTGGACCGTTTTCCGGCTGGAACTGCCCGCGGCTACCGCGGCTTCGATCTCGCCTTCGCCGGTCGACAGGGCCGGTTCCCGCGGCTGAGAGCCGGTCGTTAGCCGCCGAGTTCGACCAGATAACGGCCCGCCCGCTCCCGAACCTGCGCCGCGTCTTCCATTCCCAGGACTTCGTCCGCCAGGGCCTGGACGTCGGACAGATCGATCCTCCTGACGAGTTGTTTGGCGCGGGGAATCGCCACGGGATTCATCGACAGCTCTCGCACACCGAGCCCCAGGAGGATCGGGATCGCTTCGGGGTCACCACCCAGCTCGCCACACACGCCCACCCACGGTCCCTGCACCTCCGCTGCCCGGGTCACGGTGCGGATCAGGCTCAGAACCGCCGGATGCAGACCGTCGGCGAGGCCCGCCAGCTCTGGATTGCCCCGTTCAGCCGCCAGCGTGTATTGGGTCAGGTCGTTGGTTCCGATGCTGAAGAAGTCGACCTCCTCCGCGAAACGGTCGGCCAGAAGCGCCAGAGAGGGCACCTCCACCATCACCCCTACCTCCAGGATCTCGGGAGGCGTTTCGACTCGTCCGAGGGCGTCGTCGACCATGGCTCGGGCTCGGCGCCAGTCGCCGAGGACGGCCACCATCGGAAACATCAACCGCAAGTGGGTTCCGGCGGCCGCCGTGAGCGCCGCCTGCAGCTGGGAGGAGAGGATTTCCGGCTCCGCCAAGCCGAGCCGAATACCTCTCACGCCGAGGAACGGATTCTCCTCGGTTCGGTCCGAGAGGAACGGGAGCGGCTTGTCACCTCCCACATCGAGGGTTCGAAGGACCAGAGGCCGGCCTGCCAGGACGTCGATGACCCTCCGATAGATGGCGGTTTCCTCGGAGAACGAAGGAGGGCTGTTCCTGCCCAGATAGAGGAACTCGGTTCGAAGTAGCCCCACGCCGTCGGCCCCGGCCTCGACCGCGGCTTCCGCGTCTTCGACCGATCCGATGTTGGCTGCGACGTCGATCTGCACCCCGTCGACGGTCACAGCCGGCCTCCATGCCTCCTCCCTCGCCACGGCAGCCGCCTCCCGAGCGGCGGCGATACTCACCTCGGCTTCCCGGACGAGGTCCGGATCCGGCTCGATGATCACCGTTCCGGTGTTCCCGTCGACGAGGACCACCGTTCCATCTTCGATGGCGATCGGGCCGACGGCCACCACCGCCGGGACCCCCAGTGCCCGGGCGATGATGGCCGAGTGGGAGGTCGGAGCGCCACCCGAGGTGACGATCCCGGTCACCAGATCGGTGTCGAGGGCTGCGGTCTCACCGGGCGTCAGATCGTCGGCGACGAGGACGCCACCCTCCTCTAGCCTCGGCGTGGGATCCACGCCGAGGATGTGGGCCAACACGATGTCGCCGACGGCCTCGACGTCGGCAGCTCGAGCAGCCTGGTATGGGTCGTCCAGCTCTCGAAGCCGAGCGGCAGCCACCGTCACGGCCTCCTTCCAGGCCTGGGCGGCACCGATTTCCGGCCCGATCGCGTCGCGTGCCGTCGCCAGCAGTTCTTCGTCGGCGAGGATCAGGAGATGAGCGGTGAAGATCTCGCCCTCCGCCGTGCCGACACGGCGCCGAGCCGTTTCCCGCTGCCCCTCGATGTCGCGCCGGGCTGCCGCGACCCCGGATTCGAGTCGGGATCGCTCTTCCTCGACCGAACCCACCTGGTGACCCTCGATCTCGAGTTTCGGCCGCCGCAACCGTCGCACGGGCCCCACAGCGAGTCCCGGCGCCGCCGGAATCCCGACCAGTCGCCCTTCGGCGGCGATCTCTTCCTCCCGCATATCGCCAGCAGCCGAGATCGGTTCCTCGGGCTCATGTTCGCCGAAGCGATCCGCCACCAGCTGCTCGACGGCCGACAGGAGTGCTTCGGCATCGGGCCCCGCAGCCGTGACCGACATGACATGACCCTGCAGGATCCCCAGGGCGGATACCCGAGAGAGACTGCGTCCCGGCGCAGGCCCAGAACCAGTGGTGAGGTTGGCGATCTCCGCCTGGGCCTCGAACCGGCCCAGGGTCTCCACCAGTTTCCCCGCCGGCCGCAGATGCAGCCCCAGCGCATTCGAGACGGTGAACTCGCGTGTCACCGCCCCATCGATGGTCGCCGGGGCGGTCGCCGGCCGTTCGTCTCCGACGCCGAGGTGCTCTCGTTTCGGTTCGAGGCCCGACCGCGCTTCGGCCACCACCTCGTCGATCGTGGCCCCGATCCCCGAGGCCGCCACCGCTGCCACCGCCCCCTCGACCAAGGGCGCCTCGCACAGGACCACTTTGGACGGATCGACCGGCGGCTCCAGGAAGTCGAGCGCCGTCTCGGCGTTGAGCACGGCCGATCCCAGATCCATCAGCACCACGACGCCGTCGGGGGACCAGACCTTCTCGATCGCCTCCTTGATCGAGAAGGCGTCGGTGCCGATCGGGTCGTCGGGGTCGTCCACCCCGCCCGTCGCCACCAAGGGCACCTCGCCACCCCCCATCTGGCGGGCCAGCTCCACCACTCCCTCGGCCAGCTTGGCCGAGTGAGAGACGACGACTATTCCGACCATGGGAGAACGGGGAGGATCCGGGCCGGAGCCGCGACACCGCGACTCCGGCTTCCGTTTCTCAATCGACCCAGTCGAAGGTGCGGGTCACGGCCTTCTTCCACTGGGCATATTCCTTCTCCCTGCGCTCGGGGTCCATCTGGGGAGTCCACTCTTTGTCCTTCACCCAGTTGTCTCGCAGGTCGTCGATCTCGTTCCAGAACCCGGTGGCGAGACCGGCGGCGTAGGCAGCGCCGAGCGACGTCGTTTCGGCCACCGCCGGACGGATCACCGGAACACCGAGCACGTCCGCCTGGAACTGCATGAGCAACTCGTTCACGACCATGCCGCCGTCGACCTTCATCTCTTGGAGATCGACGCCGGAATCGTTGTTCATCGCGTCGAGGACCTCGCGGCTCTGCCAGGCCGTCGCTTCGAGGGCGGCGCGGGCGATGTGGCCCTTGTTCACGTACCGGGTGAGACCGGCGATGACTCCCCGGGCGTTGGACTTCCAGTACGGAGCGAACAACCCCGAGAAGGCCGGGACGATGTAGATACCGCCGTTGTCATCGACGGTCCGTGCCAGGGCCTCCACCTCGGCGGAGGTCTGGATCATCCCCAGATTGTCCCGCAGCCACTGGACCAAGGCACCGGTGATGGCGATGGAGCCCTCCAGGGCATAGACAGGAGCCTGGTCGCCGATCTTGTAGCACACGGTCGTGAGAAGCCCGCTCTTCGATGCCACCAACTCCGTGCCGGTGTTTAGCAGCATGAAGTTTCCGGTGCCGTAGGTGTTCTTGGCGTCGCCGACGTTGAAGCAGACCTGTCCGAAGGTGGCGGCCTGTTGGTCACCGAGGTCGCCCGCCACCGGAATGCCACCCAGTGCACCGGTCGCCTCGCCGTAGACCTCCGAGGAGGAACGGATCTCGGGAAGCATCGAAGTGGGCACGCCGATGACCGAACAGATCTCCTCGTCCCACTGGAGGGTCTTGAGATCCATCAGCAGGGTGCGGCTGGCGTTCGTCACATCGGTGATGTGCTGGCCTCCGTCGGTGCCCCCGGTGAGATTCCAGATGATCCAGGTGTCGATGTTGCCGAAGCAGAGATCCCCGGCTTCGGCCTTGTCCGCTGCTCCGTCGACGTTCTCCAGGATCCATCGGATCTTGGGGCCCGAGAAGTAGGTGGCGAGTGGCAACCCGGTCTTGTCACGGAACCGGTCCTGTCCGCCGTCCTTGCCGAGCTCGTCGATGATCTTGTCGGTCCGGGTGTCCTGCCAGACGATGGCGTTGTAGACCGGCTCGCCCGTGTTGCGGTCCCACACCACCGCCGTTTCGCGTTGGTTGGTCACCCCCACGGCGGCGATGTCGGACACATCGACATTGCCCTTCTTCAAGGCTCCCTCGATCACACCCTGGGTGCGATACCAGATCTCTTTGGGATCGTGCTCCACCCAGCCGGGCTGGGGGTAGATCTGCTCGTGCTCACGCTGGTCGACCGAGACGACCTGACCGCCGTGATCGAAGATCATGCAGCGGGTGCTGGTCGTCCCCTGGTCGATTGCGGCTACGTACTGCGCCATCGATTCCTCCTCTCGACTCTCTAGCGCCAGGTCTCGGAGGCGGCGGCGAGGATGAGGTGAGACGACGTGGCCCCAGGGTCCTGGTGGCCGGCGCTCCTCTCTCCCAGGTAGCTGGCCCTTCCTTTGCGAGCCACCATTGGGATGGTCGCTTCCATCCCTTCCTTGGCTCCCTCCACCGCCGCTTCCACGGCTTCGCTCAGGTCTGCGCCCGAGGCTACCGACTCGCTGATCGCTCTGTATGCGGCCTCCAGGGCATCGATCATGGTCTTGTCGCCCTCCTCGGCCTTGCCCCGGGCGATGACGCCGTCGATGCCGGCTCGCAGCAACTCCGCGAACCGGGCGGCGTCGATGCGGTCGTCGTCCCCCACCGCCTTGCTCATCTCGATGAACATGGTCCCGTACAGGGGTCCCGACGCTCCCCCCACCTTGCCTATCAGGGTCATGGCCACGGTCCGGAGCGCCCCGGCGATGTCCGTCGGAGGGCTACTCTCCAGCTTCTCCAACACCGCCTTGAAGCCACGGTTCATGTTGATCCCGTGGTCGGCGTCGCCGATCGCGGAGTCGAGCTCGGTCAGGTAGCCGCGTTGCTCCTCGATCCGGGCTGCGATCTGGCGGATCCAAGCCAGGACCTCATCGAGACCGATCGACTCCACTCAGGCACCCCACCGCAGGCCGGGCGTCTTCACAGGTGCGTCCCAGAGCCGGGTCAGCTCGTCGTCGAGCTTGAGCAGCGTGATGGACGCCCCCTGCATCTCGAGAGAGGTGATGTACGGACCGATCAGGTTGCGAGTGATCGTGACACCGTTCGCCTCCAGGTACCGATGCAGGTCGCGATACACGATGTAGAGCTCGATCAACGGAGTACCGCCCATCGAGTTGACGAAGGCGAGGACGTTGTCGCCCGGCGAGATCGGACCGTCGTCGAGGATGGGCTTGGTCAACAGCTCGACGACTTCCGCCGCCGAGGCGACCTTCATCCGCTCCCTCCCGGGCTCACCGTGGATCCCGATGCCGATCTCCATCTCGTCTTCACCGAGTTCGAAGGTCGGCTGACCGGCGGCGGGCACGATGCACGAGGTCAGGGCCATGCCCATCGACCGTGCCTGGCCGTTGACCTTCCGGCACAGGTCGGCCACCTCCGTCAAGGAGCGCCCTTCTTCGGCGGCGGCGCCGCAGATCTTCTCGGCCAGGACCGTGGCTCCCACACCTCGGCGTCCCGCCGTGTAGAGAGAGTCCTGCACCGCGACGTCGTCGTCGATCACGACCGACTCGACTTCTATGCCTTCTTCGCCCGCTAGGTCGGCCGCCATCTCGAAGTTGAGAACGTCGCCGGTGTAGTTCTTGACGATGTGGAGCACTCCAGCGCCGCCGGAGACCGCCTTGGTCGCCTCGAGCATCTGGTCCGGGGTAGGCGAGGTGAAGACTTCACCCGGGCATGCCGCGTCGAGCATTCCCATCCCGACGAAGCCGCCGTGCATCGGCTCGTGGCCCGAGCCACCTCCCGAGACCAGAGCGACCTTGCCCTGGACCGGCGCGTCGGCCCGCGTGATGTAGAACGGGTCGAAGTTGACCTTCACGTCGTGAGGGTGAGCAGCAGCTATGCCTTCGAGTTCGTCACGGACGACATCGTCGACTTCGTTTATTAGCTTCTTCATGTCGGTCCTCCTGGTGTGGGATGAGGCGGCCGCAGCCGCCTCATCGCTCGGATCGGGTGTCAGATGACCGCGTTCCAGACGAGGACGCCGATGATGCCGCCGACGATGGGAGCCACCACCGGGACCCAGGAGTACTCCCAGTCGGGATCACGCTTGCCGGGGATCGGCAAGATGGCATGCGCGATACGGGGCCCCAGGTCGCGGGCGGGGTTGATGGCGTAGCCGGTCGGGCCACCCAGGGACAGGCCGATCGCCCAGACGAGCGCACCGATCAGGAACGGATTGAGGCCGGTTCCGAGATCGGGCACCGACTGATCCATCGTGTTGACGATCGCCAGGATCCCGACGAGCAGCATGAAGGTGCCGATGACCTCGGTGACGAAGTTCGCACCCAGATTTCGACGCGCCGGTGCGGTGGAGAACACGGCCAGCTTGAGGTTCGGGTCTTCGGTCGCCCCCCAGTGGTTGAAGTAGGCGGCCCAGACCAGGATCGCCCCGATGATGGCGCCGGCGAACTGACCCAGCAGATAAGCCGGGACGTCGGCCCAGGCGGTCGAGCCATCGACGGCGAAGGCGATCGTTACCGCCGGGTTGATGTGGGCGCCGCTGTAAACGCCAGCGGCGAATACGCCCATCATCACGGCGAAGCCCCACCCCGTGGTGATGACGATCCAGCCCGAGGACTCACCTTTCGAGTCCTTGAGCAGCACATTGGCCACCACCCCGTCACCCAGAAGTATCAGGATCATCGTGCCGATGAGCTCGGCCAAGAAGATGTTGCCGTCCACGCGTCCTCCTTCCTCCGTACGTGGAGCGTTCGGTATTACCGAACATCGTTCACTCGGAAAAGCATACGCGCTTTTTCGTCTCCATGCGGGACGGACATCACTCGCCGTGCGGCGGCCAGGTGGTCGCGCCCATCTCCCGGCTCATGGCCCGGGCCGTCTCCCGGACCACTGCCACCACCGACTCTTCGAGATCGGCTCCGGGCACCACCACCCCGATGGCCCCCACCACCCGCTCGGTCTGGTCGAAGACGGCGCCGGCCACCCCTGACTCCCCCACCACCGCCTCCTGCCGTTCGAAGGCGACCCCGCCTCGCTGGATATCCCGAAGGGAACCTTCCAGGTCGCCTGGGTCGGTGATCGTCTCACCGGTCAAACGCACCAACGGGCCGCGCCTCAGGAGAGCCGACCGGTCGGGTCGAAAGGCGAGGATCGCCTTGCCCAGCGAAGTGGCGTGCGCCGGCATTCCCAGACCCACCTCCGAGACGGGAATCGGAGCACTGGGAGCCGCCAGGTGGTGGATCACCACCACGTCGGGCCACACCAGGACTCCCACCCGTACCGACAGGTCCGTCCTCTCGCCGAGCGAGGCGGCCCAGCGGAGGCTCCGGACCCTGAGATCGTGCGCATCCAGATAGACGTTTCCCATCACCAGCAGCGCAGGGCCGAGCGTGTATTTTCCCGAAGCTGGATCCTGCTCGACCATCGAGTGAGCGGCCAGGGTCTGGAGCAGGCCGTGCACGGTGCCTTTGGCGAGTTCCAGCCGTTTGGCCAGATCGGACACGCCGAGGAGGCGCTCCTCCTGGAGCGCCAGCAGAATGCGCATGGCGCGATCCACCGACTGGATCATGGGTGTTCGACATTATCGAATGCAGGGCAGGCTGGCTCCACTCACGGGAGGTCGTAGCTCTCCAGCTGATCGACCAAGGCCTGCGGGTCAGCTAGGGCGGGCACGTGCCCGGTGTCGATGATGTCGGGTTCGATCCCGAGTCGCTCGCGGCTGACGTCTCTCATGTACTCGAGAGGGAACAAGCGGTCGTGGCGACAGGCGATGACCCGGGTCTCCACCTGCGGCCACGCCGAAATCGGAACCGGGTCGGCGAAGGGCCGATCGGATTGATCCCGAGCGTGATCGCCGGAGGCGTGAGCCACCTCTTCGGGCACGTCGTGCAGGAAGATCTCGAACGGGTCGAAGGAGTCGGGGTCCCGGCCCTCGCGTTCAGCCAGTTCCCGAGCCGCCTCCGGCTGACCGGTGTTGTGCCAGTAGTCACCGCCGGTTTCACCAGGAGCGGGGATCATGGGGGCCAGGAGCACCAACCGTCGCACGGGCCGGCGGGAGGCGAAGACCGTGGCCGCCAGTCCTCCCATCGATTGGCCCACGACTACCACGTCCTCACGGTCGCCGACGGCCCGCTCGATCTCGGCTACATAGGCCTCGAGGCCGGCCGAGTCGCCTTCGACGGGCAAGTCGGGACTCACCACCTCGTGTCCCCGTTCCTCCAGGAGCGGCCGAACCCGATGCCAGTCCCAGGGTCCGCTGCCCGCACCCGGAATCAACACGTACGTCGATTTGGCCATGGAGGTACGACGACGGGACCAGGGGCTACTGATCGGTAGCGCTGGTGAGGAGAGTGGAGAACACCAGGTGGGCCGATGTGGCGCCCGGATCCTGATGACCTTCACTCCGCCAACCGAGATAGGAGGCCCGGCCCTTGCGGGCCCGCATCGGGATCGTGCTCGCCATCCCCTCTCTGGCGGCGGCCTCGGCGGCTGTCAGTCCGGCGAGCAGGGAGGTGTGGGACCGTTCGCGCAATGCCCGAACCGCAGGCCACCAGGAATCCACGATGGTCTTGTCGCCCGGGACCGCAGCACCCATCCGCTGGATGCTCTCGAGGCCTGCCGCCAAGGCCTCGATCAGGTCTTCCGGGGTCAGGGCTGTCTTCCCGGCGGTGGCCGCCGCCATGGCGCGAAAGGCCGATCCATACAGCGGCCCGGCAGCACCTCCCACCACCGCCACCAGACGGTTGCCGACCATCTCGAGGATCTGGGCCGGCTCATCCGGAGAGGAATCGGAGTCGAGTAACGCCACGGCGGCGTTCATGCCACGCAACATGTTGATCCCGTGGTCGGCGTCGCCGATGGCGGCATCCAGGCGGGTCAAGGCGTCGCAGTTCTCCTCGATGGCGCCTGCCAGGGCGGAGACCCACCGACGAGCGAAGCCCACGTCCAGCGTGACAACGGCTGCGATCCTGCTCACGTCCCTCCAACGGCAGCTAACAGCGGAGGCTACCCAAACTCGATTGGCTGTGACGTCCCGAAATCGTCGGCGAGCAAAACCAGTCCACCGCCCCTCTAATCTTGCGGTCGGCGCCAAGGAGGACGCATCCGATGATCGCGAAGACCACGACTCTGATTCTGGTGTTGATGCTGGCTCTGGCCGCCTGCGGCGGCGACGACGCAACCGACACCACCCTCGAACCGACAGATACGACCCAACCGTCCGGGACAACCGTCAGCGAGACGACCGAGCCCAGCTCAACCGCGCCGGCCACCTCGACAGGCGGGGAGGAGTGCGCCGTCGAGAATCTCGAACTGCTGAGCCCGGGCCAGTTGACCGTCGCCACCGGTGAACCTGCCTTCGAGCCGTGGGTCGTGAACGACGACCCTGCCTCCGGCGAGGGATTCGAGGCGGCTGTCATCTACGCGCTGGCCGAAGAGATGGGCTTCACCGAGGATCAGGTCGTGTGGACGCGGGTCGGGTTCGACGAGGCGATCGCGCCGGGTCCCAAGGACTTCGATCTCAACATCCAGCAGTACTCCATCACCGAGGACCGCGAGCAGGTGGTGGACTTCTCCGTTCCCTACTACGTGACCCAGCAAGCGCTGGTCGCATACGGCGACTCCCCTGTGGTCGAGGCGACGACCCTCGAGGAGTTGAAGGGCTATGCCCTGGGTGCCCAGATCGGCACCACTTCGCTCGACTACATCGAGGAGATCATCCAGCCCGACACCCCGCCGGCGGTCTACGACACCAACGCCAATGCCAAGTCGGCTCTGGACGCGGGCCAGATCGACGCCATCGTCTTCGATCTGCCTACGGCCTACTACATCACGGCGGTGGAGATGCCCGAGGCCCAGATCGTCGGCGCGTTGCCGGCATCGGAGGAACAGGCCGACCGCTTCGGGATCATGATGGCCAACGACAGCCCGCTCAAACCGTGCGTCGACGCGGCATTGGAGGCGTTGCGAGCGGACGGAACCCTCGACGCCCTGGCCGAGGAGTGGCTGACTCAAGAAGGGGACATCCCCGTCCTGAGCCAGTGACGCGTCTCAGGTCGATGCCTTGACCTGGCCATCGACTCCATCCGGATTCGGGCGCCGGCGGGATCCGAGCATCGGGCCCCGGCGCCGCCGGAGCCGGGAGGAAGGCGCCCGCGGAGCGCTGGTCGCTTTCGTCTCGACCGTGGTGTTCACGGGCTTGGCGCTGTGGGCCATCCTCACCTCCGAGGCCTGGCCCGAGGTCCAGCAGCAGTTCTTCAACCCGGACGCCTTCGTCGAGGTGTTCCCGGCGGTACTGTCGGGCTTCTGGCTCGATGTCCGCATGTTCCTCGGAGCCGAGGTTCTCATCCTCTTCTTCGCCCTGTTGGTGGCGATGGCGCGCTCGCTCCGCGGTCCCGCCTTTTTTCCCATCCGCTCCCTGGCCGTTGTCTTCATCGACGTCGTTCGGGGCGTACCGATCATCCTGTTGATCCTCATCCTCGGCTTTGGTGTGCCCGCCCTAGACCTGACCGGGGTTCCCCGTTCACCACTGTTCTGGGGGGTGGCGGCGCTGGTGATCTCGTACTCTGCCTACACGGCGGAGGTGTACCGGGCGGGGATCGATTCGGTTCCGGAGAGTCAGCGTATGTCGGCCCGTTCGCTGGGTCTCACCCAGGTGCAGACGCTTCGCTACGTTCTGATTCCGCAGGCAATCAGAAACGTCGTCCCCGCCCTCCTGAACGGCTTCGTCAGTCTGCAGAAGGACGTCTCGCTGGTGTTCGTGCTCGGCGTGAGGGAGGGGGTGCGAGAGGCCGAGATCTTCAACGCCCGCACCTTCAACTACACCGGCTACATCGTCGCCGCCATCTTGTTCCTGATCGTCAGCATCCCCGTCGCCCGCTTCACCGACTGGTACACGGAGCGCGATCGCCGCCGACGCCAGGCCATGAGCGTATGAAGCTGCAGGTAGAGGCGTGCTCGAAAGCATTCGAGGACAAAGTCGTCCTCGACGAGCTCGACCTCGCCGTGGCGGAACACGAGGTGGTGTGCCTGGTGGGCGCGTCGGGCTCGGGGAAGTCCACCTTGCTGAAGGTGATCAACCTGCTGGTGCCGGTCGACAGCGGCCGCATCCTCCTCGACGGTCGCGACATCACGGCTCCCGACGTGAACGTCAACGAGGTTCGCTCCCGGATGGCGATCGTGTTCCAGTCGTTCAACCTCTTCCCGCACATGAACGTGATCGACAACATCACCCTCGCCCCGAGGAAGGTGCACGGAGTCGGGCGCCGAGAGGCGACGGCGATGGCCGATGAGCTCCTGGCGCGATTCGGGCTCTTGGACAAGCGGACCGAGTATCCGGATCGTCTGTCGGGCGGTCAGCAACAGAGGGTCGCCATCGTTCGCGCCCTGGCGTTGGAGCCGGAACTCCTACTGCTCGACGAGGTCACCTCGGCCCTGGATCCGGTCCTGGTGGGCGAGGTCCTCGCCTTGCTACGCGAGCTCAAGGAGTCGGGCATCACGATGGTCATCGCCACCCACGAGATGGGTTTCGCCCGCGAGTCGGCCGATCGAGTGGCTTTCCTCCATGCCGGCAAGGTGTGGGAGGAGGGCCCTCCCTCCGAACTGTTCACCGCGCCGGGACGCCCTGAGACGCGGGAGTTCCTTCGCCGTATCACCGAGGCGGGTCGTCTGTGACGCCCACGGCCTCCAATCGGATCGTGAACGTGGACCCGACACCCAGCTCGGATTCCACGGCCACCGTCCCGCCGTGGCTCTCCACCACGTGCTTGACGATCGAGAGCCCCAGCCCCGTTCCGCCGGTCTCTCGGGCGCGGGCCTCGTCGACCCGATAGAAACGTTCGAACACCCTTCCGATGTCACGCTGAGGGATCCCCGCCCCCGTATCCGCCACCGAGAGGACGGCATCGCCCTCGTCCTCCGACAGGTCCACGGTCACGGTCCCGCCCGCATCGGTGTAGCGGATGGCGTTGTCGACCAGGTTGCGGACGGCCAGGGCCAGGTCGGGTTCGGAGCCGACCACCGAGATCGGCGCCGTCGTCACCTCGATCGCTACTCCGCTCTCTGCTGCCGCGGTCCTGACTCGCTCGACCTCCGACCGGACCACCGACTCGAGGTCGACCTCCTCGAAGCTAGGACTACTCCCCTCCAGACGAGAGAGGTCGAGGAGGTCGCTCACCAACCGCGCCAGCGAACGCGCCGACATCTCGATCCGGCTGGCGAACTCGGGCAATCTCTCCGGCGCCCGGTCGATGGCGAGTTGGAGCGTCTCGGAGGCCGCCAGGATCGATGCCACCGGCGTCTTCAACTCGTGGGAGGCATTGGTGACGAAATCCCTGCGCACCTCGTCGACCTTGCGCTGATCGGTGACGTCCGTGACGACGACCAGGACCCGGCCGTCCCCGAAAGGCGCCACCAGCACCTGCAGGGTCCGAGCGGGCCGGCCGTGCTCGACCTCGAGGTCGACCGTCTCACCACTGGCGCGCGCGGCACGCAATGCCTCCTGGATCCGGAACGGCACGATCTCGGTGACGGTGCCGGAGGTGCGGCCCAGGAGAGCGATCAGCGCCGGGTTGGCATAGACGATCCGGTCGTCGCTGCCGATCAGGAGGGTTCCTTGCGGAAGAGCTCCCAGCACGGCTTCCAGAGTTCTCCGCTCGCCGTCCACCTCTGCGATGCGATCGCCCAGTTCCTGAGCCATCGTCTGGAGAGACCGACCGACGCGGTCCAACTCCTCCACCGATGAGCGAGGGACAGGCACCTCCAGGTCACCGGCCGCCATGGCGGTGGCGGCATCGGACAGGTCGGTCAAGGGCCGTGCCAGACGACGCCCAACCAGCGCCACGACTACAACACCGGCGATGGCCACCAGCGCCACGACCAGTGCCAGCCCACTGCGGAAATCCCCGACTTGGGCGTCCACGGTGTTCTGCGGAAGCGACAGCCGCACGACCACACCCTGAGGCGCTCGGACGGCGACGTAGGTCTGGTCGAATCCGGTGGAGGTGCTGACCCGCCGGTCCGTGCCCACTCCCCCTTCGAACGCCGCCCGCACCTCGGGGCGACCGCTGTGGTTCTCCATCCCGGTGGGCTCGGCGAGGGAGTCCGCGATCACCGAACCATCGGCCGAGATCACGGTGATCCGAGCATCAACTCCTCGAGCCAGCTCGTCGACGAACTGCACCGTCTCGGTCGGATCGTCCGGCAGCAGCTCCGACACGGTTCGAGCCTGTTCGATCAACCCGTACTCGACGGCGTCGAGGAGCGACTCTCGGGCGAGGCGCTCGACCACGAACCCGAAGAGTGTGACCAGCAGCAACACCGCCACCGCATAGGTGACCAGGAGACGACCGGCGAGGGAGCGGCGTCGGTTCGGCATCGACCTCAGTCTGTCATGCCATGCCACTCTGGACGTCAGAAGGGGCCCATTTCGGGCCCCTTCTGGATCTCGTAGGTTGTCGGAGGTCAGTCGTTGGGGTCGTCGTCGGGTGCGGAGATGCAGGTCACCCAGGCCCAAACCGGAACGTCGGCGTCGGTGTTGTTGTGGGCGGCAATCAGCCATCCGCGGCCCTGCGTATAGGTGAGCTCGAAGCGGCTCATCGAGACGTTGACACCGTCCGTAGATCCCGAGCCGTTGCCAACCGAATATCCGCCGCCCATGGCGACGTACCCTTCGGCAGCACCATTCGGAGCGTCGCCACCGATCGGGTAGTTGGTTTCCTCCGGGAGACCGGCCTCGTCCGTCGCGGCGCAGGTAGCAGCCACCATTCCGTGGGCGCCGGCCGGAATCGTGGTCTGGAACGAGTTGTGGAGGAGGTTGCCAACGTTCCCGTCCTGACCGTCGGCGCCAGGCTCACCGGCAGGTCCCTGCGGACCCTGAGGGCCGACCAGGCTCGCCAGCCACTCCTCTTCGGTGCCTTCGAACCCGTTCTCCACCGCAATCTCGTAGGCGGAGGCACCGTCTTCACCGGAGCCGCCTGTGCCCACGGTGTTGGCGAACCGGCGCATGAACGCCGCCATCTGGCCCCGGGTCACCGGATCGTCCGGGCAGAACTGGGTGTTGTCCGGCGGGTTACAGCCCTTGGTGATGCCGTTCTCGGCCAACCAGGCGATGTCCTGGCTGAACACGTGGTCGTCCGGGACGTCTTCGAAG
>DATGPZ010000097.1:0-4393 GCA_035304485.1 Acidimicrobiia bacterium | reverse complement strand
ATCGAGGCGAGCAGGGAAGGCATCATCGCCAGGACCGTGAACGGACTGCCGGGACCACCGGTCAAAGCAACGGCGGCCATGGTGAGGATGGCGCCCGCCAACGAGAGGATCTGCAGGATGATTCCCGAGGGTGCGAGGTTCTGAACACGAATCGCTGTCGTGCTCACTGCAAACATGGCGCCGCATGTTGCGGCGGCTACGACAAGGGACGGTTCCTGAGACAAAGAGGCAACGACGCCGAGGGCGAGGAAAACCCACGAGGCGATGCGGATGACGCGTACCGCTGTGGTCAGCGAGGCGGTACGGGACACGACGGACCCGATGGTCGAACTCGTCTCGCTAGTCATGGTCACGGCCGAAGGCGCCAGAGATGAATCCGATCAGGTGGAGTTCAGGGCCGTGCTTCAGCAACCGATGACTGAGGTTCCCGTGCAGGGGTGGGTACGTCGGCGCGAAAGTGACCCTGTTGTCCATGACCTCCAGCCTAAAGGAGCAACATTCGGTGATGGGTGAGCCTCGCCAGTCGCACTCGCGCCTGCGGGGCGTCGAATTCGCCGTATTCGCACTCGCGGTGGTTCTGATGGGGCTGATGGCGTCGTCGATCACCGGGGTCGAGGTGACGAACCGGGACCTCGTCGACACCGACGGCTACATGCGCTACCTGCGTGTAGCGGAGTTGATCGAGACGGGGGATTGGTTCGATGCGGTGAGCGAGCGGAGCAACTACCCGTTCGGCGAGTCCCAGCATTGGACGAGGGTCCTGGACGTCTATTTGGTGGTCCTCACTTTCGTGCTCAGGCCATTCTTCGGTTCTGACGCCCTCTATTGGGCAGCCTTCGTCAATGCTCCGCTGTTGCTCATCTTCGCCGGATGGCTGCTGTGGCGTGGCCTACGCCACCGGGTCCCACCCGCCGTCAGCCGACTGGTCCTTCCCGTGCTCCTCGGCCTGCCGCTGGTCCTCTCCTACAGCCAGTTCGGACGTGTCGATCACCACGCCGCGATCTTCGTGGCCTTCGTCGCCTCCTTCGTATCGCTCATCGATCTGATCGAAGAGCCGCGCAGGGCGCCGGCGATCACACTGGGAGTCGTTCTGGCTCTGGGGTTGTGGTTGTCCACCGAGTTCCTCGTTCCAGCCGGTCTCGTCGGGGCGACGCTTGTGGCAGCTGCATTGATGCAGGGCGATCGAGAGCTGGCCTCGCCGGGAGCGACGGTGTTCGGTGTCGCCGCCGCCGCGACTGCCGCCGCGGTCGCCATCGAGCGAGGCCCGGAATGGGCGGTCGTCGAGTACGACAAGGTCTCGGTCGCCCACGTCGCCGTCCTGGCGGCAGCGACACTGCTCTTCCTCTTTCTCAGTTGGCTCTCCCGTCCCCAGACGAGCCGCTCTTGGCTGTGGTTTCTCGTGGGCACAGCCGTTGCGGGAGGAGTGCTCGTGATGGCGTTCCCCGGGCTCATCGAGGGACCCTTCTCCGACGTCGACGAGCGCGTCGCCGAGTTGTGGCTCTACCACGTGGGTGAGCTGCGCCCGGTGTGGGCCGCCGATCGCACCTGGTCGTCCCGTGCCCTGGTCTTGGCACCCACACTGTTCGGGCTGCTCGCATCAGCGGTACTCGTGCGCCGGCGAGCACTGAAGGGTTGGCTCTCGGTCGCGGCGGGGTGGCTCGTCGTCTACGCGGCCTTGTCGGCGGCGCAGGTCCGCTGGGGATTCTTCGCCCATGTCCTGGCCCTCGGTCTCGTGATCTCCGCGGTTGCTCCGTGGTATGAGAACCTCGGCAACCGCCGCCTGTCTGTCGTGCTGCGGCCAGTACTCGTTGTCGTCTTGATCTTCGGCACCTACGGCGTGGCGGCCGCCCTGGACTCGACAGCTCCCACCGAGCCGGACCGGTACTCCTGCTCCCTGGCAGACGTGCTGCCCGCCTTGCAGGCTCATCCCAAGACGACGGTGCTCGCCGAACAGGACGTCGGCCCCGAGATCCTCTACCGCACCGACCACAACGTCATCGCCACTCCCTATCACCGCAACGAGGCGGGGATCTTGTATGTGCACGACGTCATGTCGATGCCTGTCTCCGATCCCGATGCCATCACCGAACGGCTTCGAGAGCGGTCAGTCGGGCTCATCCTCATGTGCCCGGAGCGCTTCGACACCCTTCGGCCCGAGAACCTCGAAGGGACCCTCTACGAGTCTCTGGCTACTGGAGCGTCGCCCGAGTCCATTCGGGGGATCGACCTCGATGTCGAAACCGACTATCTGCTCTTTGCCGTCGAGAATTGACGGTGGCCTCCGGTACCCTGGTCGGGCATGCCTCCCTTCCGGGTAGTTTCCGAGTTCCAGCCCTCAGGCGACCAGCCCAAAGCCATCGCTGAGTTGGCCGCGGGCATCGAGGCGGGGGAGAGGTTCCAGACCCTCCTCGGCATCACCGGGTCGGGTAAATCGGCCACCATCGCCTGGACCATCGAGAAGGTCCAGAAGCCGACCCTGGTGCTGGCTCCCAACAAGGCGCTGGCGGCCCAGTTGGCGAACGAGTTCCGCCAGTTCTTCCCCCACAACCGAGTCGAGTACTTCGTCTCCTACTACGACTACTACCAGCCCGAGGCGTACATGCCTCAGACCGACACCTATATAGAGAAGGACGCCACGATCAACGATGAGATCGACCGGCTCCGCCACTCCGCCACTTCGGCGCTCCTGGTGCGGAGGGACGTGATCATCGTCGCCTCGGTGTCTGCCATCTACGGCCTGGGATCACCCGAGCAGTACAAGGGCCAGCTGCTGCGGCTGGTGCAGGGCGTCGAGTACCCGATGGGCCACGCCATCCGCCGGCTCGTCGACATCCAGTATGAACGCAACGAGGTGAACCTGGTCCGGGGCAAGTTCCGGGTCAAGGGCGACACCCTGGAGGTGTTCCCCTCGTACGGGGAGACGATCGTGCGTGTGGAGTTCTGGGGCGACGAGGTGGAGAGGATCCTGCGCATGGATCCGATCACCGGCGGGGTCCTCGAAGAGCTGAACGAGGTGTTCATCTTCCCGGCGACCCACTACGTGACCGAGCGGGATCGGATGCTGCGAGCCGTCGCCAACATCGAAAAGGAACTGGAGGAGCGCCTCGCCGAGCTCGAGGCCCGGGGCAAGCTGCTCGAGGCGCAGCGCCTCCGCATGCGCACCAACTACGACCTGGAGATGATGCGCGAGGTCGGGTTCTGCTCCGGCATCGAGAACTACTCCCGCCACCTCGACGGGCGGGAGGCGGGGGAGGCCCCGTACACCCTCCTCGACTACTTCCCCGACGACTTCCTGACCGTCGTCGACGAGTCCCACGTGACCGTGCCCCAGATCGGCGGCCAGTACGAGGGCGACCGGTCCCGCAAGGAGGTGCTGGTGGAGCACGGGTTCCGTCTCCCCTCGGCGCTCGACAACCGCCCGCTGCGCTTCGACGAGTGGCTGGAGCGGGTCAACCAGGTGGTCTTCATGTCCGCCACGCCCGGGCCGTTCGAGCGGGAGCATTCCACCCGCATCGTGGAGCAGATCGTCCGACCCACCGGCCTGGTCGACCCCGAGGTGATCGTCAAGCCCACCAAGGGCCAGATCGACGACCTGCTGGAAGAGATCCGCAGACGGGCCAACGAGGGGTCCCGGGTGCTGGTCACCACCCTCACGAAGAAGATGGCCGAGGACCTCACCGACTACCTGCTGGAGATGGGTGTGAGGGCCCGCTATCTCCACTCCGAGATCGACACCCTGGAGCGGGTGCAGATCCTTCGGGAGCTGCGGTTGGGCGAGTTCGACGTGCTGGTGGGCATCAACCTGCTGCGGGAGGGCCTCGACCTACCGGAGGTGTCCCTCGTCGCCATCCTCGACGCCGACAAGGAGGGGTTCCTGCGGTCGGAGACTTCGCTCATCCAGATCATCGGCCGGGCCGCCCGCAACGTCGACGGCCAGGTGGTGATGTACGCCGACGAGGTGACCGACTCCATGCAGCGGGCGATCTCAGAAACCAACCGGCGCCGGCAGCTCCAGATCGCTTACAACGAGGAGCACGGCATCGACCCCCAGACCGTGCGCAAGCGGGTGACCGACATCCTCGAACTGGTCCAGTCGGAAGCACCGTCCGCCGACAAGAGACGCCGCGAGGTGGAGAAACGTCGCCCAATCGATCTCGAGGGCGAGGATCTCCACCGCCTGATCATGTCTCTCGAAGAAGAGATGCACGAAGCGGCGAAGGAGCTGAGATTCGAGTACGCGGCCAGGTTGCGAGACGAGATCGCCGAGCTGAGGCGGGAGCTGAGGGAAACCGCGGAAGCGGCACGGTAGTCCCGGGGCTGCGTAGGAGCCGAATGGCCGACGAAGTCGGAGTAGATGTCACCCGTCGCCGCTTTCTGAGGTTGCCGGACCCGG
>DATGPZ010000096.1:0-44546 GCA_035304485.1 Acidimicrobiia bacterium | reverse complement strand
CGCCACGAGTTCGACGTGCGGTTCGGCGCCCGCCGACTCGGCCTCCACCCACCGGCGCAGGGCCGGAACCCCCGCCGCGCCCAGTGCCACCAGGGAATCGGCGATGCGCCCGGCTTCCCACGGACGGGCAGTGCGGGCCATCTCCAGGATGCGGGGGACGGACTCGACGTCGCCGAGGCGGGCGAGGCCGCGCACCACGTGGGTTCGCACATGTGGGTTGCGGTCTTCGATCAACGCCCGAAGGACGGAACGCTGGAGGGGAGTGGCGAGGTCGACCAGGCGGGCCACCGCCCGCAATCGGGTCGAGACCGGAAAGCGGCGACGAACCCGGGCCACCAGGATCTGGTGGACTCCCAGCCGAGACGCGAGATCGTCGATGAAGGTCCGCTCCTGGCCCGTGACCAAGAGCCGATAGTCGGCCAGGGCATCGTGGAACACCGGGTCCCGTCCCCAGGAGGCCGGCGGATTGTTCGGCACTGCTCGATTGCTGACCATCTCCCCGATGGCGGCCAGATAATGCGCCGAACGGACACCCCGCCACCGCAGGATCTCGCGGTGGACCAACTTGACGGTTACGAGGAGCGCTACCAGGCCGGCAGAGACGGCCGCGGTCACCCCTAGGAGTGGTTCGATGGGGTAGGTCACGAAAGATGTATCGGCCGAGAACGACCGGGGTTGAGGCTGAGAATCAGCTCCGCAGACGAGCGGCGATACGAGCCTTCAGCTCCGGCATGCTGAAGGGCTTGCGGATGTAGTCGAAGGCGCCCAGCTCCAACGACCGCACCACGGTCGAGTCGTCGTCGACTGCCGACAACACCATCACCGGGAACTCGAGCCCCAGCTCCCGCCAGGCGTGCAGCACGTCCAAGCCGAGACGCCCCGGCATGAGCTGATCGAGGACCGCGAGATCGAGGGTCTCGGCGGATCCCAACTCGTATGCCGTCTCGCCATCTGAGGCTTCGAGTATTTCGTGTCCCTCCGCCTGGAGGTGGCGGCGCACCAGGAGGCGCACCGTGGGGGAGTCGTCGGCGACGAGGATGCGGGCCATGGCGGCGCATTCTGGCACCATTCGTGCCATGAGCGACGTCATCCGGCGACTTCCTCCGCACGAACGTCGACGGCTGCTCGCCGTCCCGGATGCGGACGCCGAAGAGCTGGCCCGGCGGCGCCTGGCGGGAGAGCCTCTCCAGTACCTGGAGGGCAGCGCTGCCTTCGCCGATTTCGAGGTGCTGGTCGACGAGCGTGTTCTGATACCGAGACCCGAAACCGAGGGCCTCTACGAACTGGTCACCCAACGACTCACGGAGCCGCCCGAGATCGTGGTCGACCTGGGTACGGGCTCCGGAGTCCTCGCCATCGCGCTCGCTCGCCGCTACCCGGAGGCCGAGGTCCATGCCGTCGACATCTCGGAAGCGGCGCTGCAGTTGGCAGCGGAGAATGCACTCCGCAACGGCGTCGAGGTGGCTTTCCATCAGGGTGACCTCCTGGGAGCGCTACCCGAACGCCTCGAGAGACGCGTCGACCTCCTGGTGTCCAACCCCCCTTATGTGGCCGAGGCGGAGTGGTCCCGGCTTCCCGAGGACGTGCGCCACGAGCCCAGGCTCGCCCTGATCGCCGGACCCAAGGGGACGGAGGTACTGGAGCGGATCGCCGAGGAGGCAGGGAGGTGGATGAGGCCCGGAGGTCTACTCGTGTGCGAGATCGGTGAGGACCAGGAGGCCGCCGTCCGGGAGATGTTCTCGTTCCTCGGCGAAACCGAGGTACGCCGGGATCTCAGCGACAGGCCGCGATACGTCGTGGTGCAGACGTGAGCGATTTGGACGCGGCGGTGCGGGCGCTGCGGGCCGGGGGAGTGGTCGGCGTGCCGACCGACACCGTCTATGGCCTGGCGGTCGACCCCTGGAACGAAGCGGCAGTGGCGACGCTCTTCCGGCTCAAAGGCCGCCCCGCGGGCCGGCCGGTCGGACTGTTGGCGGCATCACCCTCCCAGGCGGCAGAGGTCGGCGACCTGCGACCTGCCTCGGACTTGATCCGGCACTGGCCGGGAGCTCTCACGTTGGTGGTGCGACCCAGGGTCGTGATCCCGGACTGGGTGGGAGATTCCGCCCTCCAGACAGTGGGCATTCGGGTGCCCGACCATCCGCAGCTGGTTCGGCTCCTGGAGACGACCGGTCCACTGGCGGTCACGTCGGCCAATCGGAGCGGCGAGCCGGAAGCTCTCGACGACGTCACCGCCCGGGAGATCTTCGGGGACGAAGTCGACGTCTACCTGCCCGGCCGGTGCCCGGGTGGAACGGCTTCGACCGTGGTCGACGCCACCTCGCACCCGCCGAAGGTGCTCCGGCGAGGTCCGGTGGTCATCGAGTGAGACGGGAGACGTCGATCGGGGCGATCCGGATCGGAGCGCCGATGGCCGGCCCTTCGTAGAGGTCGGCGTCGTTCTCTTCCGCCCACCTCAGGGCGTCAGCATCCACGATCCCAGTGACGATCAGGAGCGCTCCATCGCGCTCTATCTCGGCGGCAGCCGACGATGGCTCGACGAGCAGGGCGTCGTAGCCGCAAGCATCGGCCACCCGGTGGCCCGAGAGCCCCACCTGCAAGCCGAGGGCTCTGAGAGTGTCCACTGCATCACGATGCTCGGCTTGGCGTCGTCCGAACCTCGCGGGTTCGAGGATCACCATGATCCCCGCCCACCACTGCTCACCCGATGAGCTCGACTCCGCCAGCTGCAGCAGGGCGGCAGGGGACAAGGGCGCGGCCAGGAACGTCTTGGGGTCCAGGGTCTGGTGTGTGCGCACCGTCCAGTCCAAAGCGGTGATCTCGTGGTCGGGATCCTCGGCGCGTGGCATCGTCGCCAGGTACCCGCGGACCCGTCCGGACCGGTCTTTCATGGGCGAGAGGCTCAGTTGGGCTGCCATCGATCGCCGTCGCCCGGCCCGATTCGGGACCGTGCGAGGGAAGTCGATGGCACTGGAGATGAGGGCTGAAGTGTCGATGCCCATCTATCGGCCCGCTACTCGTATCACCTTGAACCCGTTTCTTTCTCAACCCGAGGACCGCCGGGTACTGTGCAAAGGACCGCTAGCTGGAGCCCGAATGATCTCGATGAACCCTCTCGAAGAGGTCGATCCGACGATCGCCGACCTGATACGGCGAGATCTCGAACGCCAGAACTCCTCGATCCATCTGATCGCCTCCGAGAACTTCGCCTCGCCGGCCGTCATGACCGCATCGGGATCGGTGTTCACCAACAAGTACGCCGAGGGGTATCCCGGGAAGCGCTATTACGAAGGTTGCGCGGTGGTAGACGAGATGGAGTCGCTCGCCATCGAGCGCGCCAAGAGCCTCTTCGCAGCCGCCCACGCCAACGTCCAGCCCCACTCCGGCGCCCAAGCCAACATGGGCGTCTATCTCGCACTCCTGGAGCCGGGCGACACCGTGTTGGGCATGCGGCTCGATCAGGGTGGCCACCTCACCCACGGTTCCCCGGTGAACTTCTCCGGCAAGCTCTACGATTTCGTGGCGTACGGGGTCGATCCGGGCACCGAGCTGATCGACATGGACGCGGTACGGAAGCTGGCCCTGGAGCACCGACCCAAGATCGTGCTTGCGGGGTACTCGGCTTACTCGCGGCACCTGGACTACGCCGCATTCCGGGCGATCGCCGACGAGATCGATGCCATCTTCATGGTCGACGCCGCCCATTTCATCGGTCTCGTGGCGGGCAAGACGCTGCCGAACCCGATGGAGTACGCCGACATCGTCACCGCCACCACTCACAAGGCTCTGCGCGGACCCCGAGGCGGGTTGGTGCTCGCAACCGAGGAATATGCCCAGGCCATCGACAAGGCGGTCTTCCCTGGCGGGCAGGGCGGCCCGATCGAGAGCCAGGTGGCAGCCAAGGCCGTCTGCTTCCACGAAGCGGCCCAGCCCGAGTTCTCGGCCTACACCGATCAGATCGTCGCCAACGCCTCGACCATGGCAGCGGCGATGATGGACGAAGGGGTCAGGGTGGTGTCGGGAGGCACCGACAACCACCTCTTTCTCGTGGACCTGCGTTCGGTCGACGAGGACCTCACGGGTCGGGACGCGGCCCGCATGCTGGATGGCATCGGTATAACCCTCAACTACAACACGATCCCCAACGACCCCCGGCCACCGTTCCGGGCCTCCGGCCTTCGAATCGGGACGCCGGCCATGACGACACAGGGGATGACCGAGCCCGAGGCGGAAGAAGTCGCCCGCCTGATCGCCCGGGCGCTCCAGGCTCACGTGAGGGAAGAGGACCTCTCCGGGATCGAATCCCGGGTCCGTGAGTTGGCGGCCGCGTTCCCGCCGTACCCGGCGGACTTCCCAGGCCACGTCTGACGAGGCTAGGTTTCAGCCGGACACGAGCCCCTGTCTAGACTTTGTGAATCCGTTCACAAGCGATCCCGGGTATGAAGCGAGAGAGCGTGACCAAACAGATCGGAGCTGCCATCGATGATGGCTGGCTCGAAGGCGGGTCCTTCCTGGGTTCGATCCTCTCCGGGACCCTGCTGGGACTCGGTCTCGACTGGTGGCTCGACACGGCGCCCTGGTTCGTGATCGTCGGCATCGTCCTGGGGGCGTACTCGGCATTCGCCCGTCTCTGGTCCCAGATGAAGGAGCAGCCCGACCATCCGGCCGTCACGCTCCAGGTGGTCGACCGGGAGGAATCCGCCGGATGACCGTCGACCGACACGAGGCCGTTGCCGGCGACACGCCGGTCGAGGCGATCCTCGCTCGCCACACGGCCCGACGTGCCATCTATGTCGGGCCGCTCATGATCGCCCTGTTCTGGCTCACGCGGGGTGCCGAGGGTGCCTTCGCCGCTGCCATTGGAGTGGTCTTGGTGGTCGGAAACTTCCTGCTCTCGGGCGCTCTGCTCTCGATTTCGGCCCGCATCAGCCTGGCGGTTTATCATGCCGCCGCCCTGCTGGGATTCTTCCTCAGGCTGGGGTTGATCACCATGACGATGCTGCTCATCACGCAGTTCGTCGACATAGATCGGATGGCCTTCGGCATCTCCGCGGTGGTGGTCTACCTTGCCCTGGTCGTGTGGGAGGCGGTGGCAGTGGCCAAAGGACGAGAAAGGAACCTGGATTGGATCAGCTGACAGCCGGTCTGCGCTCCATGGCCAACACCTTCGTGGTGGCGGCCGAAGAGTGTGACCTCACCCAGCCGATGTGCGCGCCACACGATGTGACCGAACTCTTCGTGCTGCCCGACATCGTGGGGCCGATCAACCGGACGGTCATCCTGATGATCCTGGCGGCCCTCATCGTCGTGGCCGTCCTCTACTTCGCCTTCCGCAAGCCGAGCCTGATCCCCTCCAAGTTCCAGGCGGCGGTGGAGTCTCTGACCTCCTTCGTGCGCGATGAGGTGGCCGTGGGGATCATCGGTCCCGAGGGTGTCAAGTACTTCCCGTACCTGCTCTCGCTCTTCATGTTCATCCTGGTGGGCAACCTCTTCGAGATCACGCCCTTCATCAACTTTCCGATCACTTCGCGGATGGCCATCCCTGGGTTCCTCGCCCTGCTGACCTACGTGGTCTACCTGGTGGTCGGGTTCAAGAAGAACGGCTTCAAGTACCTGAAGGACACCGTGTGGCCGTCCCACGTCCCGGCCGCCCTCCGTCCCCTGATCGGGCTCATCGAGCTGGCGCAGTACCTCATCATCCGCCCCTTCTCGCTGGCGGTTCGGCTCTTCGCCAACCTGGTGGCCGGTCACACCATGCTCAGCCTGCTGTTGGCCTCGGGCGTCATCTTCATCGGGGCCGCCTTCACCGGTGACGTCTCGCCCCTCAAGGGAGGGGCCGGTCTGATGTGGTTCCTCCTGGGTATCGCCATCCTGGCGTTCGAGATCTTCGTCTCGGTGGTCCAGGCCTACATCTTCACACTCTTGTCCGCCGTCTACATCGCCGACTCGGTCGAGTTCGGCCACTGATGGAGACGTCGGTGCAAGCTCGCACAGCGCACGGTCAGGGAAGAAAGGAACAAACGCAATGGATGCAGTACTCGCCGTGATCACGGCCGCTGCTCAGGTGCTGGCCCAGGAGGCCGGCGGGATCACCGGCAGCCTCAACACCATCGGCTACGGTCTCGCCGCCATCGGCCCCGGCATCGGTGTGGGCATCGTGGCCGGTAACGCCGTCCAGGCGATGGCCCGCCAGCCCGAGGCAGCGGGCATGGTCCGGACGAACATGTTCATCGGCATGGCCCTCTCCGAGGCACTGGCGCTGTTCGGCTTCGTGCTCTTCTTCCTCGGCTGAGCGGCGATGAACCTCTGGTACCTAGCGGCGGAAGAAGCCGAAGGAGGCGGCGGGCTCGACCTGCTCCTTCCCCCGATGGCCGAGCTCATCGGTGGGATCATCGCCTTTGCCATCGTCTTCTTCTTCATCTGGAAGTTCGCCGGCCCGGCGTTGAACCGGATGCTGGAGGCGCGGCAGCAGGCCATCGGTGGCCAGCTGGCCGAAGCCGAGAAGGCCAAGACGGAAGCAGAACAGCTCCTGGCCGACTACCGGGCCCAGCTGGCGGAAGCTCGCGAGAAGGGCAACGAGTTGATCGAAGAGGCGCGTGCCCAGGCCGAGCAGATGCGCACCGACATCATCGCCCGAGCCGAGGCGCAGGCGGCCGAGATCGTGGCCAAGGCTCGCGAGGACGCCGCCAACGAGAAGGCCCGAGCTCTGGCTGATGCCCGGCGGGAAGTGGCCAACCTGTCCATCGATCTCGCAGAGAAGGTGGTCGGACAGAGTCTCGATCGTGAGACGCAGCTCGGTCTGGTCGATCGCTACATAGCGGACCTGGAGAGCAAGTAGTGGACCGGATCTCTGGTTACGCCGCCGGCATCCTCGAGATCGCCCGGGCCGAAGGCCAGCTCGAACGTGTCGAGAGCGAGCTCTACGAGCTGGGACGCCAACTGGAGACGTCCCGGGAGCTCCACTCCACGCTCAGCGACCCTCAGCTCCCTCTGGAACGGAAGAGGGCGGTCATCACCGACCTGATCGGAAGCCGTGTGTCTTCCCTGACCGCTGGCCTGGTCGAGTTCCTGCTCGGCCAGAACCTGGGATCCGATCTCGGGGCGGTCGCCACCGCCCTGGCCGAACAGGCGGCTGCATCCCGTAACCGGCAGGTAGCCGAGATCCGTTCCGCCGTACCCCTCGAGCCCGCGACCGTCGAGAGGCTCACCGCCGCTCTCGAACGCGCCACCGGGGCCACCCTGGAGGTGAAGACGGTGGTCGATCCGTCGGTGATCGGAGGCGTGGTCGCCCGGGTCGGTGATCGGGTGTTCGACGGCTCGGTCGCCTCCAAGCTCGAATCGCTCCGCAACACCCTCCAGGTCCGATGAGGAGGACCCATGGCTGATCTGACTATCACTGCCGAAGAAATCACAGAAAGCATCCGCCGCAACCTCGAGGGTTGGGAACCGACCGTCACACAGGAGACGGTCGGGTATGTCACCTCCATCGCCGACGGTGTGGCCCGGGTGGAGGGTCTCCCCTCGGTCATGGCTTCCGAACTATTGGAGTTCCCTGGCGGCCTCCTGGGCGTGACTCTCAACATCGACGAGACCGACCTCGGCGTGGTCCTCATGGGTGAGTACTCCCACATCGAGGAGGGTGATCCCGTCAAGCAGACCGGCCAGGTCCTCTCGGTCCCGGTGGGCGACGCCCTCCTGGGCCGGGTGATCGACACCCTGGGCAATCCCATCGACGGAAAAGGCCCCATCGAGGCGACGGAGCGCCGTCTGCTCGAGACGCAGGCACCTTCGGTGGTCATGCGCCAACCGGTCAAGGAGCCGCTCCAGACCGGTATCAAGGCGATCGACTCGATGACTCCGATCGGGAGAGGCCAGCGCCAGCTGATCATCGGTGACCGTCAGACCGGAAAGACCGCCCTCCTGGTCGACACCATCATCAACCAGAAGCGCTACCAGGGCACCGATCAGGAAGTGAAGTGCGTCTACGTGGCGATCGGCCAGAAGGCGTCGACGGTCGCCGAAGTGGTGGACGTGCTGACCGAGCACGGTGCGATGGAGTACACGGTGGTGGTCAACGCCCCGGCTTCCGCATCGCCCGCTCTCCAGATGTACGCGCCATACGCCGGTTCCGCCATCGGCCAGCACTGGATGTACAATGGCCAGCACGCGCTGGTGATGTTCGACGACCTCACCAAGCAGGCGATCGCCTACCGTGAGATATCGCTCCTCCTGCGGCGCCCGCCCGGGCGTGAGGCGTATCCCGGAGACGTCTTCTATCTCCACTCCCGGCTTCTCGAGCGTTGCGCCAAGCTGAGCGACGAGCTGGGTGCCGGCTCACTCACCGGCCTCCCGGTCATCGAGACCAAGGCCAACGACATCTCGGCCTACATCCCGACGAACGTGATCTCCATCACCGACGGCCAGGTGTTCCTCGAGACCGACCTGTTCTATCAGGGCATCCGTCCCGCCATGAACGCCGGTACGTCGGTGTCCCGGGTGGGTGGTGACGCGCAGATCAAGGCGATGAAGAAGATCGCCGGTCCGTTGCGCCTGAACCTGGCCCAATACCGCGACCTGGCTGCTTTCGCCGAGTTCGGCTCCGACCTGGACGCCGCCTCGCTGGCTCAGCTGGAGCGCGGTCAGCGCGTGGTCGAGGTGCTCAAGCAGCCCCAGTACCAGCCGATGCCGGTCGAGGAGCAGGTGCTCGTCATCTACGCGGTGACTGAAGGGTTCATGGACGACATCGCCGTCGGCGACATCCGCCGCTTCGAGAACGGTCTCCGTGAGCACGTGCGGGCCAGGTTCGGTGACGTCCTGGACACGATCCGCGACACGGGTGAGATCGGAGACGAGGAGCGTCTCAAGGAGGCGATCCGGAGCTATACCGAGGTGTTCACCGCCGAAGGTGGGGAGGGCTGACGGAAGATGGCGAGTGCCGCCCTCCGTGACACCCGACGCCGGATCCGGAGCGTCGAGTCGATCAAGAAGATCACTCGTGCCATGGAGCTGATCGCGGCTTCCCGCATCCCCAAGGCGACTGCCCGAGTCAATGCCTCGAAGCCCTACACCGCCAAGCTCATCGAGGTCATCCAGAACGTGGGTGGCCGAAATGGCGGGGGAGCGAGCCACATGCTGTTGGAGCAGCGGCCGATCGAGACGGTTGGTGTGGTCGTGGTGGGCGCAGATCGCGGCTTGGCCGGCGCCTACTCGACCAACGTCATTCGCCTCGCCGAGCAGGCGATGATCGATCACCGCAAGGCCGGCCGGGACATCGCTCTGTTCACCGTCGGCAAGACGGCCCAGTCCTACTTCCGCTACCGCGGATATCGAATCCAACAGGCATGGCTCGGCGTGACCGACACGCCCGGTTACGGGGATGCACGTTCGATCGCGAACATCGTCATGGAGGCATACGCCTCCGGCGACGCCGACAAGGTCGAGGCCTACTACACCACCTTCAAGTCGGCTCTGAGCCAGGTACCCACCGCCTTCGACCTGTTGCCGATCGTGCCGCCGGAAGGCACCGGGGAGGGTCCCTCGGTCACCTACGAGTTCGAGCCTTCGCCCTCGGAGATCCTCGACCGGCTGCTTCCCCGCTACGTGGAGGCGACCGTCTTCTCGATGCTGCTGGAGTCCTCCGCGTCCGAGCATTCGGCGCGGCGTCGAGCGATGAAGGCGGCCACCGACAATGCCGAGGAACTGATCCGCCGACTGACCGTGCAAGCCAACCGGGCCCGTCAGGCCGAGATCACCACCGCCATCACCGAGATCGTGGGTGGCGCCCAAGCTTTGAGCGAGTCATAGAAGTTGTGAGAGGAGCGTGACAATGTCCGACAAGCAGAGCACCGGCCGCATCGTCAAGGTGGCGGGCCCGGTCGTAGACATCGAGTTTCCGCCGGGAGAGCTGCCCGAGATCCTGTTCGCGGTCGAGATCCAATACGAACTCGGCGGTGAGCAGCGCACGGTCGTGGCCGAAGTAGCCCAGCACGTCGGCCAGTCCCGCGTGCGGGCCATCGCCATGGCCCCGACCGACGGCTTGACCCGGGGCGCTCCTGTCGTGAACACCGGTGGCCCCATCACGGTGCCCGTGGGCGACCAGGTCCTCGGCCACATCTTCAACGTGTGGGGCCAGTCGCTCGACGCTCCCGATCTCGACTTCAGCGAGCCTCGGTGGCCGATCCACCGCCAGCCTCCCGCCTTCGAGGACGTGGAGCCTCAGCGGAAGATCTTCGAAACCGGGATCAAGGTGCTCGACCTCATCTGCCCCTACCTCGAAGGTGGCAAGATCGGTCTGTTCGGCGGCGCCGGTGTCGGCAAGACCGTGCTCATCCAGGAGATGATCAACCGGGTGGCCGGCCAGCACGGTGGTGTGTCGGTGTTCGCCGGCGTCGGTGAGCGCACTCGTGAGGGCACCGACCTCTTCCTCGAGATGGAAGAGGCCGAGGTGCTGGACAAGACGGCTCTGGTCTTCGGTCAGATGGACGAGCCGCCCGGTGTTCGCCTCCGCGTCGCCCTCTCGGCCCTGACCATGGCCGAGTACTTCCGCGACGAGCAGAACCAGGACGTGTTGTTGTTCATCGACAACATCTTCCGGTTCACCCAGGCGGGTTCCGAGGTGTCGACCCTGCTCGGACGCATGCCATCCGAGGTGGGCTACCAGCCCAACCTGGCCGACGAGATGGGCTTCCTCCAGGAGCGGATCACCTCTCTGAAGGGCAAGTCGATCACCTCGTTGCAGGCGATCTACGTGCCCGCCGACGACATCACCGACCCGGCGCCACACACGGCCTTCGCCCACCTGGACGCCACCACGGTGTTGAGCCGTCCCCTGACCGCCCTGGGCATCTACCCGGCCGTCGATCCCCTCGACTCGACCAGCCGGGCCCTCGATCCCCAGTTGATCGGTGAAGAGCACTACTTCGTCGCCACCGAGGTGCAGAGGATCCTGCAGCGCTACAAGGATCTCCAGGACATAATCGCCATCCTCGGTATCGACGAGCTCTCCGAAGAGGACAAGCTCATCGTGGGTCGGGCTCGCCGGATCCAGCGGTTCCTGGCCCAGCCGATGTTCGTGGCCGAGAAGTTCACCGGCCAGGCCGGCGTGTACACGCCGCTCGAAGAGACGATCAGCTCCTTCCGGGCGATCATCGACGGCGAGATGGACCAGTACCCGGAGCAGGCCTTCTACATGGTGGGTGGCCGCGAGGACGTCGAGAAGCGGGCGGCAGAGCTCGCCAGAGAGGGAGAGGCCGCCTAGTGGCGAAGACCTTCCAGGTCGACGTCGTCTCCCCGGAGGAGACGGTGTGGTCGGGAGAGGCGACCTTCGTGATCGCTCGGACGCCCGAGGGCGAAATGGGCATCCTGGCCGATCACGAGCCGGTGATGGCCGCCCTCCAGACCGGGGCGGTCGTGATCGACTCCGACCAAGGCCGCGTCACCATCGGCGTCCACGGCGGGTTCATGCAGATCCTCGACAACCAGGTCACGCTCCTGACCGACCGGGCGACTCTCGCCGATGGTGGGCGGGAGGAGGCGGCCCGGGTCGCCGAGGAGCTAGCAGCCACGGCCGAATCGGATGTCGCCACCGAGCCTGGCACCCCGGGAGCGCCTGGTTAACACGCCGATCTTCCTCTCCGATCACCCCGAGGGCGTGGTCGTCGAGTGCTGGGTCGTGCCGGGTGCCTCACGCACGGAGGTCAAAGGCGTTCACGCTGATGCCCTGCGTATCCGGGTGTCCGCTCCCCCCGAAGGCGGGCGGGCCAATCGAGAGGTCTGCAAGCTGCTCGAGAAGATCTTCGGTGCCCGGGTGGAGTTGGTGGCGGGTGAGACGTCGCGTCGAAAGCAGGTCCTGGTCAGGGGAATCGATCTAGACCGCGCCGGGCAGGCGGTCTCGGGTCACGTCTGATCCCGGGGGTCCGTCAGCGCCGCCGCCAGACGTTCCACCGAGTCCCCGAACCCGTCCGACACGGCGCCCCGGACGACGGGAAAGATGAAGCTGCCGACGAGCCCGGCCGGACGCATCACCATCGCCACATCGAGGGCTGTCCCCGAGCCGTTTGGGCGCAGGGCGACGTCGATTCGGCCGGTGACTTCTTTGGTCTCGACCGCCAGAGTCATCGTCTCATTGGGCGTCGCCGCCGTCACCCGAGCGTCGCCCCGGTAGCTGATGCCTCCGATGACGGTGGTGAACGAGAACCCGACCAAGCGCCCTTCTCGATGTCGATGGGAGTCGGTCGAGTCGATCCCGGTCACGTTCGCCCAGACGGCCGGATCCTGGAGGCGATGCCAAGCTGTTTCAGGAGGGGCGTCGGCGACGGCTCGGTGGGAGAAGGAGGCGTCCGGCATCGGAGGTGATCGTAACCGGGGCGAGGACCGGAATGTCTCCGAGCAGTGTTAGCTTGTCAGGATGCCCGGACTCTTGAGTTTTCACGCCCACCCCGACGACGAGGTGATCCAGACCGGTGGGGTTCTGGCCGATGCGGCCGCATCGGGGCGCCCCACATTCGTCGTCACCGCCACCGACGGCGCGCTGGGCGAGATCCACAACTACGACGACCCCGACTCGATCCGACCCCGCCTCGCGGAGGTCAGGGCCGAGGAGATCGCCGCCTCCATGGCCATCCTCGGCGTGGAGCAACAGGCGTTTCTCGGCTATCGGGACTCGGGGATGATGGGAGAGGATTCCAACCTCCATCCGGACTGTTTTTGGCAGGCCGATTTCGACGAAGCGGTGGGTCGCTTGGTCCGCCACATCCGCCGGTTCCGGCCGGATGTGATGACGATCTACGACCCGTATGGCGGCTACGGCCACCCTGACCACATCCAGGTCCACCGGGTCGGCCTGGCGGCATTTTGGGCTGCCCCCGACATGGAGCGGTATCCGCTGGAGGAGGACGAGGAACCCTGGATCGTTCCCAAGGTCTACTGGAGTGCCTGGCCCCGCAGCCGCCGCCGCCGTTTCGCCGAGATCCGACTGGCGGCCGGCGAGATCACCCAGGAGCAGTACGACCGGGCGGCGGTCAGTGGGACACCGGATGAGTTGCTGACCACCGTGAACACTGCCAAGTGGATCGACACCAAGTTGGAGGCGTTGCGGGCCCATCGCAGCCAGATCCCCGAGGACTGGTTCATGCTCCGGGTCGACGAAGACATGCGGGAAGAGGTGGTGGGCACCGAGACCTTCTATCGGGTGCACAGCACGATCGAGGTGGCGGACCAGGGCGATCTGTTCGCCGGAATCTGATCAGGAGGGTGCAGGCGGTAGGGCCTAGGCCCGCTGCACCGCCGGCGACGCCGGGTGGCGCGAAATTCGGCCTCTGTCGCACGGATGCCCGAATAACCTGGTGATCCCGTGATCGTCGTCAAAGACCTGCGAATCGACGTCGGCCCCGTCACTCTCATGGACGGGGTCTCTTTCAGCGTGCAACCAGGCGACAAGATCGGCCTCGTAGGGCGCAACGGCGCCGGCAAGTCCAGCCTGATCCGGACCCTGGTCGGCTACACCGCACCGGCCGCCGGAAGCATCTCTCGCACCGGCGATCTCGGTTACTTCTCTCAAGAGACCGACCCGCCCGACCTCGAGCGGCCCGACGTCACCGCGCTCGAGAGGATCTTGGCAGCTCGCCAGATCGGAAGCATGCTCCGTCGGATCGAGGAGACGCGCCGCAAGATCGAGCGACTGGACGGCGAGCCGCGCGACCGGGCGATCGCCAGGTTCGCTCGTCTGCAGGATGAGTTCGAGGCCCGGGGCGGCTTCGTGGCCGAGGCCGAGGCCAAGCGAGTGGCGGCGGCACTCGGGATCGGTGACGACGACCTGCACCAGCCGATCGCCACCATGTCGGGCGGGCAGCGGCGCCGGGTGGAGCTCGCTCGGATTCTCTTCGCCGAGACCGACATCCTGCTCTTGGACGAGCCCACCAACCACCTGGATCTCGATGCCAAGGCATGGCTGATGGACCACCTACGGTCCTACAAGGGCGGGCTCTTGGTGATCAGCCACGATCTTCCTCTGCTCGACGAGGCCATCACCTCTGTGCTCTCACTGGAGCACGGCAAGATCGAGGCCTACCGCGGCAACTACTCGCACTTCTTGGCCGAGCGGGAGCGGCGTCGGGAGCAGCGCGAGAAGGAGCGGCGGCATCAGGAGGCCGAGATCGCCCGTCTCGAGTCGAACATCCGACGGTTCAAGGGCCGGACGGAGAAGCTGTCGAAGGTGGCGAGTTCGATGGAGACTCGGGTCGAACGGATCCGCCGTGAACTGGTCGAGGTCCAACGGCGGGGACGCAACGTGGCGGTGCAGTTCCCCCAACCCGCCCCGTCAGGTCGCACCCCGCTCACTGCCAAAGGCCTGGCCAAGGCCTTCGGTGACAACGTGGTCTTCGTCGATGTAGACGTGGACACCGATCGGGGCGAGCGGCTGCTGATCCTGGGCCTCAACGGCGCCGGGAAGACGACACTCCTGCGCATCCTGGCCGGTGTCGAGACACCTGATCTCGGGGAAGTCCAACTGGGCCACAACACGACCGTCGGCTACTACGCCCAGGAGCACGAGCAGATCCGTGCCGGCGTCTCGGTGCTCGACCATCTGCGTTCGGTGTCGGACCAGCCGGATCAGATGCTGCGCACGGTACTGGGACACTTCCTCCTCGCCGACCGCGTCGACCAGGATGCCGCCACCCTGTCGGGAGGGGAGAAAACCAAGCTGGCTCTGGCGATGCTGGTCATGGCTCGTCCCAATGTGCTGCTGCTGGACGAGCCGACCAACAACCTGGATCCACAGGCCAAGGACGCATTGCTGGCCGCCCTCGAGCAGTACCAGGGGACGGTCGTGCTGGTCAGCCACGACACGGACTTCGTGGCCCGCCTCGGGCCGGATAGAGCGATCCTGATGCCCGAAGGTGATACCGCCTACTTCGACGAGGAGATGCTGGACCTGGTGGCGCTGGCCTAGACGACCTCAGCCAGCCACCTCGACCAGGATCCGTCGAAAGGAGGGCGTCGAGCCTCCAGGTCGAGGACGAGACGGGCAGCGGTGGTCCGGGCGACATCCGCCATCCGGGGTGGATATCCCAGGGTCACGCGGTGCTCTTCGAACTCGTCTTCGTCGGCGACATAGACGGTGCCGTCCTGGCGTCGAATCACGTCCAGATCGAGATCGACCATCTCTACCCGGTCGGGCGAGACCCACTCGGCGACGGTGGTCACGTCCACGTAGACCTCGATCGCATGATCGTGGTTGAAGATCGCCGACCACCACCGATCCGGGGTGATGAGCTGGACGAAGGCTCGTGTGAGCGAGATCGGCTCCTCGTCACCCCGTTGCACGATCGTCCCTCGGGTTGCTCCCAGCCAGACACCGTGGGCGTCCTCACCGAGGCGAATCATCTCGTGGCGCCAATGCCGTGTCCGAGGATGTTTGTAGTACTGGACTACGGTCATCCGCCGGCGGGCTCCGGTGGAGCCAGCGGGACCAGGATGGCCCGTTCGTATCGGTGCCGGGGATAGGAACCGATTGCTTCGAACTTGTGCTCCGGACGCCCGCACACGGCGCACGCCTCCCGTCCGGTCGCGGTCCCGAGCGCGGCGGATGCGAAGACGTGGAGCAACCGGCCGAGGACTTGCACTTCGTCGGCGTCGAGGCTGGTGCCCGTGCCGCGCTCGAGGGCCCGTTTGAGCCGCTCCGAGGCGGCTACGAGTACTTCTCTGTCGTTCGGCACGAGCCCAGGGTAGGAGGCGAGACCGTTGGCGTGCAGGCAAGTCGCCGAATGCCCCTACTCTCGGGCTGATGAAGGCGGACGGAATCAGGTCCCGATGGGTCGATCTACCCAGCCCGGTCCACGTGGCCGGGTTGGGTGGTGAGGGAGTGCCCGTGGTCTGCGTGCACGGTCTGGGCGGTTCGTACGCCAACTGGATTCCATCGGCCCGCTACCTCCGGTCCGTCGGCGAGGTCGATGCCATCGATCTGCCCGGCTTCGGGTTGTCACCACCTGCCCCGGACGGAGCCGGTCTCGACATCAATCGGAGGGTGCTGGATCGATATCTCCGGACCCTGGGCCGGCCGGCCGTCCTCATCGGCAACTCGATGGGCGGGGCCATCGCTCTCCGCCAGGCGGCAGTCGCTCCCGAGACCGTCGAACGCCTGGTGCTGGTTTCTCCCGCCGCTCCTTGGCCATTTCGCAGAGATCTCCCCGATCCACTCGTGGCGGCGTTGTTCCTGGCATACATGTTGCCCGGCGTGGCCCGACTGCTGTTGTACGGTCGTCGGACTCTCCTATCACCGGAAGCCGTGGCACGGTGGATGTTGGCACTTTGTGCGGCCCGCCCGGAGAGGCTGGGACCCGAAGTGGTCGACCTCCACGTCGAGGTCGCCGAGCGGCGCCGAGACATTCCCGGCATCGATCGGGCTTTCACCGAGGCGACTCGTTCCGTGATCTGGTCCGCCCTCCGTCGAGGACCTCATGATCGCGACGTGGCGGCCGTACAGGCGCCGACGCTGGTGATCCATGGAGGCGAGGATCGTCTGGTGTCGGCGAAGGCGGCCGAACGGCTGGCGGAAATGCGGCCCGATTGGCAAGTCGAGATCCTTCCCGATGTCGGTCATGTCGCGATGCTGGAGGTACCGGCGACCTTCGGCCGCCTGGTCACCGAGTTCCTCGGCGAAAGGATCGCCTCATGACGCGAGTATTGGTCACGAACGACGACGGGGTGGACGCGCCCGCCTTGCCGGCGCTGGCACGCGCCTGCGAGCAACTCGGAGAAGTCCGGGTGGTGGCTCCCGACCGGGAGCGTTCGTGGGTCGGCAAGGCGATCACCCGGTTCGATCCGGTCCGGGTCGAGAAAGTCGAGCGTGGGGGTGTATCGATGTACGCGGTCTCGGGGTATCCAGCCGACGCCGTCCAACTCGGCATCCACGCTCTCGGACCGCCTCCCGATCTGGTCGTGTCCGGAATCAACCTCGGCTACAACCACGGAGCCGGCTTCCTGATGTCGTCGGGAACGGTGGGGGCAGCCGTGGAGGCCTGGATCTCCGGCATTCCTGCTGTCGCTCTGTCCACGGGAACGATCGGCGACTGGCACGAATGGCGGTCGGTGGCCACGGCACCTGAAGCGGCGGACGACTGGGAGCGATTGGCGGAGCTGAGTGTCGACCTGATCCGGAGATCGGAGAAGTCGGGGATCTTCCAGCATTCGGACGTGATCTCGATCAACATCCCCTTCCAGTCGACCGAGACTACGGAGCGACGCGTTACCTCTATCGCCCGGGTCGGCTACGACCGGCTGTTCACGCTCGCCGACGACGGTGCCTACGTCCATGCCTACGGGGGAGGCATCAACCAGATCGACGCCGTGGACGGCTCCGATATCGACGCCGCCCACGACGGTGCCATCTCGATCACGCCCCTTCGGATGCCGGAGGCTGCCCGGATCCCGGCCGACGTGCGCCGGGCGATCGAAGAGTGATCAGGTGCCGGCCGCATCGCCGATCAGCTGTCGCAGGCTCTCGACGTACTCGTCGTAGGCCCGACGGCCGTCCCGCGTGAGGCGGAACCAAGTCGTGCTACCGGGACCACGCCCTGTCTTGTTCGCTTTGACATAGCCCGCGTCGACGAGTTGGCGAACCTGTTTCGAGAGATCGGGAGCCGAAAGGTCGAGCCGCTCCTGGAGATAGGCGAACTCGGCTTCCGCCGCCGACAGGATCGCCATGATCCGGAGCCGCTTCTGGCCGTGGATGACCGGGTTCAGCTCAGCCACGTCGCAGACCCTCCCGTTCCGCGAGCGCTTGGGCGCGCCGGGCATACCAGTGGTCCGTGAGGATGCCACCGACACTCACCACCAGCAGCTGGACCACCGCCGCTCGCACGAAGGCCGATTGACTCTGGGAAACGAAAGCCCAGATCAACATGGATCCAACCACTACGGCGAACACGACCCAGTAGGTGATGAGGACGTTCCGCAGTGGCCTGGGCATGTTCCGAAGCCGGGGGATGGCCCCAGCCCGCCGGGTCCACCAGCCGACGAGGGCACCGATGGCCGCCGCACCTACCAGAGCCATCGCCACGCCGAGCCAGCGGGGAGTTATGCCCCCGCCGGCGACGGCGAGACCGCTCGCCAGGCCCAGCCCGACGTGATACCACCACGGAACCTTCGCCATGGTGTCGCCGACGTATGTCGCCAGACGATCCTGTCTGGCTTGGTCGAGGGCTCGGATCGGATCTGTCATTGCTGACCTCCTGTCGCAATACTTGCCGTGGTGGAAAGTATAAGCGAGTGGTTTCCAAGAATGCAAGTACTTGTCTCCGAGATCTCAGGCCGGACGCTGCAGCCGCACTCGGCGGCCGTCGATGGCCACGGTTTCGCCGTAGTCGATCGTCAGGCGGGAGGCCCCACCCACTTTGACGGATACCCCCCGGTCGTCGATGCCCACGACCACCGCCGAGTATCCCTGCCAGCGCATTCGCATGCCGATCTCGGGAGTGATTCCCGGTCGAGAAGGCTTCTTGGGCTCGAGAACCGGAGCGGCGCCGGTGAGCTCGGGCACGAACCGGGACATGGCGCCGGTCCTCCCGATGATCGTGACCGACTCGGAGCAGCGTGTCAGTGCGACGTGGAAGATCCTGCGCTCCTCTTCCACGTCCTCGGCCAGGCGGTAGGGCATCACGCCTGTGGAGGCGTCCCAGACGATCACGTGAGGCCATTCCAAGCCCTTGACGCGATGGACCGTTGAGAGGGTGATGCGACTCCCGCCTACCTGGCTCCGGTCGAGACTCGAACGGAGCCACGGCTCGAAAGCATCGACCTCCGGATGGGTGTGGGCCAGGACGATCAGAGCGTCGAGGTCGTCGCTGTGGCCACCGGTCGGGCGTCCGCGCGAGTTGTCGAGGCGGTCGAGGGCGCTCCCGAGCCGCAGCCGATCGCGTACGAACACGAGTTGTTCGGCGACGGGTGAACCCTCGGAGGCCAGGGCGGAGAGCTCGGTGATGTCGTCCACCAGTTCCTGGAGCCGCATCCCCGTGCGAGCGTCGTTGGACCCGTCGGCAAAAGCCGCCAATCGGTCGAGGAGCCACGATCCGCGGCCGAGGGCCGAACGCACGCCCGGAGACAGTCCGCGTCCGGGGCGGCGGGTCGCTTCGACGAGGTCGGGACCGGCCATGGGCTCGTCGTGGGCAGCCGCCGAGGCGAGGCGGAGCCACGCCATGGCCGTGCGGACGCCGGAGCGCTCGAGGAGCGTTGGGTCGAGGACCGTGTCGGCGGGAAGGCCGGCCTCGGCCAGAGTTATCTGGGGAACCAGCAGGCCGACGTTGACGCGCGTCAAGATCGCGATGTCGGAGGCATCTGCCCGATCCAAGATCGAGCTCACCACGGACAACAACTGCTTGCCCATGTCGGCCTCCCGGGCGCGCACGATCTCGATGGCATCGTGGGAGGGTGATTCCTTTCCCGCCCGGATCTGCTTGCGGATGCGAATGCCGTTGTGGCTGAGCAACCGTGAAGCTGCCTCGACCACTGGAGCAGGGCACCGGTAGTTGGCCTCCAATTCGTGCTGGGATGCTCCCGGGAAATAGCGCTGGTAGTCGAGCAGGTAGAGAGGGCTGGCTCCGGCGTAGCCGTAGATCACCTGGTCGTCGTCGCCGACGCCGAAGGTGTCGTAGGCGGGCGCTGAGAGCAGACGGATCATGAGGAGATGGCAGGCGGTCAGATCCTGGAACTCGTCCACTAGGAGGTGGCGGCATCGAGACTGTGCCCAGTGGCGCAGGTCGGGGTCGGCGAGGAGGGCTTCGACTGCGCCGTAGATCTGCTCGTCGTGGTCGATGGCGCCCATCCGCCCGAGGTCACGGCGATAGAGGGGGAAGAGCTCGGCGAGCCCGGGCACGTCGTCACGTTCCTCCTCGATCTCCTGCGGTGATCGCAGTGCCGTCCGGATCTCGGACAGCGCCTCGATATAGGGGGCGTGAGCGTCTTCGTTCGCCCGCGGACGTACGGGAGCGTGGCGCTCGAGCAAGCGCCGGATCTCACGTTCTCCCAGGATCCGCGGTCGCCCGCCGCGAGCCCGTCCCAGGATCTCGTACCCGAAGGCGTGAAGAGTACGAACGTGGGCCGGGCCGGCGCCCGTCAGGCGCGACGTCATCTCCTCCGCCGCCCGCCGGTTGTAGGCGAGTGCGGTGACGGAGTCGGGGTTCCACGACCGGTCGGTGAGCAGATGACGCATCCTCTCGGTCAGGACCCGAGTCTTGCCGGAACCGGCGGGAGCGATCACCCGGGCTGCCCCGAAGGGGTGCTGTACCGCCTGCATCTGATCCGGTGCTAGGTCGGCTCGGGGCGCTTCCGCTCCGTCGAGCTCGAGCGAGCCCGCCCAAACGCTCTCGACGTGGATGACGTCCGAGCGTTGGAGGCTGCCCCTGGGGCCACCGTCGATCCATGCCGGTACGCCGGCGACGGCGACGTCGGCGGCGGTCGACGCCTCGGCGCCCAATCGCAGGGCGCGCTCGCCGTGGTGCCACCGGAGTCGGCCTCCTCTCCCGTCGTAACGGTTGATCCACACCAGGAAATGCAGCCGTTCGCGGCGGAACTCGAAAGACGGGTCGAGGTGATATGGCTCGGTTTCGATGCGTTCAGCCTCCTTGAGCGCGGCGAAGGGGACGTCCAGCACCACGACCGACGGCACCCGGTTCCGCCACCAGGCATCGAGAGCATCCAGGGCCGGTTCCGGTTCCGACAGCGTCGCCTCGTCGATCACCATCGTCGGCCAGGTGTCGGCGGGGGCGGGTAGGGGATCGCCCGGTTCCACGACCAACCCGCGCCCTAGCCACGGCGGACCGGGAAACCGGGCTTCGAGATTCATCGTCGTGAGCATACGGACGGCCGGTGACGGAATGAACCGGCCCGGGAACTCGGAGTCGTCTTTCGACGTCTGAGAGGTCAGGAGGCATCGTGGCTCACATCGAACTCACTCGCATTCCGCTCCACGCCCGGCGCACGGCCGCCAATCGACCGGACACCTCACCGCACGTCCTGGAACTCCTGTCCGCTGATCCGGATGCCGGGGTCCGCTACAAGGTGGCGTCGCATCCCGCCACCCCTCTCGAATCGCTCCAGCGTCTGGCCCTGGACGCGGTCAACTCGGTCGCCAGCCGGGCGCGGATCGCTGCCCTGGCCAAACGGATGGCGGGGTGAGCTTTACAAACGAACGTTCGTTTGCTTGACTGGGGTCATGATCGATCAGACTCTGGCCCAGCGAACCTCGGGAGAGGAACGGTTCGCGACCCTCCTCGAGGCCGAGGAGAAGATCGAGCCCACCGACTGGATGCCGGACGGCTACCGCAAGAACCTGATCCGCCAGATCGCCCAGCACGCCCATTCCGAGATCATCGGGATGCAGCCCGAAGGGAACTGGATCACTCGGGCGCCCACCCTGAGGCGCAAGGCGATCCTCATGGCCAAGGTGCAGGACGAAGCGGGCCATGGCTTGTACCTCTACTCGGCGGCCGAGACGCTGGGCATCAGCCGAGACGAGATGGTGGACCTGCTCCACCGCGGCAGACACAAGTACTCGTCGATCTTCAACTACCCGACCTTGACCTGGGCCGACATGGGGGCCATCGGGTGGCTGGTCGACGGAGCGGCCATCACCAACCAGGTGATGCTCACTCGCTGTTCCTACGGGCCGTACGCCCGGGCGATGGTCCGCATCTGCAAGGAGGAGTCGTTCCACCAGCGACAGGGCTACGAGATCCTCCTCACGTTGTGTCGGGGCACACCGGAGCAGAAGGCGATGGCCCAGGACGCCGTCGACCGCTGGTGGTGGCCGTCGCTGATGATGTTCGGGCCCCCGGACGCCGATTCCTCTCACACCGAGCAGTCGATGGCCTGGAAGATCAAGCGGGTCTCGAACGACGAGCTGCGCCAGCAGTTCGTCGACATGACGGTTCCCCAGGCGGAGTACCTAGGAGTGACCCTGCCTGATCCGGATCTGAGGTGGAACGAGGAGCGGGGCCACTACGACTTCGGAGAGATCGACTGGGAGGAGTTCTGGAACGTGGTCCAGGGCAACGGCCCTATGAATCGCGAGCGCCTGGAGAACAAGCGGGAGGCCTGGGAGGAGAACGCCTGGGTTCGGGAGGCCGCTTTGGCGTACGAGGCGAAGCGTTCGAGAAAGGTGGCGGTCTGATATGAGCTACGACGTTCCTCATCTGCCCGGCGAACAGTTCGACACCTCTTCGGACGTTCGCCACGGCTATCCGATGTGGGAAGTCTTCGTCCGCCAGCGACGCGGCCTGTCTCATGTGCATTCCGGCTCGTTACACGCTCCCGATGCCGAGACCGCCCTCCAAGCCGCCCGTGACGTCTACACCCGACGTCAGGAAGGCGTGAGCATCTGGGTGGTCCCGTCATCGGAGATCCATGCTTTCGAGCCTGACGAGGCCATCGACTACTACGAGGCGTCGGAGAAGGTCTACCGGCATGCAACTCACTACGAGATACCCGACGAAGTGGGGCAGATGTGACTATCTCGGGAGCTCCGCAGGGGATGCCGAGCCTCGACCTGGACCCTCGTTTCGCCTATCTACTGCGGTTGGGTGACGACAACCTCGTGCTGGCGCAGCGGCTGGGGGAGTGGATCAGCCGCGGTCCCGACCTGGAAGAGGACATCGCTCTCGGGAACATCGCCCTCGACCATCTCGGGGTGGCCCGGAACCTCCTCACCTATGCCGGTGATGTGGAGGGCGCCGGTCGGGACGAGGACGACCTGGCGATGAAGCGGACGGAGCGCGAGTTCCTGAACCTGATCCTGTGTGAGCAGCCCAATCGAGATTTCGCTCACACCATGGCCCGCCAGTTCTTCATCGACGCCTGGCAGGTACCGCTGTGGGAGGAACTGTCGAGTTCAGCGGACGCCACTCTGGCCGGTATCGCCCAGAAGGCGGTCAAGGAAGCTCGTTACCACCTGCGGCACTCCTCCACGTGGGTGGTCCGACTCGGAGACGGCACCGACGAGAGTCACCAGCGGATGCAAGGAGCGGTGGATCGCCTGTGGCGTTTCACCGGCGAGCCGTTCCTGGCCGACGACGTCGACGAAGAGATGGCGGATTCCGGCATCGGGGTCGAGCCGGCCAGCCTCCGTCCCGCCTGGGACGCCACCGTCGACGCCGTTCTCGCCGAGGCGGGGCTACACCGTCCCGACGACGAATACGTCCGGGCCGGGGGTCGCCTCGGATTCCACAGCGAACATCTCGGGCACCTCTTGGCCGAAATGCAGTGGATGCAGCGAACCTACCCGGAGATGGCGTGGTGAGAACGGAGACTGCAACCCAGGCTCGTCGGGTGGTAGCGGCCGTCGAAGACCCCGAACTGCCGTTCGTGACCATCGAGGAGCTGGGAATCCTGCGCGACGTCGAAGTCGACGAGTCCGGTTTCGTCACGGTGACCGTCACACCGACGTATTCGGGCTGTCCGGCCACGGAGGTGATTCGCGATTCCATCCTGCAGGCCCTGGAACAGGCGGGATTCACTCAGACTCGGGTGCGGACGGTGTTCTCACCGGCCTGGACCACCGATGACATCACCCCAGAAGGACGTCGCAAGCTCGAACAGGGTGGGATCGCCCCGCCGCGCGATCTGGCCCGGTTGCTCGATAGCCCCATCCTCTGTCCCCGATGCCGGGACAGCGCCACCCACATCGTTTCGGAATTCGGCTCCACCGCCTGCAAAGCACTGATGGTCTGCGATGCGTGTGGCGAGCCATTCGACCACTTCAAGGAGATCTGATGGCGGTCGAGTTCCATCCGCTGCGGGTGGTGGAAGTCGAGCCACTGACCGACGACGCCGTCGCCGTGACCTTCGACGTCCCCCCTCATCTACAGGACGAGTTCCGCTACCTGCCGGGCCAGCACGTGACGATCCGGGCGGAGGTCGACGGAGTCGACGTGCGACGAAGCTACTCCATATGCACCAACGCCAATTCGGGCAAGCTGCGTGTCGGGATCAAGCGTCTCAGCGGTGGTGCGTTCTCGACTTGGGCGACGAGTTCCCTCCAGGCCGGCGAGATCCTCGAGGTCATGCCTCCGGTGGGCGAGTTCGTGATCGAGCCCGACCCGTCGGCGGCCAACCACTACGCCGCCATCGCCGCCGGTTCCGGTATCACGCCGATCCTGTCGCTCGTCTCCACCACCCTGGAAACGGAACCGGCTAGCCGCTGGACCCTGATCTACGGCAACCGGACAGCGAGCTCGATCATGTTTTTCGATGAGGTAGAGGGCCTGAAGGACCGCTATCCCGACCGACTCCACCTCATCCACGTCCTCAGCCGGGAGGAGCCCGACCTCGAGCTCTATGCGGGCCGGATCGACCAGGAAAAGCTGGCGCTTCTCTTCGAGTCGGTGGTCGATGCCGACTCGGTCGACGAGTGGTTCCTGTGTGGTCCGTACGAAATGGTGATGTCTGTCCGCTCTCTGCTGACCGCCCGGGGCGTTGTCGACGGATCGATCCACGACGAGCTCTTCTTCGCCGGACCGGTCGACCCGGCCACGCTCGTGGATCCGGAGGAAGCCACGGGGTCGGTCGCCCTCGGCATCACTCTCGGCGGGCGCACGACCCGCACACGTATGGACCCCGAGACGTCGGTGCTCGACGCTGCTCTCCGGGTGAGGAGCGAGCTGCCTTTCTCGTGCAAAGGCGGCATGTGTGCCTCCTGCAAGGCCAAGGTGGTCGAAGGTGAGGTCCGGATGGACAAGAACTACGCCCTCGTCGACTCCGAGTTGGAGGCCGGTTACGTCCTCACGTGCCAGTCCCATCCGGTGAGCGACACCCTCGTCGTGGACTACGACGTATGACGGTCGGCAGCCGACGGACAGTGACCAACGGCCGGAACTCCCGCGACGACGTGGTGGCCGCCGCCGGCCGCCTGTTCGCGGAGCGCGGCTACCACGGGACATCCATGCGGGACCTCGGTCAGGAACTCGGCCTCCTCGGCTCCTCGCTCTACTCGCACGTCACCTCCAAAGAGGATCTGCTCGTCGAGGTGGTCGAAAAGGGCGCCGCTCTGTTCGAAGCCTCGGCGGAGCGGGCCCGACAGATCGAGGGGACTGGGGCCGAGAGACTCAAAGCGCTGGTGGCGGGCCACGTCGATGTGGTCATCGACCATCACGACGAGGTGCGCACCTTCCTCAACGAGGCCCGGTTCCTCGATGGAGAGCACCGCCGGCGCATCGTTGCCGCTCGGGACGCCTACGAGGCCGCCTTCCGGGCGGCTATCGCCGACGGTCTCGCCGATGGCTCGCTCGACTGGAAAGTGGATCCGAAGCTGGGCGGGATCTTCGTGCTCTCGATCGTGAATGCACTAGAGCGCTGGTACGACCCCAGTGGGCCTTTGGATCGGGCCGCATTGGTGGAGCGAATCTGGGATTTCCTCGCCCCGGGCAGCTAGTTTCCATTCACATGTCCCGAGCACTCCTCAACGACCTGACCGCTCGCATGCAGGGCCTCCGCGACGAGGGCCTGTTCAAAGACGAGCGGGTGATCGCCTCACCCCAGGGAGCGGCTATCACCCTCGAAGACGGGACCGAGGTACTCAACTTCTGTGCCAACAACTACCTCGGCTTGGCCGATCATCCGGCGCTGATCCAAGCTGCCCAGCAGGCCCTGGAGCGATATGGCTACGGGATGGCGTCGGTCCGGTTCATCTGTGGCACCCAAACCGTCCACCGCCAGCTGGAGGAGCGGATCTCGGAGTTCCTCGGGACCGAAGACACGATCCTCTATTCGTCGTGTTTCGACGCCAATACGGGGCTGTTCGAAACGATCCTGGACGAAGAGGACGCGGTGATCTCCGACGCCCTCAACCACGCCTCCATCATCGATGGCATCCGCCTGTGCAAAGCCCGTCGCTATCGCTACGCCAACAACGACATGGCCGAGCTGGAGGCGGCGCTGAAGGAGGCTCAGGACGCCCGGCATCGGCTCATCGCCACCGACGGAGTGTTCTCGATGGACGGTGTGGTGGCCGACCTGGCGTCCATTTGCGAGCTGGCCGATCGCTACGACGCCCTGGTGATGGTGGACGACTCCCACGCCGTCGGTTTCGTCGGTGAGCGGGGGAGAGGCACGCCGGAGCTCACAGGCACCTCCGACCGGATCGACATCGTGACAGGCACACTCGGCAAGGCTCTCGGAGGCGCCTCGGGCGGTTACACCAGCGGGCGCAGACAGATCATCGAGTGGCTGCGGCAACGCTCGCGGCCCTACCTGTTCTCCAACACGCTGGCTCCCGTGATCGCCGCCACCACTCTGCGGGCCCTCGAGCTGCTGGACGAATCCGACGACCTCCGCCGGAGACTACGGAGCAATGCCGAGCGCTTCCGGCGAGAAATGACCGAGGCCGGCTTCGAACTCACCGGCGCCGACCACCCGATCATCCCCGTGATGGTCGGCGACGCCCGGGTGGCGGGAGAGATGGCCACTGCTCTGCTGGAGCGAGGCATCTACGTGATCGGGTTCTCCTTCCCGGTGGTGCCGAGAGGCCAGGCCCGTATCCGTACCCAGATGTCTGCCGCCCACTCGGAAGCCGACATCGACCGGGCAGTCGAAGCGTTCGTGGAGGTCGGCCGCCAGATGCGGGTGATCGGATGAAGGCCCTGGTGAAGGCGAAGGCCGAGCCGGGCCTGTGGATGGAAGAAGTGCCGGTTCCCCAGATCGGCCCCCACGAGGTGCTGGTGCGGGTCAGACGAACATCGATCTGTGGCACCGATCTCCACATCCACGACTGGGACGAGTGGGCTAGTTCCACCATCCCCGTGCCGATGGTGGTGGGTCACGAGTTCATGGGCGAGATCGCCGAGGTCGGCTCGGAGGTCCACGGGCTTCGGGTGGGGGAGCGGGTGGCTGGAGAGGGCCACATAACGTGCGGCCACTGTCGCAATTGCCGGGCCGGGCGGCGCGAGTTCTGCCACAACCACCTGTCGGTCGGTGTCAGCCGCCCGGGCGCCTTCGCAGAGTACATCGCCCTGCCCGCCGAGAACGTCTACCCGGTGCCCGACCACGTCAGCGACGAAGTGGCGGCGGTGCTCGATCCTCTCGGCAACGCCACCCACACGGCCCTCGCCTTCGACGTCGTCGGCGAGGACGTGCTGATCACGGGGGCGGGCCCGATCGGCGTGATGGCGGCAGCCATCGTGCGTCACATCGGCGCGAGATTCGTGGTCGTCACCGATGTGAATCCCTATCGCCTCGAGTTGGCCTCGAGGATGGGTGTGGATCGGGTCGTGGATGTGACCGAGTCCGATCCAGCGTCGGTGATGGATGAGCTGGGAATGACAGAGGGGTTCGACGTCGGGCTCGAGATGTCGGGCACCGAAGCCGCCTTCAATCAGATGCTGGACGTGATGAACCATGGCGGGAAGGTTGCCGTCCTCGGCATTCCCTCGGGAGCAGTCCGCCTCGACGTCGTGGAGATGATCTTCAAGGGACTCACCCTCAAGGGCATCTACGGTCGGAGGATCTTCGAGACCTGGTACAAGATGTCGGCCATGCTCCAGAGCGGTCTGGACATATCTGAGGTGATCACCCACCGGTTCCCGGCCGACGACTACGAGGATGCCTTCGCCATGGTGGGCTCGGGTCGCTCCGGCAAGGTCCTGATGGAGTGGTGAGTCCTCAGCTCAAGAGGGAGCGCACCAGCAGACCCGCACCCGAGAGGGCAGAAACCGCCAGGATCGAAGCCCGCAATGCTCGGCCTTCCATCTTGGCGTGGAGCCGCCGGGCCACGAGATAGCCGGCCACGACCACCGGTGCCAGCCAGAGCGATACCCACAGGTCGGTGCTGGAGACGTGTCCGGAGAAGGCGCGGGCGGCCACCGTCATGAGGATGCCGAAGAAGAAGATGGTCGCCAGGTTGGCTCTGACGGCCGAGCCGGATTCCCGACGATAGAGAAGGGCGAGTGGTGGGCCACCGATGGAGCTGATCGTCGCGGTCGCTCCGGAGACGACTCCCGCCACCAGCTCGGAAGTCCGGTTGCGGTGGATCGTCACCCCGGAAGCGATGATGATCACCGCTAGCAGGACGGAAGCTCCGATCAGTCCGTCGAGGAGATGGTCGTCGGCGATGGCCAGGAGCCCGATGCCGATCGCTATCCCCGGGACGCGGGCGGCCACGACGCGACCCACCGCTCTCCACTCGATGGCATGGGCTTCGCCTCCCGACATCATCATCGTCATCGGGAGAGTGGCGATCAGCTGCGGAACAGGCGTGAGGACCGGGTCGATCAGGGTCAGGACGGGCACCGACAACAACCCGAGACCGATTCCGATCGTTCCCTGGACGATGGCGGCGATGAAGGTGATGACGAGTGCGACGACGAGCGTCGCCGGATCGACCGGCACGAGAGGTCCCGAGCGGGGCCGGTCAGCCGGCCACGAAGATCATCGACCCTGGCCGTTGGAGCCGGCGCCGTTGGAGCTGGACCCGTTCGACTCGTGGGTATTTCCGTCGGCGTCGACGGTCCAGGTTCCATACGAGCGGATGAGGGCCGCCAAATCGCCTTCTCCCTGCTTGGCTTTGGCCGCCGCCACCTGATACTCGAGCTGTGCCTCATAGGTCGGCCGCTTCACCCGCCGGAAGATTCCGAGGGGGGTGGGGCCGTATGGTCCATGAGACAGTCGGGACAAGGCGAACGCCACCGTCGGATCTGGCCGCGTCTCGTCGTGGATGAGGATGCTGGATGCGTCCACCGATGCCCGGTCCACGATCTTGGCCTCGGCGCCATCGAGGATGACCGCTTTCTCGTCGTCGGGTCCGAAGGTGATGGGCTTGCCGTGTTCGAGATTGATCCGGTTGTGGACCCGTTCCTCCTTGCCGGTGAGCTGGATGAAGGCCTTGTCGTTGAACACGTTGCAGTTCTGATAGATCTCGATGAACGCTGCGCCTTCGTGCTCGTACGCCGCCTCGAGGATCTCCGTCGTGTGGTTCCGATCCATGTCGAGCGTGCGGGCGACGAACGTGGCCTCCGCCCCGAGGGCGAGGCTGACCGGGTTGAACGGATGGTCGATCGACCCGGCCGGCGACGACTTGGTCCGCTTCCCTGGCTCCGACGTTGGTGAGTACTGGCCCTTGGTCAACCCGTAGATCTGGTTGTTGAACAGCAGGATCTTGAGGTTGACGTTCCGTCGGAGGGCGTGGATCAGGTGGTTGCCGCCGATCGACAGGGCGTCGCCGTCACCGGTGATGACCCACACCGAGAGGTCGGGGCGGGTCACCGAGATGCCGGAAGCCACGGCGGGAGCGCGTCCGTGGATCGAGTGCATCCCGTAGGTGTTCATGTAGTAGGGAAAGCGAGACGAGCACCCGATCCCCGAGATGAAGACGAATTCCTCGCGCGGCCGGTCCAGGGTGGCGAGGAAATTCTGGACGGAGGCGAGGATCGTGTAGTCCCCGCATCCGGGGCACCAGCGGACCTCCTGGTCTGTCTGGAAATCGGCCCTCGTATGGGCGGTGGTGGTCATGCTGACTTCTCCAGTAGTTCTTCGATGCGGTCTGCGATCTCGGTGATCTGGAACGGCTCCCCGGCCACCTTGTTGAGGCCGATGGCCGGTACCAGGTACTCGGCTCGGATCAGACGAAGCAGGTGGCCAGTGTTCAACTCCGGTACCAAGACCCGTTGGTAGCGACCCAGCACCTCCTGCAGGTTGGCGGGGAACGGGTTGAGGTGGCGCAGGTGCGCTTGGTCGACTCGCGCCCCCGATGCTCGGACGCGCCTCACCGCGGCCTTGATCGAGCCATAGGTCGATCCCCAGCCGAGGACGAGCATGTCACCGGGTTCCGGTCCGGCCTGGTCGACCTCCACCGGCGGGATGTCGTTGGCGATGTTCGCTACCTTCCAGGCCCGAGTGTCGGTCATCAGCTGGTGGTTGGAGGGGTCGTAGGAGACGTTGCCTGTGATGGCGTCCTTTTCGAGGCCCCCCAGACGATGCTCCATTCCGGGCGTTCCGGGAATCGCCCACGGACGGGCGAAGGTCTCGACATCGCGCAGGTAGGGGAGGAAGCCCTTCTCGCTGTTGGGGCGGGTGGCGAACGGGACCGAGATGTCGGGTAGCTCGTCCAGGTCGGGCAGACGCCAAGGTTCGGACCCGTTGGCGACGTGGTTGTCGGAGAGCAGGAGCACCGGCGTCATGTACTTGAGGGCGAGGCGGGCCGCTTCCACCGCCGTCATGAAGGCATCGGAAGGCGAGGCAGCCGCGACGACAGGCAGAGGAGCCTCGCCGTGGCGTCCGTAGACGGCCGACAGCAGGTCGGATTGCTCCGGCTTCGTCGGCATACCGGTGGAAGGCCCCGCCCGCTGGACGTTGACCACGATGAGTGGCAACTCGGTCATGAACGCGAGCGAGATTCCCTCCGACTTGAGCGCGATACCGGGTCCTGACGATCCGGTCACGGCCAAATTGCCGGCGAAGGCGGCCCCCACCGTGGAGGCGATGGCGGCGATCTCGTCTTCTGCCTGGAAGGTCTTCACCCCGAAGTTCTTGTGTCGGGACAGCTCGTGGAGGATGTCCGACGCGGGAGTGATCGGATAGGTGCCGTAGAAGAGAGGCAGGTCTGCCGCCTGGGAGGCGGCGATCAGACCCCAGGCGAGGGCGATGTTGCCGGTGATATTGGTGTAGGTGCCCGGAGGCAACTTGGCCGGCTTGACCTCGAAGGTGACGCGGGTGGCGTCCGTGGTGATGCCGAAGTTGTATCCGGCTCGGAAGGCAGCGATGTTGGCGGCGGCCACCTCTGGCTTGTTGCGGAACTTCTTCTCTGCCCATTCGATGGTGGGCTCGGTGGGGCGGTTGAAGAGCCAGGCGAGGAGCCCGAGGGCGAAGAAGTTCTTCGATCTCAGAACGTCACGGCCCGACACCCCCGAATCCTTCACCGCCTCCTTGGTGAGGCTCTCCATCGGGACCTTGATCACCCGGTAGCCATCGAGTGTGCCGTCTTCGAGGGGGTCCTTGTCGTACCCAGCTTTGGCCAGGTTGCGTTCGTCGAACGCCTCGGTGTTCACGATCAGCGTGCCACCGTTCTTCAGCTCAGCCAGGTTCTTGCGCAGAGCTGCCGGGTTCATCGCCACCAGGCAGTCGGGGGCGTCGCCCGCCGTCAGGATGTCGAAGTCGGCGATCTGGACCTGGAAGGACGACACTCCGGGGAGCGTCCCGGCCGGGGCCCGGATCTCCGCCGGGAACGACGGCAATGTCGCCAGGTCGTTCCCGAACGATGCGGAGGCGTCGGTGAATCGAGCGCCTGCAACCTGCATCCCGTCGCCGGAGTCCCCGGCGAATCGGATCACGACCCTGTCGAGGGTTTTGGTAGTGGTGGTTTCGGAGGGTTCGGGTTCGGAGTCGACCAGGGACTCCGTGGGGGTGGCTTCTTCTGCCACTTTGGGTCACTTCCTTGTCGCTCGGACGCGCACGGATCGTAGGTCTCTTATCGGCTGGTTGGATGCATCACTAGATCGGTTCGACCCGCACCAACCTGAATTGTAAGACGGTGGGGGTCTCATTCAGAAGGCAATGCATCGGCTGTCACCAAATCGAACTCTGAGAGCCTGCGGGCACAGGCGATCAGGGTCGGCTCCGAGTGGCGTGGGCCCACCAACTGGATCGAGGGTTGCAGGCCATCGCCAGCCAAGGGAACGGAGAGTGCAGGGTGGCTCGTAGCGTTGACGAGGGCGGTGAACCACGAGAGCACCTTGCGGTAGTGGACTCCGGCGATCTCCTCGACGCCGATCTCCTTGTCCATACCGGCGACCGTGGGTGTCACCATCAAGGTGTCGGGTGACACGGCGGCCGCCATCGTCTGCGTCACCGTCTCCCGCCATCGTCGGGCCTCTTCCGATGTATCGGCATCCTCGGCCATCTCGATGGCGGCGTCGATTCGCTCGGCGACGTCCTCACCGTAGGGGAGACCGGACCGCCGCCACTCCCCATGGACCTCCGCCACCTCCTGGGCGATGCCGATCGCGGGAATCGACAGCGGGACCAGATCGGGAATGCTCTTGAACTCGACGACCATCCCGGCCGATCGAGCCCCTTCCACGAAGTCGTCCAAGGCACGCTGAACCCCATGTTGCAGCGGTGCCGCGGCGAGCCACTCTTCTGGCACCACCAGCCGAGTGACTTCCGGTCCCGGTGATGGCCAGGTGGGGCCGGCCATCACGGCGGTGGCGATCTCCACTATCGCCAGGGAGAGCCCGATGGCGCCGACGGTGTCGAGGCTCGGCATCAGCGGGAAGACACCTTCGGTGGGAATCAGGCCGTGAGTGACCTTCAGGCCTATCACGCCGCACAGGGCGGCAGGCACTCTGACCGAGCCGCCGGTATCGGTGCCGATGGCGAGCGGCACGACTCCGGCGGCGACCGCTGCGGCCGATCCACCCGAGGAGCCACCGGGCGACAGCCGGGTGTCCCGAGGGTTCAGGACCGGCCCGAACCACGGATTCTCGGAGGAGAACCCGAAAGCGAATTCATGGAGGTTGGTCCGCCCGATCGTCACCGCGCCGGCCGCCTCCAGCCGGGCGAGGCACGGAGCGGTCCGTTCGGCCCGATGTCGGTAGAAGGCCGAGCCGGCGGTGGTGACCTGGTCGGTCTCGTCGATCAGGTCCTTCACGGCCATGGGGACACCGGAGAGCGGGCCGGGTGGAGGGTCGGCTGCGGCGGCGTGGTCGTGGACGGCGGTGAAGGCGTTGAAGCGGTCGACAGATGCCGCTTCCAACGCCTCCCCGATGGCGCTCATGTCATCCGTCGGTCGTGCTGGTGGGTGTGGTGGTGCTGGTGGTGGTGACCGGTGGGTTGTCGAAGACGACCTCTCCCCGATCGGGCACCACTGAGATCCATGGCCAGCCGGCCGGCACCGTGAGCTCGTTTCCTTCGGTGTCCGTCAGCGTGAAGGGATCGGCGGCATCCTCCCTCTCCCAGGTCCCTTCGACGACCTGGCCATCGTGGAAGATGTAGATCGGACCGCTCCCGACCGTCCTCGTGGCGGGAACCGAAGAGCCGCTGTTCCCCGAGGCGGTGTACTGCTCACCGACCAACGCGATCAACACATCGGCATGGATGCGTTCGGCTTCTCCTTCCGGATCGAGCCAGTTCGACTCCTCGCCGTCGATCGAGCGGTAGTAGGTGGTGCCATCCCAGAACCATTCGGTCGTGGTCGTTCGAGAGAAGGTGAAGGTGATGTGGCTGGCTTCGTCGGTCCCCTCGAGACCTTCGCCGAACTCCCACAGTGAGGTCGGGGGCGGATCGTCGGGGATCTCCCGTTCGTCGGCCACCTCCCGCAACTCGGCGGTGTTGGCGTAGAGGTTGTGGGGGGCGAACCGGTCGGACACCCGGAACATTCCCGGACGAGTATCGCTCAGGTAGGGAACGCCGACGTCGAGGATTCCCTGCCGGACCCACGGCTGACCGCCGGAGATGGCGAGGGTTGCCTCGAAGGGGCGGATCAAGGCGGCGTCGGAAGGACGCCCAGAGCGGACCGGGCCCAGCAACTCGCTGTCTGTGGAGTGGAAGACGGCCATGAAGCGGGTGAGGCCGCCCTCGACGAGGATCTCGAAGACACCGTCGGACTCGAGGATGCCGGATTGGGGCCGGGCGTTCCAGTGGTTGTCGACTTTGACCGCCAGGACCCTCCGCTCGAGTGTGGATGGATCGTCGATGGGAAGCCCGTTGATGGGGGAGCGGGGTCGGTCGTCGATGGTGGTGGTGGGCGCCTCGGAAGTGGTGGTGGGTGCCGAGGTGGTGGTCGGAACGGTCGTTGTGGTGGTACTGCTAGTCGTGTCGGTTGCTCCCCCGCTGCATCCAGCGAGCACGAGAGCGAGCACGACTGCCGGGAGTCGAATTCGCATCGGAGGGATGCTAGGCGTCGACTCGACGTATTCAGCGCGAGATCGAACCGGTGACGGGCAGGTCGGGAACGGCGCTGGCGTTGTCGTCCACGGCGATCGCCACTTCGATTCCTTCAGCCGAGGTGGAGAGGACGTAGAGGGCGTCGATGTTCACGTCGGCCTCGGCCAACTGGCGGGTCACTGAAGCCAGGGCCCCGGGTGCGTGGGGCATGAAGGCGGTCAGAACCGTGTGCTCTTCGACGCGGAATCCCGCTTCGGCGAGGATACGGCGGGTGGTGGCGGCATCGTCCACGATCAGGCGAAGGACGCCTTCTCCGTCGTAGCCGTAGGCAGCGAGAGCTTCGATGTTGACCCCCGAGGATCCGAGCAGTTCCGTGATGGTGGCGAGTGTTCCCGGTCGGTTCTCGACGTGCACGATGAACTCGGTCATGAGTACGACACTACGCAGGTCCGAGGAACTGTGTCGGCTCATGCGCCGCAGCCGAACCCGCCGGATATCGCGCTGACCTGGCCTTCGTCTACCGATTCGGTGAGCAGTCCCGACAAGAGGCCGGGCGAGTCGCCGTCGACGTAGAAGGTGGCGCCGAATGGCACGGTGCTCTCGATCACCAGATCTCCCGGGTAGGCCTCTTTCAAGCTCTCCACGCTGGCACCGATCCCGATACCAGTGGCCGTTCGCAGGTCGATCACGACCTCCGATTCCGCTGAGGTCTGGATGTAGTAGTAGAAGTGGCGTCCCTCCTCGGCGAACTGGGTAGGGCCGTCTCCGAAGTAGAGGCGCAAGCTCTCCCACCGTGTGACCCGGACGAGGTTGCCGGGACATGTGCCGAAGTTGCCCCGGGCGTTGACCCATCCGGAGTCGGAAGTGGCCGGTCCCAACCGGGCGCTGACCTCGGAGATGACCTCGTCGGGTGCGGCGCCGAAATCGACGACCCCCAGACCATCCGGTTCCAGGACCAGCGGGGCCAGGGTGGTCGTGGTGGTGGTCGGAATCGTGGTCGCCGTCGTCGAAGGTGCCCGGGTGGTGCTCGGCTCCGTCGCGATGGTGGTCGGTCGGGTGGTGGGTGGGGTCTCGGGGGTGGTGGGACTCGATGTAGGGGAGGCCGTGGTCGGGGTCGACGTTGCGATGGTCGTGGTGGCATCAGCGGCCTGGACCGCCGGGTCGTAGGTCCCCAGGTTCCAGATTCCAACCACCAGGATGAGGACCGTCACGGATCCGAGCGCCGCCGACAGGAGCCGGCGGGAGCGCGGGAGGGACGCCTCGTGACGACCCACGGGCGTCAGTCCCGGGGTCGGGCGATGGCCGACGTAGGCGCCGGGCAGGTCTCGGCGGTGTCGCCGGAGCAGCACTCGTCCTGGTTGAGTCCGAACATCGGGCAACGTCCGTCCAGGCAGGCGGCGTGACCGTGCACATAGCTCATCGGTTGGCCACACCAGGTGCAGTTCATGTCGACACGCTAGTCGACGGACCCAGAGGCTCCCGGCACCGCCAGACCTTCCAGGGCGGGTTCCGTGCGCCCTCGGCGGCTCAGGTAGTCATGCCAGATCAGACGCGCCGCCACGGACCGCCAGGGACGCCATCGGGCGCCGATCTGCTCCAGCTGGAGCGGATCCGGGACCTCCGGCAGAGCGAGGGTCTCGGCGGTGCCGACCTGCAGCGCCCGATCTCCCACCGGCCAAACGTCGGGCCGACCCAGCGCCGAGAGGAGATACACGTCGGCGGTCCATGGCCCGATGCCGGTCAGGCGCAGCAACTGGCGCCGGGCCTCCTCGTCGGACAGGACCTCGAGGCCGTCCAGGTCGATGCTGCCTTCGATGACTGCCCCGGCGAGTCCCCGCACATACCGCTGTTTCTGCCGGGTGAGACCGATCCGGCCGAGGGCGTCGTCGTCGAGGCGGGCGATGGCCTGAGGAGTCAGGGTGCCGACCCGTTCGACGAGGCGCCCGAACACGGCTCGGGCGGACGCCAGCGACACCTGCTGTTCCAGGATGAACAAGACGAGGGTGGCGAAGCCGGGTGGACGGTGCCAGAAGGCGGGTAGGCCTGCTCGCTGGATGACCCCGGCCAGGCCGGGGTCGGCGTCGGCGAGGGCGGCTGCCGCCTTCCGGAAGCTGGACCCGTCCAGGCGCATCATGCCGGGGCCTTTCGGTACCGGACCCAGGCCACGTACATGCCTTCGATGGGTAGTGCCCCGAACGTCCTGGAGTCGGCGCGGGTGCGGTGTGTGGCGTCCGAGAGAAGCCAGACGTGGCCTGGCGGGATCCGCCTCTCCAGTCCGTCGACGGTGACCGTGTCGCCGGAGATGGCCACGATCCTCTTCACCAGCCAGAAGTCCTCGCGGTGGGGGTGCTGGAAGACGGCGATGTCACCTCGAGATGGGTGTCGAAGACGGCCGGCCAGGATCCAGTCGCCCGGCATCAGCGCCGGGGCCATCGACATCTCGGAAACGAGGAAGCGTCTCATGTTTCAGGACTCCGTCGAGGGAGTATGGTCAGTGCTGGAACTGTCACAGGAGGTTGAATGTTCCGCGCACCTACGGTCGCCCATGCTCACTGCGATCTCTACTGCGGCGTCTACGACCCCGCCCAGGCGAAGATCGAGGCCATGTCCGTGCTCAAGTCGGCTCAGAAGTACCACGACTCGGACGATCCGATCTTCCGGGCCCGTGCCATCCACATCAAAGAGGAGCGGGCCGAGTTGGTGAAGCACCACCTGATGGTTCTGTGGGCCGACTTCTTCACACCCGAGCACCGTCAGCAGTTCTCCAACCTGGACGATCTGTTCTGGCGGGCCATCCATCAGGCCGGAGAGGCCAAGAAGTCGGTGGACCCGGCCGACGGCGAGAAGCTCGTCGAGCTCATCGACGAGATCGCAGAGATCTTCTGGCAGACCGACAAGGCCAAAGACATGGGGGTCTACCCACCCTCCTGAGTGGGCGAGCGGTCCCGGGGCGCACGCTCCGGGACCTCACTCCTCCAGGGCGTCCGGCTCCAACTTGGTGAAGAGCGGCGAGATCTCGCCCAATCTCCGGCCGGCCGGAATCTCCGGACGGCTCCAGTTCTGCAACGGCTCGTCGCCCAGCATCTCCCCGAGTGCTTCCGTCGAGAAAGGCAAATAGGGCGCGAACGCCACCCTCACGCCCGATACCGCCTGCACTACAGTCCACAGGACGGTGGCGGCGCGGTCGCGATCTTCTTTGACCAGCTTCCACGGCTCCGTCTGATTGAGGTAGACGTTGACGGCTCCGGCCGCCTCCAGCGCATCACGCAGGCCGGCTCGCAGCTCCACCGCCTCGATGTGATGCGCCTCCGCCTGGAGCGCTCGATCCACCGTCTCCAGTAGCTGCCGGTCTTCGGGCGTCAGCTCGGCCGGCTCCGGCACCTGCCCTTCGAAGTTGCGGGCGGTGAGGCTCAGTGTCCGGTTGACCAGGTTTCCCCACGTGGCCACCAGTTCCTCGTTCACCCGGCGGACGATCTCGTCGTCGAACAGGTCGGTGTCGTTTTGCTCGGGTAGGACGGAGGCGAGGGCGAAACGGAGCGCATCGGGCTCGAGGCGATCGAGGTACCAGTCGAGCGGCCGCCCGACCCCGGTCGACTTGGAGGCCTTCTTGCCGCCGAACGTGACGTACTGGTTGGCAGGCACGTTGGTCGGGAGGTTCAGGCCACCGTGGCCCATCAGCAGCGCCGGCCAGTACACGGCATGGAATGGGATGTTGTCCTTCCCCACGAAGTAGTAGGTCTCCGCTTCTGGGTCCGTCCACCATGGCTTCCACGCATCCGGGTCGCCCTGGAGCTGGGCCCACTCCTGGGGGGCGGAGTAGTAGCCCATCACCGCCTCCCACCACACGTAGATCGACTTGCCCTCCCCGATGTCGTCGACCGGGATCGGAATGCCCCAGTCGAGGTCCCGGGTGAAGGCGCGATCGTGCAGTCCCTCCCTGACCATGCCGAGGGCGAAGTTGAGGACGTGGGGACGCCAGCCCTCGCGAGTGGACAGCCACTCTTCGAGGCGTTCACCGAACGCCGACAGCCGCCAGTAATAGTGCTCGGTCTCCCGGAGGACCGGGGTGCTGCCGGTGAGCTTCGAGCGGGGATCGATCAGGTCCGTCGGGTCGAGGGTGCGGCCGCAGTTGTCGCACTGGTCCCCGCGCGCCTGGGGGTAGCCGCAATGGGGGCAGGTGCCCTCGATGTAGCGGTCGGGCAGGAACTGGCCTCGCTCTGCGTCGTAGAACTGTTCGGTCACCTTCGTGTACAGGTGCCCGTTCTCGAGCAGGCGGAGGAAGAACTCGCGGGCGACCCGGATGTGGTTGTCGGTCCCGGTGGTCGTGAACAGATCGAACGAGATCCCGAGCGTCTCCCAGTACCGGAGGAACTCGGGGTGGTAGCGGTCGACTATCTCCTGAGGAGAGACACCCTCCTGGTCGGCTTTGACCGTGATCGGTGTGCCATGGACGTCCGATCCCGACACCATGAGGACCCGGTTGCCGGCCAGCCGGTGGTAGCGGGCGAAGATGTCGGGCGGGAGGTAGGCGCCGGCGATGTGGCCGAGATGCAGAGGACCCTGTGCGTAGGGCCAGGCAACGGCGACCAAGACGTGACGTGGTTGTGGCATCGCTCACGAAGGGTACCGGCCCCCGTCGAGGTGATGTTCACCATTAGTCCAGTACCATCGATTCCGTGACCCTCGCGCCCAGCGCTCGACAGTCGATCCTCCCCGATCGGATCACCAACGCCAGCCTCGCTTCCTTCGTCCGCTCCGTTCCGAGCGTCGACGAGGTCGGGGCCGTCGAGCGTGCCGCTTCCCTGGCGACGCGGTCGATCAAGCGGGAATCGAAGGCGGAAGCACTCCGGCTGGCAGTCCGCCTCATGGACTTGACGACGCTCGAAGGGATGGACACGCCCGGCAAGGTGGTCCAGATGAGCGCCAAGGCCGTCCGCCCCGACCCGACCGACGACTCGATCCCGTCGGTGGCAGCGGTGTGCGTCTACCCGGCCATGGTTCCCTATGCCCGGCAGGCCGTCGAAGGGACGTCGGTCAAGGTCGCTTCGGTCGCCACGTACTTCCCGTCGGGCCAGGTAGACATCGACCAGAAGATCGCCGAGGTATCGGCGGTCGTCGCAGCCGGCGCCGACGAGGTCGACATGGTCATCGATCGCGGCGCCTTTCTGTCGGGTGACTACTTCCGGGTGTTCGACGACATCGTTCGCGTCAAGCAGGCGTGCGGTGATGCCCATCTCAAAGTCATCCTCGAGACCGGGGAATTGCAGACCCTCGACAACGTCCGCCGGGCGTCGGTCTTGGCGATGGCTGCCGGTGCCGACTTCATAAAGACGTCGACCGGCAAAGTGTCCCCGGCCGCCACGTTGCCGGTGTTCCTGGTGATGCTGGAGGCGATTCGCGACTTCCGAGCGGCCACCGGCGTCAAGGTGGGAATCAAGCCGGCCGGGGGGATCCGCACCGCCAAGGACGCGATCCGATATCTCGTGGTGCTCAACGAGACGCTGGGCGGGGAATGGATGGACCCGGAGTGGTTCCGGATCGGAGCTTCCTCACTGCTCAACGATGTGCTGATGCAGATCCGCTGGCTCGAGACCGGTCGGTACCAGAGCGGCGACTACTTCACCAAGGACTGATCGATGGAGACAGAATTGGGTCACGAGGCGGAAGTCGAGAGTCGGGAGTCGTCTGCCCTGAAGCCGCGACTGGATTGGTCCTACGCGCCGTCGCGGGAGTCGACGGATATCGTGACGGTCGAGGAGCGCTACGGGCTGTTCATCGACGGCGAGTTCCGCGATCCCAAGAGCGGCGAGTACTTCCCGACCATCGATCCGGCCACCGAGGAGAAGCTCTCCGAGGTCGCGGTCGCCGGCCCCGACGACGTCGACGCCGCCGTCTCCGCCGCCCGTGCGGCCTTCGAAGACGGGTGGTCGCAGATGCCGGGTGTCGAACGAGCTAAGTACATCTTCCGGATCGCTCGCATGGTCCAGGAGCGGGCCCGCGAACTGGCGGTCTTGGAGACCGTCGACGGTGGAAAGCCCATCAAGGAGTCACGCGACTTCGATCTCCCCCAGGTGGCAGCGAACTTCTTCTACTACGCCGGTTGGGCCGACAAGCTGGAGTTCGCGTTTCCGGGGCTGCGTCCCGAGCCGCTCGGTGTGGCGGGCCAGGTCATCCCCTGGAACTTCCCTCTGCTGATGCTGGCGTGGAAGGTCGCTCCCGCCCTCGCCACCGGCAACACGGTCGTCCTGAAGCCGGCCGAGACCACCCCGCTCACCGCCCTCGCCTTCGCCGAGATCACGATCGAAGCCGGCCTTCCTCCGGGAGTGTTCAACCTGGTCACCGGCGCAGGGGATACCGGCGCTCTCCTCACCGGGCATCCGGATGTGGACAAGGTCGCATTCACCGGGTCCACCGCGGTCGGCAAGGCGATCCGCTCTCAGCTGGCCGGGAGCGACACCCGCCTGTCCCTGGAACTCGGGGGCAAGGCGGCCCACGTGATCTTCGAGGACGCCCCGATCGACCAGGCCATCGAAGGTGTCGTGAACGGGATCTTCTTCAACCAAGGTCACGTGTGCTGTGCCGGCTCCCGCCTCTTCGTCCAGGAGAACATCCACGATCTGTTCGTCGACAAGCTGAAGGCGCGTTTGTCGACCCTCAGGGTGGGCGACCCGCTCGACAAGAACACCGACGTCGGGGCGATCAACAGCCCTCAGCAACTCCAAAAGATCCAGGAGCTGGTCGAATCGGGCATCGCCGAAGGGGCCGAGATCTTCCAGCCTGCGTGCGATCTGCCCGAGCGCGGCTTCTGGTTCGTTCCGACGCTGTTCACTGGCGTGTCCCAGTCCCACCGCATCTCCCAGGAGGAGATCTTCGGCCCGGTCCTCTCGATCATGAGTTTCCGGACTCCCGAGGAGGCGGTGGAGAAGGCCAACAACACTCCGTACGGCCTCTCGGCCGGCGTTTGGACGTCGAAGGGGTCGCGGATCCTGTGGATGGCGGACAGGATGAAGGCGGGCGTGGTGTGGGCGAACACGTACAACAAGTTCGATCCGGCCTCGCCGTTCGGGGGATACAAGGAGTCCGGTTTCGGCCGTGAGGGCGGACGTCACGGCTTGCTCAACTATCTGAAGGGTGCCCACTGATGCGAGGCGAGGCATGAGCAGGCTCGACGTCCGCAAGACCCACAAGCTGTACATAGGAGGCCAGTTCCCCCGCTCGGAATCGGGTCGCTCCTACCCGGCCCTCGACGCCGGGGGAGAGGTGGTGGCGAGAGTTGCCCGGGCATCGCGCAAGGATCTGCGCGATGCGGTGCGCCATGCCCGGAATGCCCAGGCGGGATGGGCAGGTCGCACCGGCTACAACCGCGGACAGATCCTCTACCGGGTCGCCGAGATGATCGAGGACCGATTCGAGACCTTCGTCTCGGCGCTGCAGGTGACCGATCCGGATCGCCGAAGGGCGCGCCGCCAAGTCGAGGAGTCGATCGACACCCTGGTCTGGTACGCGGGATGGGCCGACAAGTTCGCTCAGATCTACGGCAACCTCAACCCGGTCGCAGGGCCGTTCTTCAACATCTCGGCACCCGAGCCGACAGGCGTGGTGGGGATCATCGCCGACCAGGAGTCTGCCCTTCTCGGCCTGGTGGCTCGATTGGCGGCGGTGCTCGTTCCCGGCAACACCGCGGTGGTGCTCGCTTCCGAGTCTCGGCCGTTGCCGGCGGTCGCCCTGTCGGAGGTGCTGGAGACGTCCGACGTGCCTGCCGGCGTGGTCAACATCCTGACGGGCCACGTGGACGAACTGGTTCCCTGGCTGGCCGACCACATGGACGTCAACGCCATCGACATGGCCGGCGCAGGTCCCGATCAGCGACGTCGCATCGAGGAAGGGGCGGTCCACAACGTGAAGCGGTTGGCCGACGGCGACCCGACCGAACGCTCGCCATATGTGATCGCCGCCTTCACCGAGACCAAGACGGTCTGGCACCCCAAGGGCCTCTGACGATCCGAACGATCACCGATGCCGACATCGAGGTCGTCTTGCACCTCGAAATTGCACTGGCCCGGTCAGGAACCGAAGCGTACCCACTCCGGGAGGCTGCGATCGGTGGTCGTTCCGTCTCCGATCTGACCGTACTGGTTGTCGCCCCAGCAGTAAGGGATGCCACCTGACGTGACGGCGCAGGTGTTCCATCCGTAGTCGGCTAGCTGTGAGAGTCCGCTGAAAGCCGATGACGGCTCCGTAGGGTCGGCAACGACTACTGGCACACCCGTCGTGTCTGTCGATCCGTCCCCCAGCTGACCCTCCTCGTTGTTGCCCCAGCACAGTGCCGTGCCGTCTTCGGTGAGCGCGCAGGAATGGATGACACCTGTACTGGTGGCGACGGTGCCGGCGAGAGGCTGTGTTGGATCGTCAGGATCGACGACATTCACAGGAACAGAGCTGTTGTTGGGCTCGTCGCCGTTGCCGAGCTGACCGTGAGCGTTCTGACCCCAGCACATCGAGGCTCCATCCGCGGTTCCCGCACACGTGTGCACACCGCCGCCATCGACGTGTGCCAATCCGGTGAGCGGCTCTTGAGGATCCTCAGGATCGACCACCACTCGGGGAACGGGGTTGGCGAACATGCCAGTGGTTTCTCCGTTGCCGAGCTGACCGACGTTGTTCCAGCCCCAACACAGTCCGGTGGTGTCGGCTGTGATCGCACAGGTGTGGAAACTCCCGAGACCGATATCGACCACCCCGGTGAGCGATTCGTCGGTGTTGGTCGGGTCGACGACGGAGGCGGGAGTTCCGCCGGTGTGACCCGATCGGCCCAGCTGACCTCGGAGGTTGTCCCCCCAGCAGTACACCAGCGTGTCTTCGGTCAGGGCGCAGGTGTGGATCTCTCCGGTACGGATCTGCACTACCCCGGTGAGGTAGCCATCGTCTCCAACGGGCGCCACCACTCGACCGGGGACGTTGTAGCTCTCGAGGATCTCGTGGCCCAGACCGAGACGGCCACCTCCGTTGAAGCCCCAGCAATAGGCGGCCCCGTCTTCGGTCACCACGCAGGTGTGGGCCGTCTTGGCGTCGATGTCGACGGCTCCCGTCAGGAACGAATCCTCCTGGTCCGGGTGAACTACCTGAACCGGGCGGTCGCGGTCGGTGAATGTTCCGTCACCGAGTTGACCGGATGTGTTTCGTCCCCAGCAGTAGACCGCGGTGTCGGTGGTGATCGCACACGCATGGTCGTAACCGGCGGCGATCTGTTGGACACCGATCACTTCGACCTCGACAGTCGTCTCGAGGGTGTTTCCATCGGCGTCTTCCACAGTCACCGAGAGCTCGTGGACGCCGTCCGACTCGAGGGGTGCCGTGGAGTCCCGCAACACGTTCGAGCCCACTACACGCAGGCCCGGTGGCACGTTCGTCGCCTCTATCTGGTAGGGCGGCGTCCCTCCCGTGATCTCCAGGCTGGCGTTGTAGTCGTGGAACACGTGGACCTCTGGCAGCTGGGTATCCACGTTCAAGGGTGGGGGCGTGGGTGGCGGTGGAGGAACCGGGTCGGATGTCGTCGGTGGTGTCGGGGGTGGTGTGGTCGGGGGATCCTCGTCGGTTTGGCTCAGTGCCCGGTACAGGAAGGCGGCCATCTGGCCGCGGGTGACGAGGTCGTCGGGGCAGAACTGGTCGTTTTGGGGTGGGTTGCAGCCGCGGGTGATGTCGGCTGCGGCGAGGCGGGCGATGTCGCCTTCGAACACGTGACCTGTCGTGTCGGTGAAGGTTCCGGTACCGGCCGGCAGTCCCAAGGCGCGTACCAAGAAGGCGGCCATCTGGCCTCGGGTGACGGGATCGTCAGGACAGAACCGGTCGTTGGCCGGAGGGTTGCAACCCCGGGTGATCCCCTCGTCAGCCAACCAGGCGATATCGGACACGAACACATGACCAGGACCGACATCGGTGAACTCCCCCGTGCTCTGAGCCGACCCCACGACCGGCATCGAAGCCATGAGCAACGCAACACTCATGAATGCTGCGACCCGTCGCCTGCCGTGAACGGCAGGCAGTGCGTGTTCACCAGACATCTGGATCCCCAGAGATGGTCGCCGACCGAACGGCAGCAACATAACAGACACAATGCCTCCACAGAGGGCCAAGAGGGGACGAGATTGCGAAGAGACCGCACGGAACGGGGGGCGCGGCCTCGTGGACTACCGGTCGACCCAGAACCTATCGACCGGGCAACGCGCTCGTGGGTCGACCTCGGAGCTCCGAGAAACGCCGAGGCAGGCGATCTCGGGTGTGATTGACTCTGGAGATGGAGGAGACGGATCGCCGACAGGTGCAAGCCGTGGTCGAGGCTGTCACGCAGGTGCTGGATGATGGAGTCGTTGGCATCTATCAGTACGGATCGGCGGTTATGGGAGGGCTACGACCTCACAGCGATCTCGACGTCCTCGTCATCGTGGATCGAGCGACCACGGCCGAAGAGCGCGGTCGGCTCGTAGGGGCCTGCATGGCCGTCTCGGGTTCCGAGGGCTCCCTGATCTCCGGACGGCCGATCGAGCTCACGGTCATCCAGGCGTCGAGGTTCCGGCCGTGGATCTGGCCTCCCGTGCGCGAGTTCCAATACGGCGAGTGGCTGCGCGCCGACTACGAAGGAGGCCGGATCCCCGAACCCGAGGTCGACCACGATCTGGCCGCTCTCA
>DATGPZ010000095.1:0-3310 GCA_035304485.1 Acidimicrobiia bacterium | reverse complement strand
GCGGGCGGGGGCCCGCGGGTCGGTACAATCTCTGATCCGCGGGCCCGTAGCTCAATCCGGTCAGAGCAGCGGACTCATAATCCGTTGGTTGCAGGTTCAAGTCCTGCCGGGCCCACAAACGACCTACCTGGTACAACGCCCAGAAATGGGCGTTGACCTGGGAAAAGTCGCCGTCTTCAGGTCTCACAGTAGCTCGCGTTGTCTCTTCCCTTCTCTCGGTGTCCCCCGTAGTCTTGTGCAACAGGGGTGCAACAAGAGGAGCACCAGATGGGATCCGTCCAGCGTGTAGACCGCCCCAAGCCGTGGTTGGCCCGTTATCGGGCACCCGACGGGCGCCAGTACTCGCGATCTTTCAAGCGGAAGGTGGACGCCGAGAAGTGGCTCACCATGGAGGAGAGCAAGACGCTGCGGGGCGATTGGGTGGACCCGGCGGCGGGGTCGATCGTGTTCGTCGAATGGGTCGACGTGTGGCTTTCGGGGCTGCACGGCATCGAACCGAAGACCCGCGCCGGTTACGAGTCGCTGCTCCGGTCGCGCGTGCTCCCCACTTTCGCGGGAGTGGAGTTGCGGCGGATCACGACGCCCTTGGTCCGGGAATGGATCGCCCAGATGGTGGCTGACGACCTCAGTGCGGCACGGATCCGCCAAGCTCGCCAGGTCCACGCCGCCCTGGAGGTAGCAGTCGCGGACGGGCTCATCTCATCGAATCCGTGCAACGGCGTGAAACCACCAACCGTGCGGCGCCGGCGCCAGTTGTTCCTCACCGCCGACCAGCTCACCGCCCTGGCCGATGCGGCCGAGAACCGCCACCAGGGCGCCGGCGCCCTCGTCAGGCTGCTCGGCTACGCCGGGCTCCGGTGGGGCGAGGCTGTCGCCCTCGATTGGTCCAACGTGGACCTGAAGCGACGGAGGGTGCGGGTCGAAGCGTCCGCCACTGAGGTGAACGGCCGTCTCGAGTGGGGTGACACCAAGACCCACGAGACCAGGACGGTCATCCTTCCCCGGTTCGTGGTGGACCGACTTGGCCCGTCCGGTTCAGGTCTGGTGTTCACCGCCCCGAGAGGTGGGCCGCTCCGCTCGTCGAACTTCCGGCGCAGCGTATGGATACCGGCTTGCCGGGAGGCGGGGATGCCCGACGGCCTCTTGGTGCATGACCTTCGGGACACCGCGGCGTCGCTAGCGATCTCCGCCGGCGCGTCCATCAAGGCGGTGCAACGGATGCTCGGCCACGCCTCAGCCGCCATGACCCTCGACACCTACGGGTCGCTGTTTACCGAAGACCTCGAGGACCTCGCCGAACGGATGGACGCCAAGTACGGCTGAGGCGATCCGTGCTCGCAGTGTGGCTTCTGTCAAGCTATCCTGACAGGCATGAAGGTGATCGACGTGGACTCTCTTCCTGCCGAGCCACTCAGCGCGCTGCGCGAGCTGTCTCGGGCCGGCACCGAGCTGGAGACCCTTCTGCGTGAGCGTGTGGCCGAGGCGCGCCGTGGTGGAGCGACGTGGGAGGAGATCGGAGAGAGCCTGGGGATGTCCCGGCAGGCGGCGTGGGAGTACTACACCCGTGACGTGCGTCGGATCCTCGATGCGGTGGGTGACGAGCTCAGCGAGGAGGAGGCCCTTCGCATTGCGACTGAGGAGGTCTCTGAGCTTCGGCGTCGCCGTCGGCGTGGGGCCTGAGCCGAACTGGTGCGAGCTGTCCTCGATTCCAATGTCCTGATCTCGGCTGCGATCAGCAAGGGTCCGGCGCATCGCATCGTCCAGGCCTGGCTGGAACGTGCATCCTTCGAACTCGTGATCTGCCGGTCCCTCCTCAACGAAGTGACGACCGTGCTGGTCGATCGGGAGCCGATGAGGCGGTGGATCTCCGCAGAAGATGCCCGGCTGTACGTGGAGAGGCTGAGCACGGCAGCCGATGTGTCCGAGGATCCCCGCCCTGGACCGCCATTGACTCGTGACCCAGACGACGACTTCGTTGTTTATCTCGCCCTCGAGAACGACGCCGACTTGATCGTGTCGGGGGACGCGGACCTCTTGGACTGGCCGGAACAGCGCCCGCCCGTAGTCGCCCCCGCGCAGTTCGAGCGGATGTTGAGCCAGGCGTAGGCGGCTGGTCTCTCGATCTAGCCCTGGTGTCGGACCTGATCCCAGTGGCAGTTCTTGAATTTCCGGCCCGAGCCGCAGGGGCACGCCTCGTTGCGGCCGACGCCTCGGAACATGTCGAGATCGACTGCCGACTGCTCGGGGGGTAGGGGAGTCCACCCGGGGTCGGGTGGTTCGATCTGATCGGCCATACGCTCCATCTCCCGACGGCTCGGCCGGCGGCCAAGCCTCTCCTCCCGCCGGTCGAGATCCTTCTCACGGCGGTCGAGCGCCGCTTCCCGCTCGTCGAGCAGCTGGTCTCGCAGGGTCCGGCTAACTTCTTCGGGATACTGGGCCGCAACCGCGATGAGCTTTTGCATTCGGCGATGCTGGCGTGGCTCCTCAATCCCGATGGCCGCCATGGACTGGGTGGCGCGTTCTTGGGCCGGCTGGTGGCAGATCATGTGCCCGGTCTCGAGGCCGGGGAGTTCGGTGGGGGAGAGGCAGTCGACGTGGTGGCCAACTATCTGTTGACGTTGCGAAGGGAGTTCGGGTGACAGACCGCATCGAAGACGAACGGGTCCTCTTCTACCTTCGCCACCAAGAGCTGATCGAGACATGGGCTGGCGTGAAAGCCGACGCAAGAAAAGCCGCTTCCGAGGTCTACTTTGCGTGTGATCGACGGGCTTCGTGAACCGAGGGCCCCTCCTACAAGGAACGGACCGGTTCTTTCGGACCTCCACCCACCGCTGCCCCTCGTCCAATCCATCGCTTGTGGCGCTTAAAGACGTGGTCGCGGTGAGCGGCCTCCAGCCTTGGCGGCCGCTCATCTTGCGGAGGCCGTTCTTTAGGAACTCCATGACAAGGCCAAGGAGTAATCCGAGAAACTTTCCACCGAACAGCGCCAATGGGAGGTGCATCGTCGTTCTCGTCCAGAACTCCTCCGCTCCGGGAGCCCAGGTAGTGGCCGCAACCAGTGTCGCGATCAGAACGAGTATCCATGTCGCGGCAGCTACCGTGACAACGAGACTTCTCATCCATCCAAACGAGCTGAGGCGGCTCCAGGCACCCCATGGCACCGGCCCTATCGAGTGATCTCCACCCATATCGGCTTCATCGGTGTTCGCTTTGAGGACTTCAGAAGTTTCCGCGGAGCATGCCGGGAATACATGCGTAGCCGAAAGGGGAGCCGTTCTTGGAGGGCCGCGTCAGCGTCTAGACACGAAGA
>DATGPZ010000094.1:0-11333 GCA_035304485.1 Acidimicrobiia bacterium | reverse complement strand
CACCTGATAGCGGAGATCGAGATGGGCGGTCGGCTCGTCCAACAGCAGCACCTCGGTGTCTTGAGCCAGGCAGGTCGCCAGCCAGACACGCTGGAGCTCTCCTCCCGAGAGTTGGTCGGCGCTGCGATCCGCCATGGCGGTGACACCGGTCATCTCCATCGCCCGGGTGATGGCTTCCTCGGCCCCGGGATCGCCGGCCCAGCGTTTCCGGTGGGGATGGCGGCCGTAACCGACGATGTCGCGGACCGACACTCCGGTCGGAACGGGTCGGCTCTGGGTAAGGAGAGTGACCAGACGAGCGAACCCTTTGGACGTGAGGGTGTCGCTCGGCACGCCGTCGACGCTGATCTGCCCGCCTTCGGGACGGTGGAGTCGAGCCAGCGCCCGGAGCAGAGTGGACTTGCCGCTACCGTTCGGCCCTACCAGCCCCAGGACCCGGCCTCGGACCAAATCCAGACAGGCGCCTTCGACTACTACACGATCGCGGTAGGCGAGACGGAGATCCGAGGCGGCTAGGGCGCCGGGTCTGTCGAGTACGGCCGTTGGCGGTGGGGCGGAGACCGGTGCCGTCCGTCCCGTTGTTAGGGCAACCTGATCCATCACGGTAGGGAACCCTATAAACACTAAGGCGGTAGTGCAAATGATAGGCCGGTGGGGCCCCGGCCGGTAGCGGCCGGGGTCAGGCGGCTCGCAGCTCCTCGACCGCCGCCAGGCGCTCCGCCAGTTCCTCGACGGCCATCGAGATCTCCTGGCGGACGCGGTGTTCCGGAATCCCGAGCTCCTCGGTGATCACACGCATCACCTGCGGTTCCTGGCCACCCAGTCCGAACCGCATCTCCAAGGCGCGACGCTGGACCTCGGACAGTCCGGCCAGAGCCTCCTCGACCGCCTGCGCCAGCAGGTTGGCGGCGACCTCTTCTGAGGGGTCGACCGTCTCCGCATCGGCGATCAGGTCGCCGAGCACGGCCCCGTCCTCACCGACCGGTGTCTCCAGGGCGACCGTGGAAGAGACGGCCAGCGCCCGCTCGACATCCCGGGCCGTATACCCGGTCTCTTCGGCGATCTCCTCTGGTGTCGGGCTGCGGCCGAGGGAGACACGGAGCGACTCGGCGGCTCCCCGCACCACGGGCACCTTGTCGAACAATCCCGTCGGGACCCGGATCGAGTCCGACAGCTCCACCCGGGCGCGCTGCATCGCCTGGCGGATCCACCAGGTGGCGTATGTCGAGAACTTGAAGCCCTTTCGCCAGTCGAACTTCTCGACAGCCGTGATCAGGCCCAGGTTCCCTTCCTGGATCAGGTCGAGCATGCTGATTCCGTCCCCGGCGTAGCGGCGGGCGTTCGCCACCACCAGCCTCAGGTTGGCTTCGATGAACTCCTTGCGGGCCCGGTCACCCTCGCGGACGAGCCGTTGCAGCTCACGCCGTTCGTTCGGGGACAGATCGGCTTCTTCTTCCAGGCGCCGGCGCGCAGCGACCCCGGCTTCGATCGCTTGAGCGAGCCGGACTTCGTCCTCGGCGGTGATCAGCTCGTGGCGCCCGATGGCCTCCAGGTACTGCCCGAGCAGATCATCGGTCGGCCGATCCCTGTCTTCAATTGTGTGCGGATTGCTCCGGTTCGGCATCGGTCGATACACCTCCTACTACAGGAACGCTCATTCGGGGGTTGAGATTCCGAGCCCGGCATTATGGGCGCTGGGACGGCGGTAGGAAACCATTGCTCGAAGTCTTCGGTTACAAACCTCCGATTTTGGGCATAGTCGCTCCGGATGCGGTCACAGGGGCACGACAGAAAGAGAGCAATGGGCCATGTCGCCCCTGGCCGATGACTCCGCTCTGGAGTCGGTTCTGATCCAGGCGATCTCACGACACGACCGACCGGGGGCTGTCGCCCTGGTGATGGATGCCCTCGCAGACCAGCGAGTCTCGATTCCCGACCTCTTCGACTTCTTATCCGAGTTCCTCGTGGAGATCGGATCGGGTTGGCAGCGAGGGGTCACCGAGGTCTGGCAGGAACATCTGGTGACCGGAATCGTGCGCAACATCGTCGAGGCTTGTGGGATGGAAGTGGAAGATCAGGCACCGCAACAGCGAGGGTCGACGGTGGCCCTGGCCGCCCCGGCCGACGAGTACCACGACCTCGGTCTCCGGATGCTCGCCGACCGGTTCGCCCTCGCCGGATGGCGCCCACATTTCCTCGGCGGGAACCTCCCTTTGGGCCAGCTGCTCACTGCGGTTTCGACCCTGGGTGCCGACGCCGTTGCGTTGACCGCGTCGACTCATTTTCATCGTCTGTCGCTGCGTGATTATGTCCAGAAACTCCAGGATTCGAACCCCGATATTCGGGTTTGGGTGGGCGGTGCTGCCTTCGCCAAGGAGCACGTCGGTTGGCCGGAGGAAATGGTGTTAGATCCGCGGGCGATCCCGTCGCCAGGTGACAGGTGATGCTGGCCCTCTCGATCGCCGCCCGCTTCCTCCGGTCCTCCCTCGGACAGACCATCCTGATCATCGCCGGCATCGGCGTCGGGATCGCCGTGCAGATCTTCGTCGGGTCGCTGATCACCAGCCTCCAGGCCGACCTGGTGGACTCGACCGTGGGATCCAGCCCTCACATCACCCTCTTGCCCGACGATGACAGCCGGCTTTCCGCGTCCTTGGTCGAGACTGCTCTCGAACAGCCCGAGGTGACCGCCGCCATCCCGGTCCGGCGGACCTCGGGATTGTTCGTGGACGCGGACGAAAGCTTCCCGCTGACCGTGACCGGTGGGGCCCCAGACGAAATCGACGCCGTCTACGGACTGGCGGAGAGGATCGTATCGGGTGAGTTCTCCCTGGACGATGGTCAGATCCTGGTCGGAGCCGGCTTCGCCGATGACACCGGGTTGACGGCTGGAGACGACATCGCGCTGGTGCTACCCGATGGGCGAGAGGGCGATTTCACCGTCGCCGGAGTCTTCGATCTCGGTGCCGCGGCGGCCAACGATCGACTGGCATTCACCGACGCCGGCTCGGTCGGTGACGCCCTCGGGCTGTCCGAAGACGAGTACTCAGCGATCGAGATCCAGGTCGATGACGTATTCGCTTCGACCGAGGTGGCCGGTCGCCTCGACGCCGAGGGTGTGACCGTGGTCGACTGGCAGGCGGAGAACCAGGAGTTGCTGAGTGGCCTCGCCGCCCAGTCGGGCTCGTCGCTGATGATCCAGGCTTTCGTCCTGGTGGCGGTGGCGCTCGGCATCGCCAGCACCCTCGCCATCAGTGCAGTCCAGAAGACTCGCCAGATCGGGATCCTCAAGGCGATGGGGATGACCGATGCCGCCGCCGGCCGCATCTTCCTGCTCCAGGCGCTCATCCTGGGAGTCACCGGTGTGGCGATCGGGATCCTGCTGGGTTACTTTCTCATCTGGGGCTTCTCGTTCGCTCCCGTGGACTTCAGTGTCCGGCCCAGCTTCACCTCGATCCTGGTGTCGGCCGCGATCGGTGTGGCGGTTGCGCTGGCGTCGTCGGTGATTCCGTCGCGGTCCACTTCGAAACTCGATCCCATCGAGGTGATCCAGGGTGGCTGAGGTGCTCGCGGCCGAGGAAATAAGCAAGACCTATGGAGAAGGAAGCAGCGCCACTCAGGCGCTCGCCTCCGTCTCGTTCGGAATCGAAGCCGGCGAGTTCGCCAGCCTCGTCGGTCAGTCCGGCTCGGGTAAGTCGACTCTCCTCAATCTTCTGGGTCTGCTGGACTCGCCGACTCGGGGTCGGGTCCTGGTCGGGGAGGAAGACACGACCCGTCTGAACCGGCGACAGCGCGCCCGTCTCCGGGGAGACACGATCGGGTTCGTCTTCCAGTTCCACCATCTGCTGCCGGAGTTCTCGGTGGCGGAGAACATGCAGATGCCACTTCGGATCTCGGGCGAGAAGGTGGGCGACGCCGAGCGGGAGCGAGTCCGCGAGATCCTGAGCATGCTGGGGCTGACCGGTCTCGAGGACAAGAACGCCAACCAGCTATCCGGTGGCCAAAAGCAGCGGGTCGCCGTCGGTCGGGCGCTGATGAAGGGCCCGGCGATCGTGTTGGCGGATGAGCCCACCGGGAACCTGGACACCTCCAACACCGAGGCCGTGTACCGCCTGTTTCGGGAGATCAATGAGGAACAGGGAACGGGATTCCTGATCGTCACCCACGACCGGGAGGTGGCCGAGATGACCGATCGCATCCTCGAGGTTCGGGACGGTGAACTCGTTCAGGACGTTCGCAACGGACACATCTGAGCGCCAGGTGTCATCCGGTGGACGTTTCCGTCGAGCTGGGAGGCGCCGCTCGGGCCAGGAGCCAGCCTCCGACCAGGAGTAGAGCGCCCAGCACCAAGAACCCGATGTCCCACGCCAAGGGATCGGCGGTGTTCGGTCTGACCCGATGGATTTGGAGGAGGTGATGGTCCACCACCCCCTCCACCAGGTTGAAGATGCCCCACCCGGCCAGCATCCAGCCCACCAGATGACGCCAGGTCCAGGGCCGTCCGGAGCGGACCGTCGTCCACAAGGCTGCCAGCCCCGCTACCACCAGGAGCCAGGTGGTCGCATGAAAGAGACCGTCGGCGGTTACGTTCGCCTGCAGGTTTCCGAGGTCGGTGGGGGGCGTCTCCTGGCTGATCAGGTGGTGCCACTGCAGGATCTGATGGAGGACGATCCCGTCGACGAAGCCTCCGAGTCCCAAACCCAGGAGGAGGCCCGGGAACCGCAGCGATGCGGCCCGACGAGAGATCTGTGGCTCGGGGCTGGTGGGGGAGTGTGTCACGGTCGCCGTATACCGCTTCCGAGGTAGGGCAAACACTCGAACCGGGCGTCCCAACGAGTTCCGAGACCTGGTTCGAAGCCCACGGAGCGGTATCGTCAGCGGGGTGGATAGCGAGTTCTTGATCTTCGCGGGGTCCGCCAGCCAACGGCTGGGCAGGGCGATCGCCGCGTATCTGGGCGTGGAGCTCGGTAAAGCCGAAGTGATTCGCTTCACCGAGGGGAACCTCTTCGTGCGGGTGCTGGAGAGCGTCCGTGGCCAAGACGTGTTCATCGTCCAGAGCACGGCGTATCCGGCCAACGACAACTTCATGGAGCTGCTGTTCTGGATCGACGCGCTCAAGCGTGCCAGCGCAGACTCTGTCACGGTCGTCATGCCCTACTTCAGCTACGCCAAGGGCGACAAGAAGGACGAACCGCGGGTCTCGATCCGGGCGCGGGTGTGTGCCGATGCGATCGAGGCGGCCGGTGCCGACCGGGTGGTGTCCGTCGATCTCCACGCTCCCCAGATCCAGGGATTCTTCCGGGTGCCGGTCGACGATCTCCAGGCACGTCCGGTTCTCTGTGAGGCGATCTCGAAGAACGGGTGGGACGATCTGGTGGTCGTGTCGCCCGATGCCGGTTTCGCCAAGAAGGCCCGGGCGTGGTCCAACCAGCTCCAGGCACCACGGGCAATCGTCGACAAGGTCCGGGAGGGTCACGGCGAGAACGCCGTGGCGGCGGAGCTGATCGGATCGGTCGAAGGCCGAACCGCTCTCATCGTCGACGACTTCACCATCACCGCCGGCACGCTGGCGGAGGCCGCCCGGGTCGTGATGGAACACGGGGCCCGCCGGGTGTTCGCCGCCGTGACTCACGGGCTGCTGGCAGAGAAGGGCAACCGGCGCCTCGACGAGAGCCCCATCGAACGGCTCTTCATCACCGACACCGTCGAGACCCAGCCCGGCCCGCTGTCGCCAAGAGTCGAGGTGGTGTCGGTCGCCTGGCTTCTGGGCGAGGCGATCAAGCGGATCTCCCACCGTCAGAGCATCTCCGTCCTGTTCGAGTGAGTCGAATCCGGCGGCTTCACGTGCCAGGGTGTTCGGAGCCCGAATGAAGAAGCGGTTTGTCGGCGTTGGGGCCGGGTAGTCCGTTGTCCGTCGGCACCCGATGAGGAGGAAAGATGAGACTGGGGCGTCTGTTGGGATTGGCACTCGTGGCCATCCTGTCGATAGGAACCGTGGCCATGGCCCAATTGGGACCAGGAGGCTCCTTCACCGACGACGATGGCAACGTCCACGAGTCGGCGATCGAAGCCATCGCCGCGGAGGGGATCACCCGGGGCTGTAATCCGCCCGCCAACGACCGGTTCTGTCCGGACGACCCGGTCACACGCGGTCAGATGGCAGCGTTCCTGGTGCGGGCGCTGAACCTCTCGGACGACGATGACGACGACGACTTCGACGACACCGATGACTCGATCTTCGAAGACGAGATCGAAGCACTGGCTGCAGCGGGGATAACCCGTGGCTGCAACCCACCGGACAACACCCGGTTCTGTCCCGACGATTTCGTCACACGCGGCCAGATGGCGGCGTTCCTGGTGCGGGCTCTCGGCTACACCGATGCGGGCGCCGGCGACTACTTCGTCGACGACGACGCTTCGGTCTTCGAGACCGATATCGACCGGCTGCGGGTCGCCGGTGTCACGTTCGGCTGCAACCCGCCCGACAACACCCGGTTCTGTCCCGACGAGCAGGTCACACGGGGTCAGATGGCCTCGTTTCTCGCCCGTGCCCTCGAGCTCCAGCTAGTCGAGCCGCCCCCGCCCTCCACGACGACGCCGCCCGGTGGCGACGACTGCGAGTTCGGAGCGGTCACCATCGGCGACGATCTCGAGGTCCCGGCAGGGGAGACCTGCACCCTCACTGGCACCAATGTCGAGGGCAACATCCTCGTCCGCTCCGGCTCCACCCTCGTGGCGTCTGCAGTGGACGTCGACGGCAACATCCAAGCAGAGGCTCACGCCTCCGTGCGGGTCGACTCGTCTTCGTCGGTGGATGGCGACATCCAGGCCGACGACGGTGGCGCAGTCACGGTCACGGGAACCGAGGTCGGGGGCAACATCCAGCTGTTCGGCAACGACGGACGGCTGACGATCCTCGACAACGACGTGGACGGCGACATCCAGTTGGAGAACAACACCGGAGGGGCCGAGATCCGTGACAACACGGTGGGCGGAAACCTCCAATGCGAGTCGAACGATCCCGATCCGACCGGCGGCAACAACACCGTGGAAGGTGACAAAGAAGGCGAGTGCGCGGGTCTGTAGCCCGGCTCGACCAGGCGTGATGAAGAGAGTTCCCCCAGCCCGGCTGGGGGAACTCTCTCACGCGGAGGCTCTCCGGCCCTCCGCGATGTCCCTCACCCGACGCTCGATCTCAGGCACGTCCTCTGCCAGCCGGCGAAACTCGTCGGCGGTCAACGACACCAACGACATCACCGACCTCGCCACCACGTCGGCGTTGCGGTGCGAGTTGCCCAGCAGGGACATTTCACCGAACACATCCCCTTTGGCGAGGGTGGCGACCGTCTCGCCGTCCTTCATCACCTCGGCCGTGCCGGACACGATTATGTAGAGCTCGAATCCGCCCTCTCCTTGACGGACGATGTGGAGACCGGGATGAGCGCCGATGAAGTGCGTGCACTCCCGTACCCGATCCAGAGCAGCCTCGTCCAGTCCTTCGAAGATCGGTGACGCGGCGAGCTGCTCGTTGGACACCCCGGTGAAGAATTCCGACACGGGACAACCTCCTCTCGGTTGATCTCAAAGCTACACCTCGGCTGGACGCGGCGACGGGCGAAACGGCAGCGACAGGACTCCACCCCACGGATAACATCGCGCGTGGGTGATGGCTGCTGAACCGACTCGGGACCTTCCTTATCTGGTCATAGTCGACGACGACCCCACTGTCCTGGCTGCGGCGCGCCGGGACGTCAGGGCGCGCTACGGCAAGGACTACGAAGTGGTGGCGGCGCGCTCGGGCGACGAGGGTGCTGATCTGGTTCGGGAGCTGAAACGGCGAGGAGCCGAAGTCGCTCTGCTGATGGTCGACCAACGCATGCCCGGAAAGACCGGGATCGAACTGTTACGGGAGGCCAACCCGATCTACCCGGCCGCCCGCAAGGTCCTTCTCACTGCCTTCTCCGACACCGCGGTCGCCATCCAAGCGATCAACGAGGTCGGTCTGCACCACTACTTCGTGAAGCCCTGGCACCCGCCCGAGGATCGCCTGTATCCGGTCCTGGACGAGCTGCTGGAGGATTGGCGCGCCGAGCAGTCGCCACCCAGCCGGGACGTGGTGCGGGTCCTGAGCCATCGGTGGTCGGCGGCCGGCGCGGAGGTGAAAGAGTTCCTCGCCGGCAATCGCGTTCCCTACCGGATGCTCGACCTCGATCGCGACTCGGAGGCGAAGTCGCTGCTGGCCGCGTTCGACGAGGAGCCCTCCCTGCCGGCCGTCGTTTTCCCCGACGGCACCGTGATGGGTCGTCCCACTGCCCGCGAGTTGGCTGAGAAGCTCGGCTTCAAGGTCACGGCATCGGGCGACCGGGTCCACGACCTGGTCATCATCGGTGCCGGTCCCGCGGGCCTGGCGGCGGCGGTCTACGGCTCCTCGGAGGGGCTCGATACGGTCCTCGTGGAGAGGTTCGCCGTGGGAGGGCAGGCCGGGACGAGCAGCCGGATCGAGAACTATCTGGGTTTCCCGGCGGGGATCAGCGGCACGGAGCTGGCTCGCAAGGCACTCGACCAGGCCCTCAAGTTCAACACCCAGGTGCTCACCGCCGTCGAGGCCCAGGCGATACGGCTCGAGGAGCCCATCAGAAACGTGTGTCTCGAGGACGGGACGGAGTTGCGCGCCAGGGCGGTGCTGATCACGACAGGGATGACGGTCAAGATGGTCGACCGCCCCGGGTTCGAGCGCCTCCACAACGCCGGCGTGTACTACGGGGCGGCCGGCTCCGAGGTCTCCAGCTACCGCGACGAGGACGTGGCCGTACTCGGCGGGGCCAACTCGGCCGGACAAGCCGCCCTGAAGCTCTCCTCGGTCGCCCGCAGCGTGAAGATGATCGTCCGGGCCGACGATCTGTCGGCGAAGATGTCTGCCTATCTCGTCGACCAGATCGAGGCGACGCCCAACATCGAAGTGCTGGCGGCCTGCGAAGTGCTGGAGGCGGAAGGCGACGAGCACCTGACGGGGATCGTGGTCCACGACCGCGCCACGGGTGAGAAGGTCCGGCACGCCGTCACCGGCCTGTTCATCTTCATCGGTGCCATTCCCCACAGCGGTTTCGTGAAGGCCGTCGTCGAGCTCAACGACGCCGGATTCATCCTCACCGGCCCCGACCTGATCACCGACGGCAAACCCCCGCCTTCCTGGCCCCTGAAACGGAGTCCATACATGCTGGAGACCTCCGTGCCGGGGATCTTCGCGGCGGGAGACGTCCGACAGGGATCCATACGACGGGTCGCCGCCGCGGTGGGAGCGGGTGCTGCCAGCCTCACATTCATCCACGAATACCTTTCGACGGTGTGAGCGACCTGGTCGAGCTCCTGGCATCGGTCGATCCCTTCTCCCAGCTGGGATCGGAGGAGCTGGCGGCTCTGGCCGAGCGAGCGGAGATCGTTCGACTGGCCGCCGGCGAGACGCTCTTCCATCAGGGTGATCCGGGCGACCGGGCCTACGTCGTGTTGGAAGGGAATCTGGAGGTCTCGGCTCCCGGGCCCCTCGAGCCGCTCGTCCTCAACATCCTCGGCCCCGGTGACCTGGTCGGGGAGGTTTCTCTGCTGCGGGGTGGAGCTCGTAGCGCCACCGTCACCGCACGAACCGACGTCGAGCTGGCAGCCATCGGGCCCGACGATCTTCGCGACTCTGTGGGAGCCGGTTCCGGGGCCCTGATGCGGACCCTGCTCGATCGGTGGGAGCAGACTCAACACGTCGTCCTCCGGGGCGAACGTCTTGCCCAGCTCGGGACCCTGGCCGCCGGCGTCGCCCACGAGCTCAACAATCCGGCGGCGGCCGTGCGGCGCAGTTCAGAGGTGCTGGTCGACACGATTCGACGCATCGGTTCGGCGGTGACCGACCTGGTGGAGGCGGATCTAGGCCCGGAGGCGGCCCGATGCCTCCGCCGCCTGGTGGTCGAGGAATTGGAGACGGCGGTGTCCGACCCGCTCGCTCGGGCGAGCGCGGAGCGGGCCGTGAGTGATCTCCTGACCGACCTGGGCGTCGACGATCCTTGGAACCTTGCCTCCGATGTGCTCGACGCTGGCATGGGAGTCGAAGACGTGCAACGGTTGGCGGACGAAGTGGGTGCGGAACGCTTCGTCTCCCTCCTCGAGCTTCTCGCATCGATCGTCTCCGCCCGCCGACTCGCCGGCGAGATCGGATGGGCGGCCGGTCACATGTCCCAGGTCGCCCAGGATCTCAGCTCCTACAGCCGGCTGGGCGAGGCTCCGGTCCAGGACGTCGATGTGGCCGACGGCTTGGAGCGGACGATCTCGTTGTTGGAGCACCGCCTGGAGGGCATCGAGGTGGTGCGGGATTTCTCGCCCGATGTGCCGACCATCACGGCCGCGGGAAGCGAACTCAACCAGGTATGGACGAACCTCCTGGCCAATGCCGCTGACGCCACCGGGCCGGGTGGGCGTATCACCCTCCGCACGCGGCTCGAAGATGGGGTAGTGGTGGTCGAGATCGAAGACGACGGACCCGGGATCCCGCCGGAGGACCTCGACCGCATCTTCGACGCCTTCTTCACGACCAAGCCACCCGGAGCCGGCACCGGGTTGGGACTCGCCATCTCGCACCGGATAGTCACCGTCGACCACCGGGGCGACCTGACCGTCGAATCTGCGCCCGGCAGGACGGTGTTCCGGGTTTCCTTGCCGCCGGGCGAGTAGGGGTCGTGCTCGGGCACGCCATCGACGTAGCTCGCGCCGCCCTCCGAATCCGCCGCTACCTGGAGCGTCGCAACGCGGCCCATCCCCAGGAGTGGCTGGCCCGGATCGGTATCAACACTGGGCCGGTCATCGGATCGCTCGTCGGGGTGCAGCGATACGTATACGACCTGTTCGGCCCCGGTGTGAACATGGCCGCCAGGATGGAGAGTCTCTCCGATCCGATGCAGATGACCCTCAACGAAGCCACCGCCGCCCTGCTCGCCGACGACTTCGTTCTGAGCGAGATCGGCGAGGTCGAAGTGAAAGGGTTTGGATCCCAGCGGCTGTATCGGCTCGAGAGCGAGGTCCGCTCCTTCCGGCTCGGAAGGTTCGAGGCGAAGGGCGCCCTGAGCCGAGACGACCAGGCTGAATCGGTCTCGTCTTGGAGTGGGTTCAGGTTCCTGTCACCCGTTGTCGGCATGATGCCGGTGCTAGCTTCGGACGTGCCCCGGGGAGGAAAGAAAGGAACCCTCGTGAAGAGATCTGTCGTCTTCTCGACCGTGCTCACGCTGGTCGCGGCCTTGCTGCCTTCGACAGCGGTTGTCGCCTTCGACAACCCATCGACCTCGGTGTTCATCAAC
>DATGPZ010000093.1:0-7318 GCA_035304485.1 Acidimicrobiia bacterium | reverse complement strand
GAAACGCTTCTGGATTAGGTCGCGAAAACTGATAGAGTGAACAACCTCTCGGGCGGACAGGGGCCGGAGAGGTTCCTACATGCTCACGTCGACCTACTTGTTGTCGACCGATAAGCGCCTGAGATCGTATCTGATCGGGGGGCTCATCGCCGCCATCGTGGCCGTCGGCTCGGTGGCGTACGAGGTGAAGCCAGGCGACACCTTGTCGGGCATCGCTCAGAAGCATGGGGTCTCACTCCAGGCACTGCTCGAAGCCAACGAGTTCGCCAACCCGAACTTGATCCGCCCCGGCCAGGAGGTGGTGATACCCGGGTCAGGAGGCGCGGCGGCGCAAGTGCATGTGGTCGGCAAAGGTGAGACGCTGGCGTCGATCGCCAAGAAGTACTCGGCCTCGATCTCTGCGATCGCCAAGGCCAACGACGTGCCCAACCCCGATCTCATCCGGGTCGGCCAGAAGCTGGCGATCCCGAGTGGCGGTGGTGGTGGCTCCGCTCCCTCGTCTGCCACCACGGCCTACCACGTAGTCGCCCGCGGCGAGACGCTGGCATCGATCGCCGCCAAATACGGGGTCACGGCCGAGGCCATCGCGAAGGCGAACGGGATCTCCAACCCCGGCCTCATCTACGAGGGCACCAGGCTGGCCCTATCAGGAGAGACTTTCGTGGCGGACGCAGCCGCCGGTGGCGCCGCCACCGCCGCTACCCACACCGTCCAGGCCGGCGAAACGCTCGACCGCATCGCCCGAAAGTACGGAGTCTCGGTGAGCGACATCGCCAAGACCAACGGGATCGACAACGTCGACCGCATCCGAGCCGGTGCCGTTCTCGACATTCCCGGGGGTGGCGGCTGGGTGTGCCCGGTGACCGGAGGCAGCTACATCAACGACTGGGGATTCCCGCGCTCCGACGAGCGCTTCCACCAGGGCACCGACATCTTCGCTCCGCGAGGTACGGAGGTGAAAGCACCGGTGTCGGGCACCGTGAAGCTGATCACCGGGACCATCGGCGGCCTCCAGGCCTATCTCTACGGGAGCGACGGCACCACCTACATCGCTACCCACCTCGACGCTTTCGGGCGCGCCGGAGAGGTGAAAGCAGGCCAGACGATCGGGTATGTCGGCGACACCGGCAATGCCCGGGGCGGACCCACGCACGTTCACTTCGAGATCCATCCCGGTGACGGCCCCGCCGTCAATCCCTATCCGACACTGACTGCGGCCGGCTGCTGAGGAACGGCTAGCCCAGCATGATTTCCCGCAGGTAGTCGAGGCGAACCTCTCCCCCCTCGATGATCCTGCGGTGGAAATCTTTCAGGTCGAAGGATGCGTCGCGCTCGCGTAGCCGGCGGCGGATGTCGAGGATCTCGCGCTCGCCCACCTTGTACGAGATCGCCTGGCCGGGCCAGCCCAAGTAGCGCTTGACCTCCGACTCCGCCAGGTCACGAGGCTGCAGCCCGACCTGTTCGATGTAGTCGACGGCTTTCTCGTAGGACCATGTCTCACCGGCGTGGAGCGGGGCGGTGTCCGGGATCGTGTACCCGAGATGACAGCCGATGTCGACGACGACCCGGGCCGCTCGGAAGATGTGCGAAGCCAACATCCCGACTCGGTAATCGGGTCGTTCGAAGTATCCGAGTTCGTCCATCAGCCTCTCGGCGTAGAGCGCCCATCCTTCTCCATAGCCCGAATACCAGATGAGGAGGCGATGGGCTTTCGAGAGCCGATCCGACTGCCACATGGCGGTGCCGATCTGGAGGTGATGGCCGGGGAAACCTTCGTGGTAGGCCGTGGAGACCTCCTGCCAGACCGGAATCATCTCCCGCTCCCCCAGCGAATACCACACCGAACCGGGCCGCTCCCAGTCCGACGAAGGGTTGATGTACCAGGCGCCCAAGGCCCCACCGGGTGGAGCCAGGTTGACCGTCACGGCACGGACCGGCGGTGGGACGTCGAAGTGGGAACCGTCCAGCTCGCTCACGGCCTGATCCAGGCGCTCCTGGACGAAGGCGGTGAACTCCTCCCGGGGCACGGCCCGCGCCGGATCGGTGTCGAGTAGCTCCAGGACCTCTTCGACACTCTTGTCGGGGTCGACCTCGGCGGCTGCCTCGCGCATCTCCTCCCACAGGCGAGTGAGTTCCTCCCAACCCCACTCGTACACCTCCTCAGGGTCGATGACCATCCCGAGGAATTGCTCTGCCGACCGCAAGTAGCGCTCTTCACCCACGCCGTCTGCGGGATCCGCATGAGGCAGGTACTCGTTGCGAAGCCACTCAGCCGTCTCGGCCGCCGCCTTGCGAGCCTCGTCGACGGCCGCATGGAGCTCGGGAGTCCTGAATCCGGCTGCCTCGGCCTCTTTCAACAGGCCGATCACCATGGAATCGTCACCGGCCAGGTGTTCGGCTTGCCCTATCACCGACTCCACCTGGCGTCGGGAGGCGACGAGACCCTGGGCCAGTCCTCGTGCCAAGCTCTCACGCCAGCCTCGGAGGGGGCGCTCGAGGGTCGCCAGCCGGGCGGCGATGTTCGACCATGCCGTGGCGGAATCACGGGGCATTATGTCGAAGATGTCGCGCACCACGGTGAAGCCGCAATAGATGTGGCTGACATCTCGCAGATGATCGCCGTGCTCGAACCGGTCGAGCTGCAAGTCGAGGAAGCCTGCCAGCACTCTGGCCGCGTGCCGCTGGTCGGGATCGGAGTGGTCCATGTGTTCGTCCAGCGCCTCACGGTGTCGGCGCACCAAGGCGGCTGTCTCCTCCCAGCCCTCCGGCGACAGGTCGTCCCAGCGGTGGTCGGAGCCTGGCAAACCCAGATTGGTGGCGAAGAGCGGCTTCAACTCGACGATTTCGTCGGTGAACGACTCAGCGATCTCGAACGGGGTGATGCTGGTTCCTCCTGTTGTGGACGATCGAGACGTTACCGGGTTTCCGATTGCTTAACTGTGGCTCGATGTCCGACGTGATCGAAGTACGGCCGGAAGAGCGCTTCGACGAGAACCGCCTGGCCGAATACCTGGAAAACGAGATGGAAGGCGACATCGCGCCGTTGACCGTCAAGCAGTTCTCGGGTGGCCGTGCCAATCTCACCTACCTGGTCGAGTTCGGCGACGGTCGCCAGTTCGTGTTGCGACGTCCCCCACTGGGCCCGGTCGCTCCGGGCGCTCACGATATGGGCCGCGAGTACCGGGTTCTCTCGAGGCTCTGGAAGGCGTTCCCTCAGGCGCCCCGAGCTCATGTCTACTGCGAGGACCCGGCAGTCATCGGCGCCCCTTTCTTCCTGATGGAGCGGCGGGAAGGAGTGGTGGTGCGAGAGACCGTTCCCGATCGCTTCGGCGGCGGGAAGGACGAACGAGCCAACCGGGCCCTTTCCGCCGTCGTCATCGACACCCTCGCCGAGTTCCACGCGGTCGACCCGGCCGCGTGCGACCTCGACGATCTCGGCCATCCCGACGGCTATCTGGGGCGCCAGGTCGAAGGCTGGCTCGAGCGCTGGCGACGAGCGAGACACGAGGACAATCCACTGGCGGACGAGGTCGGAACTTGGCTGGCCGATCATATGCCCCCATCGCCCGAGCCCACCTTGCTCCACAACGACTGGCGCCTGGACAACATGGCCGTGTCGCCCGACGATCCCAGCGTGTGTGTGGCGGTGTTCGACTGGGACATGGCCACCCGGGGCGACCCGCTTTCGGACCTGGGCACACTGTTCGGTTCATGGCACCACCGCGACGAGTTGGACGAGCGGGCGCATTCGCTGATGCCGGTGGATGTTCCGGGCTGGATGTCTCGTCCCGAGGCGATAGAGCGTTACGCCCGACTCTCGGGACGGGACGTCTCGAACATGGATTGGTACATCGTGTTCGGGACCTGGAAGCTCGGCGTGGTCCTACAACAGATCTACATCCGGTATCTCCGCGGCCAGACGTCCGACCCACGGTTCGCTTCGATGGGCGACGGCGCGGCCAAGCTGTTCGAACTCGCCGCCGCCCGTCGAAACGGCTGAGCGCTCACTGACTCCCGAGCTCGACCTCGAGCTGGAGCTCCTCGCCCGCACGGATGACATCGAGGGTGACCACGGAACCGGGGCGATAGGTACCGATTCGGGCGATCAGGTCACCGATCGTCTCGACCCGGGTTCCGTCGACGGCCACGATCACGTCACCGACTTCGACTCCGCCCGTGTCCGCTCCAGAGCCGGGGACGACACCTATCACCAAGGCACCGGCCGGACCGCTCTCGGTGGTGGTTCCGGTGATGCCCAAGACGGCTCGTTCGATCGGCTCACCCGCCACGACTGCTTCGGCCAGGTCGTAGGCGACCGTGATCGGCACGGCGAAGCCGACGCCGATGTTGCCGCCCGATGGCGAGTAGATCGAGACGTTGATCCCGATCACCTCTCCATCACGATTCGCCAGGGCGCCTCCGGAGTTCCCGGGGTTGATGGCGGCGTCGGTCTGGATGAGCGATTGGAAGTGGTTGCCCCTGCCGACCGTTTGATTCACGGCGGAGACGACCCCGGATGTGACGGTGGAGTCGAGCCCGAACGGGCTGCCGATGGCGACGGCCAGTTGACCGACCTGGACCTCAGAATCGAGAGCCAGGTCAGCGGCTGGTAGATCGGTGGCATCCACCTCCACCACAGCCACATCGGTCGAGGCGTCACCACCCAAGACTCGGCCCTGATACTTGGTGCCGTCGGACAGCCGTACCTCGACCACGTCCACACCCGCCACCACATGGGCGGCAGTGAGTATCAGACCGTCGGGATCGTAGATCACGCCGCTGCCGACCCCGGCCGGGGACTCGAGCTGCACGACGGAGGGAAGTACCTTCTCGGCCACCGCCGCCACCGGCTCCACGGCAGGATCGACGGTCGCCTGGGGAACCTCCGCCTCATCGGAGGTCTCCGGAGCCGGAGGTGGAGAATCGTCCTCCCCGAACGCGATGGCTCCGATCCCCAGGCCGAGCAGCAGCATGGCGAGACCGATGATGAACACCGACCAGCTGCGGCCCGGAGGAGAGTCCTCCTTTGGCTCCACGGTTCCGGGATCGTCGACGACAGGTGATTCCGAAGGACGCTCGATCGTGTCTGGGTGCATTCTCTTCCTCCTGCACCCGAAGCTATCGAGCCTCCGCTAAACCGCTCGTAAAGGGAGTTCCGTTCGGCGCCGCCCCTTCGATGGCAGGGATCCACATGACGAGGGTCGACCCCTTCTCCGGCCCTCGATGTGCGTCCAAGCGTCCGCCGTGGGCTTCCACCACCTGACTGACGATGGAGAGGCCGAGCCCTCTACGCGACTCCTTCTCCACGACCGCCGGGTCGATGCCCTTGCCTTCGTCGGCCACCGCCACCCAGGCCCAACCGTCGCTCGACCCCGAAGCGAGGACCACCTTCGAACCGCTCGGGGCAGCCTTCAGGGCGTTGTCGGCCAGGTTGTCGATCGCCCGACGCAGGGAGTCGGCCACGCCCTCTATCGGGGCCGGCATCGGATTCGCTTCGACCGCCACCTCTCGTTCACTTCCCCTCGGTCGGAGTTCCTCGGAAGCCTCCGCGACGAGGTCGGCGAGATCGAGTCGGACGCGGACAGCCGCCCGGGTCTGCAGGCGGGCAGTGGCGAGCAGGTCGTTGATCATGTCCGACATTCGCTCGGCGTTTCGTTGGACGACACCAGCGACCTCCCGCCAATCCTCGAGGGTGGCGTCGGGATCAGAAGCCAGCACGTCGACGTTCGATCGGATCACGGCCAACGGGGTGCGGAGATCGTGGGAGGTGTCGGCCATGAACCGGCGTTGGGAGGCGAAGGCGGCCTCGATCCGATCCAGCATTCCGTCGAAAGTGGCGGCGAGGCGTCCCAGCTCGTCATCGGGGCCGTCGTAGCCGATCCGCCGGGAGAGATCCGAAGCCTGGATCTCCCGGGCCACCGCTGTCATGTGAGCCACAGGACGCAACGCCCTTCCAGCCAGCACCCAACCGACGATCAGTGAGAGGACGAACAGCACGACGAGAGCGACGACCAGATGGTCCGCCAGCAAGGAGAGGGCGCGCTGGGTGATCGCCTGCTCCAGGAGCTGAGCGTTGTCGATGTCGACGTCCTGGACGATCACCGGACGGCCGTTGACGATCGCCAGCCAGCTGTCGAACACGAGGGGCAGGCGGCGCAAGCTCCGGCGGACGAAGTAGTAGGTCGTGCCCAACACGGCCGCTCCGAGACCGAAAACCACCGACGAATACATGACCGAGAGCCGGAAGCGGATCGAGCGGACGAAGGCCGGCAGTCGGCTCATGACGCCACCAGTCGATAGCCGCGGCCGGGCACTGTCTCGATCACGGAAGGATCGGCCAGCTTGCGCCGCAGGTTCGAGATGGTGACCCGGACGACGTTGGTGAACGGATCGGCCATCTCGTCCCAGACGTGCTCGAGCAACGTCTCCTGGGAGAGGACGGTTCCCGGGCGGGCCATGAAGTAGTGGAGTAGAGAGAACTCCTTGGCGGTGAGATCGAGCCGGTTGCCCTTCTGGCGCGCCTCGAACCGAGCCGGGTCGAGCTCCAGGTCACCCACTCGCAGTATCGGCGACCCCACGTCGTCGCGACGCAACAGCGCCCGTACCCGGGCTGCCAACTCGGCGAACGCGAAAGGCTTGACGACATAGTCGTCGGCGCCCGAATCCAGCCCCAGCACCCGGTCCTCGACCTCGTCCCGGGCGGTCAGCATCAGCAGCCGGGGGCGCTCCTCACCGAACAACTCCATCTCGCCGGTGGCCACCTTCCGACAGATGTCCACCCCGGCTCCGTCGGGCAGATTCCAATCCAACAGGAGGAGGTCGTAGGAGTTCGACGCGAGTTTCAGTTCAGCGTCCGCCACCGTGTACGCGAGATCGACGGCATGGCCCTCGCGGCGCAGTCCCCGCGCCACGGCCGCCGCCAGATCGACCTCGTCTTCCACGAGCAGCAATCGCATCCTCCAACGGTATAGCAAGCCGCATAAAGCCACCGACAAGCGAATGGGCCGGACGCATCCCCCGGGGGTCCTTCACGTCGAGGCACTCACCTGCCACCATGCCGTGAGCTTCTACAACGAAACGAACACGAGATTCCGACCAGGAGTCGAGTCGAAATGATCGTCACCATCACACTCCAAACCGAGACAGGCATCCGGACTTACACAGGTCACATCGTCAGCCGCGGACCGAGCACGATGGAAATGCTCCTCACCGAGCCGTTCGCCCTGGCCGGCCGGTGTGTCCAGTTCCCTCTGTCCGAAGTCGTGTCCGAGGAGCCTGCCGCCTCCTCCGCGGTGCCGGGACGGTGATACCCGCCCGG
>DATGPZ010000092.1:0-19776 GCA_035304485.1 Acidimicrobiia bacterium | reverse complement strand
TCTTTTCGCGCCTTCCGAATACCAGCGCCACCAGAGGCCGGAAGGTCGATTCGACCAGCGAGTAGATCTCGCCCAGGAGCCCGTCCAGATCCTCGAAGGAAGAGTCGGCCGGCACCCGCCCGCGGATGACGAACGCTCCCTCCCGGTCGACGGCGAAGGCTGCCCGCCAAGTGGAGTGGTTGCGAGCGAGCACCAGCTGATGAGCTGTCGGCACCGGTTCGGGAGGGGCTGGCAAGACGTACGCTTCGGCCGCGATCGTGTAGTCACCAGGCTCCCACCAGACGGTGGTGGCGTCACGGACTCCTTGTCGCATGCGCACCGCCCACCGGCCCTCCACCTCCTCGGCGTAGACGACGTCGCTCTCCGGGTCCGCCAGCCATCGATCGATGGCGTCGCGCAGCGGATCAGGCATGGGCCGCGACGACGCCCGAGTACAACTCCAGGAACCGACTGGCAGTGTTCTCCCACGAGAACCGCTCGGCCCACGCGAGCGCCTGCTTCGACATCAGCTCCAGGCGAGCCGGATCCTCCAACAGGTCGACGAGGGCCCGGGCGTGGGCACGGGGATCCCAGCCGTCGATCAGCACACCGGATTCACCATCCTGCACGGCGTAGATGAGCCCTCCCACCCGGGAGGCCACCACCGGGGTGCCACAGGCCTGGGCTTCGACTGCTACCAAGCCGAAGGACTCGCTGCGGCTCGGAACGTGCAGCACGTCGATGGCGCGGTAGACATCGGCCAGGGTGCGATGTGGAACCGGTTCGAAGAAGGTCACGGGCAGGTCGCGGGCCCGGCTCTGGAGCGCTCGCATCTCGCGTACCCCTCGAGGCCCCGACGGTCCGCCGACCACCAGCAAGCCGGCGTCCGGCACCCGATCCAGGACGTGCTCGAAGGCCGCCAGGGCGACGTCGACCCCCTTCAGCGCCTGGACCCGGCCCACGACACCGATCAGAGGTCCGCTGGGCAGCCCCAGCCGACGCCGCGCTTCCTCGCTGGAGCCCGACGAGAACCGACTGTGGTCCACCCCGGGCGGGGAGACGCACAGCGCCCCCGGATCGGCCCCGTAGTGGGCCAGTAGATCGTCGGCCTCGAGTGGGGTGGACGCAACCACACAGTTCGACTCGGCGATCACCTCTCGTTCAGCCGCGATCCTCAGCAGCGACTCGGGGGGCTCGTCTCCGCGACGATTCAGATTCTTGACCCGCCCCAACGTGTGGAACGAGTTGGCCATCGGGACACCCAGCTCCTTTTTCACCAGCAGCCCCGCCCAACCCGAGAGCCAGTAGTGGGTGTGCACCACGTCCACCGGAGGCAGCGACTCGAGGGCGTCCAACACGCCGCGGGCGAAGCGGCGGACATGGGACGCCAGCTGACCGGTCGGCAGTTCGACTGGGGGGCCGGCATCGATGTGGTGGACCGTGTAACCGGGGATGACGGTCACCCGGCTCGGCAACGAGGGGTCGTCGCGGCGGGTGAACACCTCCACTGCCACTCCGGCAGCCACCATCGCCCGGGCGAGCTCGTCGATGTAGACGTTCATTCCCCCGGCAGATCCCACACCGGGCTGGAGCAGCGGCGAGGTGTGCATCGAGAGGTAGGCGACTCGGCGGATCACGGTCCCACCGCCTCGATCACCAGCAACGGGCGGCGACGAGCCCCGAGTCGAAACTTGTATCCCTCATCGCCTTTCAGGAAGTCGAAGCGGGGCATACCCTCGGCGATGGCTTGCTCGATCATCGAGCCGAGGAGAACCACGCCGGGTGAGCCCTCGGAGTGCTCGGGGTCGAAGGCCGAGTTGTAGAGGTAGTACCCGCTCGGGTCCGAGTATCCGAACACCATGGCGGCGCAGCCATCGCTCACCATCAGGGCATCCAAGCGCCACCCCTCCAGGGTGAACAGGCTGCGGAAGAAATCTGCCCGGTCCTCGGACATGAACCGGCCCTTCTCGCCTTCCGAGAGCCGGTGGAGGCGTACGAACTCGTCCATGGCCCAATCCGAGCCCCGAAAGGTGACGTGATCGATCGGTGCGACCAGACGCTCGTAGCGGCGGCGCTTCCGGCGAAGCTCGTGGCGCTCCTTCTTTCCGATGGCGGTCAGGTAGTCGTCGAAGGTGTCCGGCAGGTCGAGAACCGCCGTCACCTCGTGGATGCGCGTGGAAACCGAGCATCCGGCGGCCGTGAGCCCGGCGACGAGCGGTTTGGCCGCCTCTTCAGGCAGCGAGTCGAGCACCAGACGGCTCCCTCCGAGAGACTCGTGGGCAAACCGGGCGATGAGGTCTTCGGCGCCTTCGCCGAACGGTGTGTGGTAGTCGGTCACGTCGGCATCGCCGGCGAAGCAGATCTCGCCACCCACGCGACGGAGGGCCAGGAAGGCGTCGTCAGAGACGACCGGCAGGGGTTCTCCCGAGTCGTGGGCGCTCACGACCTCGAGGAACCCGTGGGTACAGAAAGGTCCGATCGCCTCGGCTACAGGCGACAGCCGAAAGGCGTCGGCATCCCAGATGTTCACTCCTTCTCCAACACCGCGACCGTCTCGTATCGTCCCACCATCTTTCCCCCTCCCCTAACCGGCGGCCGCCAGACCTCCTCCAGGCCGGCCCTCACGCCGGAACCTGTCATTCCCAGCGTTTCCATTGCCAGGGTCACACCCATGGCCGCCACCACGGGAGACCCCGACCACGCTTTCACTCCGATCCCGTACCCGGCGATGGCGGCTCCCATGCATCCGGATGCGCCGACCTTGGCGACCCCTCCAGTCCATCGCGCGATGAGACCGTCTCCCCGGCCCTCACCGGAGACGAGCATCGGGTAGCGCGCCATCGCGGTGCGGACCGCCACGAAGCGCTCGTCTCTTCCGAGAGCCGCGAAGGCGCGAGCCAGACCGGTTGCCGTGACCCGCCACACCGGTAGGCCGCAGCCGTCTACACCTGGCGGGCCCGGGTCCTCTCCCGTCGCCTCTCGGACGAGCGTCGCGATACGGGCTTGGAGGGGATGCGCCGGGTCCAGGTACGACTCGATGTCCCAGCCGGCCACCACGCACGCGGCCAGCAGCGCAGCATGCTTGCCGGAGCAGTTGTGATAGCGGGGCGAGAGGGCAACGTCACCGGCGGCTGCCAGCCTTCGATCAGCGGGGAGGAACGGCCGCGCGGGGGGACATTTCAGGGCCGATGCGTCGAGGCCGTGACGGGCGAGGATGTCGTCCACGATCGCCACGTGCACCGGGTCACCGGAGTGGCTGGAACTGGCCACAGCCACATGCGTCACTGGCAACTCCGCACCGGCTTCGAGGGCGGCTTGGGCCTGAAACGGCTTGGCGGAGGAACGGATGAAGAACGGCCGGTGGATGTCGCCGAAGGAAGCGATCGTTCGACCATCGGATCCCACCACTGCCACTGCGCCGGGGTGATACTCCTCGACCAGGCCCGAACGACTGGCCGTCGCCAGGATGTGGGAAGTCAACTCAGGAAGGTGCTTCGGCGCCCGCCAGGCCCCGCTTGTAGCGATCGATGATCTCAGCCTGGAGGCGATCGATGACCTCGTGCAGCTGTCGGCGTTGCCGGGAGATCACCTTCTCGGCATCAGCCAATGCCAACTGGAGCTCGCCGAGCTCTCCCTCGGTCATGGATGTGACCCGGGTGAGGGCGTCGTCCTCGAGGATGTGGTCGATGTCACGCCGCCCGGTCACCTCGGGCAGGTCCAAGTCGACCGTGAGATGCCGGGTGGTGCCTGGTGTGTTGTCGCCCGCTGTGATGCCGGCGGCGAGGATCTCGGGGAGGGCTTCGATCAACGAGCGGGACTCTTCTCCCCGGCGTCGGCGCATCTCGAAAGCCAACAGGTCCATGCGGCCGTGGATGAGCCGGCGGTAGTAGGACAGTTCGCGCTCGACTTCCTCGGCCAGGTCACGGCGACGTCGGACCTCGTCGAGTGGTAGGTCGGCGAGCCCTTCTGCGAAGTCGTCGGCGAGGGCTTGGTCGATTCGACGGCGTTTCTGCTCGGTCACTGTCGGCCCAGCGTAATCGGCGCGCCGGCCCTGGCATCGACCTGGGCGGAAATCAGAAGCAAGCCGCCGCCAGGGTCGGGTACGGGTTGACGGCCGCCGAGCCGCGGCCTCCGGGGTGGATCTCGAAGTGGAGGTGGGGAGCGCCGCCACGGGCATTGCCGGTGTTGCCGTTGTACCCGATCGTCTGACCCTTGCTGACCCGGGCCCCGCTGCTCACCGCCCAGTCGTTGAGGTGGGCGTAGTAGTAGGCGGTGCCGTTGTCGGCCACCAGCCAGATGGTCTTCCCGCCCAAGCCGCCGTTTCGGATCGAGACACTCCCGTCGGCGACGGCGTAGATCGGTTCGTTGAACGGAGCCATCATGTCGGTGCCTTTGTGTCTGCGGCCTCCCGAGCGGCCGAACCCCCAGGAGTCGATGAAGGACGAGCGACCGGGGGCGATGGGACAAATGAACCCCGCCGTAGCCTGAGGGCTGGCCCCGGCGGCAGCGCCGGTCTTGCCCTGAGCCAGCTGGGCACGACGAGCAGCCTCCGCCGCCAGCTGCTCCTTGTATTTCCGGTTCAGCTCCTTGCAACGCTCCGACATCTCGGCGTAAGCCGACTGTGCCTGATCCCGGGCCTCTTCCTGGCGACCCATCGCTTCCAGACGCTGTGCCTCGACCTCCCGGAGCTCGGCTTCGAGGTCTGCCAGTTCCGCCTGGTACCGGTCCAGCTCGGCCTCGAGGGCGGCCAACTCGGCGAGAGACGCCTGGTCCTCGTGGGTGGCGGCGGCCAGGAACTCGGCGGTCGACATGGCGTCGCCGAAGTTGGACACCGAGAGGAGGATGCCAGGGGATCCGGAGGCTCCTCGCATGTACATCTCGACTGCCTTCTGCTCGGCGGCAGCGGCCAGCTCCGTCATGGCGGCCCGGCGGTTCTCCACCGTGCCGACCATCCGGCCCCGGTGATACTCCACCTCGGCGACCTCGTTGGCCGCCTCTTCGTAGGCCATCGAGGCTTCGGCGAACTGCTCCTGGGCCTCCTGATAGGCGGCGTAGGCGGCCTTGGAGTCGGCGCAGGCGGCGTCGACCTCGGATTTGGTGACCGACACCGCCGCGAGCGGCCAGGCCAGGATCAGGGCCAGGGAGAGAACGAAAACGCGGCGAACGGCATGAGCACGTCGCATGAGCGGCCGTCAGGGTAACCCAAAAACCCTGCCAGGTGTATTCGATCCGCCGGTCTTTCCAACCCGGCCCACCTCACAGGACGAGGCGGATCAGCGGAAAATAGAGGAGAGCCGCGAGGACGGCGCCGTCGAAGGCACGCAAGAAACCCGGAGCACGTTCGGCCAGAGCGGGTGAGCCGGTGCGCAGCAATGCCCCCAGCCCGCGCCCCGCCACCAAGGTGACCGCCAAGCCCAGCCCCACCAGCATGTAGCCGGCAACGTCCAGATCCTGGACCACGGCGACGATCACCGTGGTGAGGATGGCGGCCAGCGCAGTCACCGTGTACGGATCCAGATACGGCAGATCCGCCAAGTGGTCGACCACGATCCCGAGGAGGGTGGCAACGATGACGGAGAACAAGAAGACGTCGATCGCCTGGGGATCGGGCGTGCCCTCCAGGCGGGTCAGGACCAGCGAGCCCACGGCACCTGCCGCCAGCATCCCGACCATGACCGCCGGGGCCATCGTGTCGACCGACCGGTAACCGGCCACTCCCACTCCCCACGACAGCACGATCGCCACCGCCAGAGCCAGGGCTACCGCCAAGCCCACCGGACCCAACGCCTGGGAGATGACCGCGCCGGCCACCGCTCCCAGTGCCACGGCGATGGCCGGGAACGGCCGACCGCGGGCATGCATCTGATCGGCGACGTCGATCACCCACAGGCCGGCTGCCGCCACGAGGGCAGCCGCCCACCAGGCTTCATCGCCTCGTAGGTTGGCGAATACCAGGACGGCCGTGACAACGACCGGCACCGCCGCAGTGAGCTGCGGGGTGGCGGTGATGGTGGCGGACCCACCCGACACTGGGGGCAACAATGCCACCTCGTCACCCGGCTCCACCGAGTCGCCGAGTTCGGCCTCATCACCGTTGCGCCACACCCGGGCGGTCTTGGCCGCCAACGCGAACTCCGAGCCGAACCGACGGTTCGCCTCGTCGAGCACCTCGGAGATGGTGGATCCGTCGATCTCGACCCGCGCAGAACCGGCGATCTCCTTGAGCCGGGCGAAGAGGCGTAGCGTTGCCATCGACTCCGAGCGTACAGGCTTCCGCCGACGGATTCGCGCCTTGGGGCACTCGCTAGGACGCTCGTCATCGATCTCGTAGGCTTGTCCCGCGTGGCACAGGTTTCCGAGGCGGATATCCGATGACGGCACCGGTGACCGTGGCGGTCGACATTCCCGAAGTCGGCGACCCGCGCCTCAAGTCGTGGGCGAAGGTGGTCACGGCCGTCGACGAGACCAAGAGCTCCGGATGGGCCTTCGAGGGCGAGTTCATCGCCACCGGGGGCATCCAGGACGTGGCCGTCGGCTCGGTGGTGCTCGTCTACGGCGAGCGCGGCTCACGTGCCAACCCCCGGCCGCAAGCGGCCGTGTTCACCGTCAACGCCGACTCGACGCTGACCCCGGAGGCGGATGCCAGCGGTGCCGCCTGGGCACGAACCCTGCGGGACAAGGTGGCTGAGTTGGTCTCGGGCGAGCTGAGGCCGCCACCGGGCCTGGACCTGTCGGCCATCCCCGATGAAGCGCTGATGGCAGAGGTCTTGAGGCGTGGACTGATCGGCCGTTCCGGCGAGTAGGTTGTGGCGGATGATCACGATCCAGGTCGGGACCACCGGAGGTCCCGAGGTCCTACGAGCAGTGGAGAGCGAGAGACCGCAGGCCGAGCCGGGACGATTGGTCGTGCAGGTCGAGGCCGCCGGCGTCAACTTCATCGACACCTACCAACGTGGGGGCCTGTATCCGATGGACCTGCCATTCGTCCTCGGCCTGGAAGGTGCCGGGCGAGTCGTCGAGGTGGGAGAGGGTGTCGAGGGTTTCGGTCCCGGCGATCGTGTCGCCTGGTCCGATGCCCAGGGCAGTTACGCCGAGTACGCCTCGGTAGCGGCCGACAGGGCGGTGCCGGTCCCGGATTCGGTTTCGACCGAGATCGCGGCCGCCGTGATGCTCCAAGGGCTCACCGCCCACTATCTGGCGACCTCCACCTTCCCCCTCCAGCCCGGCCATCGCTGTCTGATCCACGCCGGCGCCGGAGGTGTGGGCCGCCTCCTGATCCAGATCGCCAAGTCGCGGGGCGCCGAAGTTTTCACGACGGTGGGCTCGCCGGAAAAGGCGGATGTGGCGGCTTCGGCCGGGGCGGATCATGTGATCCAATACCGCGAGTCTTCCTTCCGGGAGGTGATCGAGTCCCTAGCGGGTGAGCGTCCCCTGGACGTCGTCTACGACGGAGTGGGTGCGAGCACATTCGACGACGGAATCGCTCTGCTCAAGCCGCGAGGCATGATGGTCACCTTCGGGAATGCCTCCGGACCGGTGCCGCCCGTGGCGCCACTGGTGTTGTCGCGCAACGGCTCCCTCTTTCTCACCCGGCCCATCCTGGCCGACTATGTACGCCAGCGCTCCGAGCTCCTCGAGCGGGCAGCTGATCTGTTCACCTGGATCGAGGCGGGAACACTGGAGGTGTTGATCGGAGCCACCTTCCCCCTCACGGAGGCAGCCGATGCCCAGCGAGCCTTGGAGGGAAGATCGACGACCGGCAAGGTTCTGCTGGTCCCTTGAACCTCAGCTGGCCACGGCCTCGACGAGGGTGGCGGCGCTGGCGGTCGTGACCTGCGCCGCGGGGAAGCGCGCAGCTACCTCCTCGATCTCTTCTCGGGAGGCTTCCACCGCCACCAACTCGACGGGCACCTGGATCTCGTCGAGCCGGGTGCCGGCGACCGAGGCCGGCGACGTCGACCGGCGGGCCCAGATCGCCCGGGCGGTCCCGGGAACGGTGGCGGCCCGTCGGCGCTGCTCGATGACCTCGGGGTCGGAACAGTCGGCCCACGCCGGGCAGGTGTCGGGAAACCGTACCTGGGCCCGATCCGAAGCCCCTTCGACGGTGTGAGCTACTGCCTCCCCCACCCCGAAGGGAAGGGCTTCCAGCCAGGCATCGTCGCGAACCGGCATCGGCACGCTCGGGACGTCCACGAGAACCAGCCGGGTCACGAGATCCGGCCGCAAGATCGCCACCTCGGTGGCCAGCTCGCCTCCCCAGCCGAAGCCGATCAGCTCGACGGCATCCGACTGCCGATCCTCCAACCACGCGATAACCGTGTCGGCCTGGCCGCTGGTCGAGAGGAGACGACCCGGCTCGGTGGGCCGGGAGCTGAAACCGAAGCCGACGAGATCGGGAACGAGCACCGTCCTGTCGGTTTGGCTCAGATTCTCGGCCAGGTCCGCCAAGGGTGCGCCACCCGCGATCGTGTCGTCGTGCACTAGTACCGAGGTGGACGACCCGTTTCCGAAGGTACGCAGGTGGATGATCACGTTCCCCACCGAGAGGTGCTCGCCGGGAGCGTGGACGAACGGATCGCTGCGTTCGAGTGCGCCGATCTGCTGGATGGTGGCGGTCGTCCAAACCACCACGGCGAAGGCCGCCAGCAGGAGGATGAGGCCGATGAATCGGCCCGCCAGGCCGGCAGCCTTCTTCTGTTTGGGAGGTTCCTGCAGGGTCACACGCCGCTCGGGGGTCGCTGGACGGGCAGCGTACCTCGGACACCCCATTCCCGAAGGAGCCTGGTCGAGACGGGGCCGTTTGCGCGCAATTGGACCGCGAGAACGGGCGGTAGATTGCCGCCATGTACACCACGTTCTTCGAGACCCTGGACGCCATCCGCCCTCTCCTCGACCATCCCGAGCTCGCAGATCGTTGGGACGAGCCGAGCGCCCTCGAGCGGATGACGATCGGAGCACTCACCGCTCACCTCGGCCGGGCTGCCACCGTGGTCGACCAGAACCTGGACACCGTCGGCGAGCAGCCACTCCGCGACGCGCCCGGCTACTTCATCAACCTGATGCAGGAACCGGACACAGATCTCGATTCGGACCTGGCGGTGTCGGTGCGCCGGCGCGCCGAGGAAGACGCCGAGCCGGGCTACGACGCCGTGCGCCAGAGGTGGGACGACGTCCGCCGCCGGTTGGGCCAGGTCCTTCCCGCGGTCGACCCGAACAAGGCGATCGCGGTGCGAAGTAGCTCCATGACCGTTTCGGAGTACCTCAAGACCCGGCTGGTGGAGCTGGTCGTCCACGCCGACGACCTGTCGGCCTCTCTGGGCACGGACGCACCAGAACTGCCAGCCAGCGCCACCCGGGAAGTCCTCGCCTGCCTGACCGAGATGCTGGCACGACGCAACGGCCCTCTCAGTGTGATCCGCGCCATGTCCCGGGTGGAGCGAGGCGACCCGGCCGCGCTACGGGCGTTCTGACCTAGCGCTCCCGGATCACCGCGTCGACCTCCTCGGCCAGCGCAGCCAGGTGCGAGTACCTCTGCTGATAATCGAAGTCGGGTCGATCGGCGGCGCAGTCGAACATCAGGGTCTCGGCTGCTCGCAGCCACGCCTCGGCGGCGTCCCCGAGCTCGGGGAACGGTGCCGGACGGACACTCGAAGCTCGTTCGCGTAGTTGTCCCAGCACGTCTTCGCAGGCCTGGGGGGTGACCTCACTGGGCACCGGGATCATCCGGAGGGTGGGACGCCACACGCCCGAAAGCCACGTGTCCATCGCCGGCTGGTTACTCGCGCACCCCACTAGCGACACCAAGAGGACTGTCGCTAATAGGCGGCGCATTCTCCGAGGATACGGGCGCTCGGCATGTCAGCAAATGCCGGTTAGCTTTGGCTCATGCACCAGCCCGCCATCACCGTTCCCGCCATCGTCGTCGCCGTCGGTTTCGGCCTGACAGTCGGTTGGGGACTGGGGTTCAGCCTCCCGGACCGTCGACCCGCCCTCTTCTCCTTGTTGTTCGGGCTGGCAGCAGGTGTCGTGAGCCTGGTGGCGTCGCTGGGATCGACCATGGCGGCCTGGTCGCTGGTGCTGGGCTGTGGGGCCGGGCTGGTGAGCTTCGGCCTCAAACGCGCCGCTTGACCGACTCAGTCGGCCGGCTCGGCCCGATTCCGGAGCATCATCGCCACCCGACCGAGTTCGCGATCGAGCCACTGCCGAGCCGGTTCGGGTACCTCGCACAGCTCCAGGGTCTTGCTCATGCAGGCAGCCCATTCCTCGGCAGCCTTCTGGTCGATGGGAAACGGGGCATGCCGCATCCTCAGAGCAGGATGGCCCCTCCTCTCCCAATAGAGCTGGGGACCGCCCATCCAACCGGAGAGGAACTCGTAGAGCTTCTGACGTGACACGCGGGTGTTGGCCGGCAGCATCGCCTGGATCGTGGGAGACTCCGCCTCGATTATGTCGTAGAACGTGTCGGCGATTCGACGAACCATCTCGTCGCCGCCGATCGCCTCGTAGACGTTGGGGGCGTCCCCCCAGGGACTGCTGCGTTGGATCTGCACACCCCGCAGGGTAGAACCCGATACCGGATACCGGGCCGCTTCAGTCCGTCGGGATGTGCCGTGGCTCTACGTGGATGTGGCGGTTGGTCACCGGGCTATGAGCGGGATCGTCGATGCTCACTCCGGCGGCGATATGGGACGCCTCATAGCCGTAGGCCGCCGCCAGGTGTTCCGGCGTGAGAACCCGTTCGGGAGGACCTTCGGCCACGACCCGGTTCGAGAGGAGAACCACATGGTCGGCTCGTTCCGCCTCTCCGAAGTCGTGGGTGGTGACCAGCACGGGCCGCCCTGCCGCCCGCTCGGCCCGCACAGCCTGCCTGATCGCCTGGACCGACCCGATGTCGAGCCCGGTGGTCGGCTCATCGAGGAGGAGCATGTCCCTCGGCTGCACCAGGCCTTGGGCAACGAAGACCCGCTGCCGCTGGCCTCCTGACAGCTCCCGTAGGTGACGCCCCGCCAGCGGCTCTAGGTCCAATGTGTGCAGTGCCTCGTCCACTGCTGCCCGGTCGGCCGCTGAGAAGCGCTTCAGGAGCCCCAGGTCGGCATAGCGCCCCATGGCGACCACCTCTCGGACCGTCACGGGCAGAGCCTCGTTGACTCGAGTGCTCTGGGGAACCAGCGCGATACGCGACCGGATCTCCTTCGGAGACCGTCCCAGCACCTCCAGACTGCCGCCCGTCGGCGTGGTCAGCCCGGCGACCGCCGTCAACAGGGAAGACTTGCCCGAGCCGTTGGGGCCGATCATGACCGTCACCGCCCCGTCGGGAATCTCGAGGTCGGAGGCGGCGAGCGCCACCACCGCCCCGTAACGGAGCTCCAGTCCAGTAGCCCTCACCGCCGCCGTCATGTGCGACAGTCCCGGCACAGACCCTCGACCTCGAGGTTGTGGCCCGTCTGGTCGAAGCCGGCCTTCTCGGCGAGTTGTTCGGCCAAGCGGTCGATCAGGGCCTCGGCCTCGTCGTCGAGCTCCACGTCTTCCACGGTGCCACAGTCGACGCACACCAGGTGGTGGTGGTGTCCCATCAGCCATTCGGCCAGCTCGAACCGGGCCAAGCCATCGGCGTCGTGGTGTCGCACCAACACCCCGGCCTGATCGAGCACGGTGAGCGAACGGTAGATCGACGACAGTGGCAAGGACATCCGCTCGTGCAGTTCGGCCGCCGACTCCGGACCGTCCAGGCGCACCAGGGTCGTCACCAGTGCCTGACGGCCGCGCGTGTAGCGGATGTCGTGTTCGGCCAGCCGCTGACGCACCGCCTCGTGCAGCTCGGCCGAGCGCGATGCCCGGGCCTTGGGCCCGACCGAGTTCCCGTTGTCACCCTTCACAGTCACATCCATCCCAAATGAGAATGATTATCGATTTGATGGTATAGTTCTGATTCTCATTATCGCACGCAATGCCACGGAGACCGACTCATGAAGCGCCTCATCCTCTCGCTGCTCGCCTTGGCACTGGCGGCTTGCGGGTCATCCGGCTCGACCGGCGACCAGAACGGCCTCTCGGTCGTAGCCACCACCAGCGTGCTGGGGGACTTGACCCGCGGCCTGGTCGGCGACGACGCCCACGTGGATGTCTTGATCGAGGCCGGGGTCGATCCTCATCTCTTCTCCCCCAGCCCGTCCCAGATCTCCCTCCTCCAGGCGGCCGACCTCGTGGTCGCCAACGGACTGGGGTTGGAGGCCGGCATCGAACGAGCACTCGATTCGGCCGCCGAAGATGGTGTGGTGGTGCTCGAGCTCGCCGAGCGACTCGATCCCCTGCCTTTCGGCGGTCCCCACGGACACGCCGATGAGACGGACGAGGAGCATGTCGAGCACACGGAGGATCACGACCATGCCGACGATGACGCCGACGACGATGCTCACGAGCACGATCACGGAGACCTCGACCCACACTTCGTGCTGGACCCTCTGCGAATGGCGGATGCCGCCGACCTGATCGCCGCCGCCCTGGCTGAGATCGACTCCTCGGTCGATTGGGAGGAACGAGCCGCCGACATCCGGACCGAACTCGAGCGGCTCCACGCCGACATCGAGGCAGAGTTGGCCGCCGTCCCCTCGGAGCGGCGCAAGCTCGTCACCAATCACGAGGCGCTCGGCTACTTCGCCGACCGATACGGGTTCGAGGTGGTCGGCACGGTCATCCCCGGCGGGAGCACGATGGCAGAGCCGTCCGCCTCCGACCTGGCCGAACTGGTCGAGACCATCCGCTCCCACGGGGTGGAGGTGATCTTCATCGAATGGACCGCCTCGGAGTCCCTGGCCGAGACGGTGGCGAGCGAACTCGCCGGCGAGGTCGAGGTACTGCGGCTCCACACGGAATCTCTGGGACCGGAAGGCTCCGGAGCCGATACTTACGAAGGGATGATGCGCACCAACGCGTCCACGATCGCCTCGGCTCTGGGAGACTGAGCCCGGTGGAATGGCTGATCGATCCGTTCTCTCCTGAGTTCATGCAACGGGCGCTGCTGGCGGGAGCGCTGGCGGCGGCCATAACGGCCCTGGTCGGCACCTGGGTGGTGATCAGGGGCCTGACCTTCATGGGTGACGCCCTCGCCCACGGCGTGCTGCCCGGAATAGCCCTGGGCGTGGTGTGGGGTTTCGACCTGACGCTCGGCGCAGCCGTGTCGGCGCTGGCGATGGTGGCGGGGATCAACGTGATCCACCGGTTCTCGCGACTGCATGAAGATGTCGGCATCGGACTCTTGTTCGTGGGGATGCTGGCGGCCGGCGTGGTGATCATCTCCCGCTCCGCCAGTTACTCGGGCGACCTGACCGAGATCCTCTTCGGCAACCCGTTGGCAGCGACGAACGCGGACCTGGCGTTCCTGGGCGCCGCCCTGATCGCGGTCGTCATCTCGACCTTCGTCCTCTACCGGGCGTTCCTCGTCCTGTCCTTCAACCACCAGAAGGCCGCCATGCTGGGCCTTCGACCCCGGCTCGCTCACGTTCTGATGCTGACGCTCGTGACCCTGGCGGTGGTGGCTTCGTTCCAGACCGTCGGGAGCCTGTTGGTGTTCGCCTTCCTGGTGGCACCACCCGCCGCCGCCTCACTCTTGGTGCGACGGGTCCCGGCCATGATGCTGGTCTCTGCCGTGTTCGGGGTGGTGGCGGTCGTCGTCGGCCTCGTGGTCTCGTGGCACGCGGACACCGCCGCCAGCGCCACCGTGGCTGCTGTGGCCGTGGCCGGGTTCTTCGTGGTCCTGGCGTTCCGGGCCACGCCGACATCATCGAGCTGATCTGGAACCGCTGGGTCACCAGGCCCATATGCCGAAATCCCTCGAATACCGATACCGCCCTTCATGAAAAACAAGGGTTGGGGTCTGCAGGCAATTGATCGCAGGGACGGCGGTGCCTCCCTGGTCGAATATTCGCTCCTCCTGGTGCTGGTAGCACTCGTCGCCTGGGCGGCGGTAGCGTCGCTCGGGACCGAAACCAGCCAGGAATTCGAGGCGGTGGCGGAGTCGTTCCAGGACTTCAGTCCCGGTTCGGGAGTCCAAACCGGACACGACGAGAACGACGAAGACACCGGCCAGGACGCCGAGGACGACCAGGACGAAGCCACCGATCAGGGCCAAGACACCGGCAACGGCCCAGGCAACGGAAACGGCCAAGGAAACGGCAACGGCAACGGAAACGGCAACGAAAACGGTCAAGGCAACGGCAACAACAACGGCACCGACCAGGGCACCGATCCCGCCGAAGACGAATTCCCGGGCCTGTCGGCTGGCGCCGAATCGGCCGAGTTCTACTGGTGGGACGACCACAACGACGAGGGCCAATGGGTGGCCGGATTCCAGTTCTCGAACACGACCGACCGTCACCAGTACCTCACGCTGGAGGTGACCCGAACCCTGGCCGACGGGACGACCACGACCGAGATCGTGCGAGACCACTATGTCGGCGCCAAGAGCTCGTCCACCTTCCGGGCATGGCACAACGACTACGGCACGGATCGTTCCGGCAAGCAGGTCGACGGCGACAGCGTCGTCAGCATCCAGGTGACGGTTACTTCGGTGAAGACTTCGGACGAGAATTGGAAGGAGTACACGGTCTCGGTCACCGGTCCGACCCTGACCGTCGACGCTCCCCCGCTCGGGTGAATCAGCCGGTCAGATAGGCCTGGTTCCGGGGGGCCACCAGCGCCACAGACCTCCTCGATCGACGCCTCTCTGGGGGCTCGGTCGTGAGAGCCTGGTGGATCTAGGAGTCGGGAGCGCCCACGAGGTCACCGAGGCCATTCGAGATCAGCGCCTGGGGTGAAGGACGAAGCCGAGCTTCAACGACCCGACGCTCTGCTCAGCGAGCGTCAGGAAGGAATCGAGCAGGACGATCAGACCAGACAACTCCATGGCCTCTTCGGTGGTGGCGAGCAGGGCGACGCCTAGACCGTCCCGGGCAGCGGTCTCCGCGAAGAGCCCACCCAGCATCTCGAGGCCGGCCGCCCCGCCGATGAAGAGGGCCGCCGCCAGGACGATCCGGTTTCGGACGGGACGAGGCATAGAGGTGACGAACCGGAGATAGACGACGGTTAGAGCCGCCACCAGGATCAGACCGGGAATGACCCACGCGTAAAAGAACGGGCCCGAGAGACCGAAGGTTCTCCGGATCACTCCGCCGGCCATTTCGTGGAACGAGGCGATCTCGTCCACCGACAAGACCAGCATGATCACCGCCAGACCTCGCCAATGACGGTCGAACCGGCCTCCGGCCCGATGCTCGGCCCGTCCGAGGATCCACGCCGTTGCGGCGTTCAGGCCGAAGAGAGCGGCCGACAGCCAGGTCGGAAAGGTGTTCTCGGTCTCTACGTTCGCCAGTCGGCGCCAAAGAGTCTCTCCCGGCAGATCCAGGCCATCGGTGAGGAGACGGAAGACCTGGATGACGACGATGACACCCAACAGCCACCAGGCAGCCCGGATCACCCGGCGGCGATCCAACTCGATCTCGAGAGAAGCGGTTCGGCTCTTGTCCATGCGAGGCCACACTCTCGCACGCGGTCTCCGAAAAGACGACGATCCCAGTACCTTCTTCCGAATGGCTTCGAAGGATCAGGGCTGGTCGTGGCTGTTCGGGAAGCTGTACGGGCTGCTGTCGCGCAACCCGCCCTCCAACCGCATGGTGGTGGAGTTGGCGGATCTCCAACCCGGCGAGCGAGTCCTCGACATCGGCGGCGGTTCGGGCAGCGCCCTGGTGGCGGCGGCCGAGATCGTGGGAGCCGAGAACGTGGCCGGGGCGGACCCGACCGGCCCGCTGGCCGAAAAGGTCCGCAAGCGGATCCCCGGCGCCGAGGTGGTGCAGGCCGGAGCCGAGGACCTGCCCTTCCCGGACGCGTCGTTCGACGTCGTTTGGACCATCGCCTCCTTCCATCACTGGGGAGACCCGGATCGCGGTCTGACCCAGGTACTCAGGGTGCTCCGACCGGGAGGGCGCTTCTTGCTGACCGAGCGACGCATCGGCCGCGAAGGCGGACACGGATTGAGTGAAGGGGAGGCAACGGAGGTGGCAGCCGATCTGGAGCGGATCGGGTTCGTGGAGACGACGCGGCGACTGGAGAAGGCCGGCCGGCACACCTTTTTCGTGTTCGTGGCGAAGAAACCCTGAATCTCGTTTTCCCGACCCCCGGCACCTGGCCTAAGTTCGTTTCCACTTCCCCCCGGCCCGGTCGGCCGGACACTTCCCCGCCTGCGAAGGCCAGCCTGGACGGGGTTCGCGGAATTTCCCCGCGAATCCGTTGACGGATGACATCTGTGTAATTACATTGCTGTGTTCCAACCCCAAGATGTGGTGTCTGCGGCGCACGCGACCACAACATCTTGTGGTTAGGGGGACGAGCCATCAGACAGTTCCAGAGAGTCGGAAGTAAGGAAGGGAGAGCGCCATGAGCGCCGGACTGCAGATCACCCGTCGATTCACCGAGGCCGGAAAGGACCCGTACGAAAAGGTGGAGTGGTCGAAGCGGGACAGCCGGATCACCAATCCGGACGGCTCGGTGGTCTTCGAGATGACCGATGCCGAGATACCGGCCGATTGGTCGCAAGTGGCGGCCGACATCATGGTCTCGAAGTACTTCCGCAAGGCGGGAGTTCCACAGCGGGACGAGAACGGTGAGCTGATCTACGACGAGAACGGTGAGGTCGTCACCGGTCCCGAGCGCTCGGCTCGCCAGGTCTTCGACCGGCTCGCCACCACCTGGCGCTACTGGGGCGAGAAAGGCGGATATTTCGCCTCGGAGGAGGACGCCCAGGCGTTCGAGGACGAGCTCAAGTACATGCTCGCCAACCAGATGGCCGCCCCCAACAGCCCCCAGTGGTTCAACACCGGCCTCAACCACGCCTACGGGATCACAGGACCCGCCCAGGGCTTCTGGTACGTCGACCCCGAGACCGAAGAGCTGACCCCCTCCCCCGACTCCTACTCCCGTCCTGCCCCACACGCCTGCTTCATCTTGGGGGTGAAGGACGATCTGGTGAACCCGGGCGGGATCATGGACCTGTGGGTGCGGGAGGCGCGCATCTTCAAGTTCGGCTCCGGTGCCGGGTCCAACTTCTCCCAGATCCGGGCCGAGAACGAGCTCCTCTCCGGCGGAGGCAAGTCCTCCGGGGTGATGAGCTTCCTCAAGATCGGCGACCGGGCCGCTGGCGCCATCAAGTCGGGTGGGACCACCCGGCGTGCCGCCAAGATGGTGATCCTGGACGTCGACCATCCCGACATCGAGGCTTTCGTCGACTGGAAGAAGGTCGAGGAGGACAAGGCCCGTCTGCTCATCCAGCACGGCGGGTTTCCGGCCGACTTCAACGGCGAGGCCTATGCCACCGTGTCCGGCCAGAACTCCAACAACTCGGTCCGCGTCTCGAACGAGTTCATCCAGGCCGTTATCGACGACGGCGACTGGCAGCTGATCGAGCGCACCACCGGCAAGCCCCGCAAGACGATCAAGGCCCGCGATCTGTGGAGCCGGATCGCCAACGCCGCCTGGGCGTGCGCCGACCCCGGCCTGCAGTTCGACACCACCATCAACGAGTGGCACACCTCGCCGGCGGGTGGGCGCATCAACGCCTCCAACCCGTGCAGCGAGTACCTGTTCTTGGACGACACGGCTTGCAACCTGGCCAGCCTCAACCTGGTCAAGTTCGAGACGCCCGACGGCGGGTTCGACATCGACAGCTACCGCCACGCCATCCGACTGTGGACGATCGTGCTCGAGATCTCGGTGGCCATGGCGCACTTCCCCTCGAAGGAGATCGCCCAGGGCTCCTACGACTACCGGACCCTGGGGCTGGGATACGCCAATCTTGGCTCCTTGCTGATGCGCCAGGGGATCGCCTACGACTCCGACGAGGGTCGGGCCATCGCCGGGGCCATCACCGCCATCCTCACCGGCCAGGCCTACGCCACCTCCGCCGAGATGGCATCGGCAGTCGGGCCCTTCCCGAAGTACCACGAGAACGCCGACGCCATGCTGCGGGTGATCCGCAACCACCGCCGGGCCGCCTACAACGACCCCGATTACGAGGACGTGTCCCACAAGGTGATGGGCATCGACTCGGTCCTGGCTCCGCCCGACCTGCTGGCGGCCGCCCGGGACGCCTGGGACCAGGCTTTGGCTCTCGGCGAACAGCACGGCTTCCGCAACGCCCAGGCGACGGTGCTCGCTCCCACCGGGACCATCGGGCTCCTGATGGACTGCGACACAACCGGGGTCGAGCCGGACTTCTCGCTGGTCAAGTTCAAGAAGCTGGCCGGAGGTGGCTACTTCAAGATCGCCAACCAGTCGGTGGCTCCGGCCCTGCGCCATCTCGGCTACACCGAGGACCAGATCCGCGACATCGTCACCTACATCGTCGGCACCTCGTCACTCGACGGTGCTCCCCACATCAACCGGGAGTCGCTGGCCGATAAGGGTTTCACCGCCGACGAGATCGACAAGTTCGAGAAGGCGCTGCCGTCGGTGTTCGAGCTACGTCACGCCTTCAACGTCTTCACGGTGGGCGAGGAGGCCCTGCAGCGGCTGGGGCTGACGCAGGACGACTACACGGCGTGGGACTTCGACTTGCTGGCCGAGCTCGGCTTCACGAAGCAGCAGATCCAGGAGGCCAACGACCACATCTGCGGCCGTCAGACGATCGAGGGTGCTCCCCACCTGCTCGATGAGCACCTGCCCGTCTTCGACACCGCCAACAAGAACGGGCGCTACGGGAAGCGGTTCATCCACCACACCGGCCACATCAAGATGATGGCCGCCGCCCAGCCATTCATCTCCGGGGCGATCTCGAAGACGATCAACATGCCCAACGAGGTGACGCCCGAGGACATCGAAGAGGCGTACATGATGTCCTGGGAGCTGGGGCTGAAGGCCATGGCCCTCTATCGGGACGGGTCGAAGGCCGCTCAGCCGCTCAACTCCAAGTCCGACGACGGTGTCTCCGACGAGGAGAACGAAGAGGTCAGCCGGGCGGTCGAAGAGGAGGCCAAGATCCACTGGGGCAACATCCCCGCTGGTCTCTCCCCCACCCAGGCTTACGCCTCCGGGATGAAACCGCCTCGGTTCCTGCTGCCCGCCCGCCGCTCCGGTTTCAACCAGGAGGCACGGGTCGGAGGCCACAAGGTGTTTCTCCGCACCGGCGAGTACGAGGACGGCACCTTGGGCGAGATCTTCATCGACCTCGCCAAGGAAGGCGCCACCCTGAAAGGCATCCTGTCGTGCTTCGCCATTGCGGTTAGCAAGGGCCTCCAGTACGGCGTGCCGCTCGAGGAGTTCGTCGATACCTTCACGTTCCAGACCTTCGAGCCCCGTGGCCTGGTCGAGGGCCATCCCAACATCAAGATGGCCAACTCGATCATCGACTACGTGTTCCGGGCCCTCGGGGTCGAGTACCTGCAGCGGGACGAGCTGGCCCAGGTGCCGCCCAACCGGGACATGGAGTTGCCGGAGCCCAAGTCCGGCATCGCTGCCGAGGCCGGATACCAGCTGGAACTGGCCGACGCCATCGCCGACTCCGATGTCGATGCGGTGGAGGACGCCGCCCGCTTCGCCGACTCCGCGGTGACGAGTGCGGCCATTCCCCAGCCGGAGAAGGAGAAGGTGGCCGTGAGGGCAGCCGACGCCGGCACGCTCAGCATGCAGTCGGCCCTCGGCGACATGATGGGTGATGCCCCACTGTGCGACACCTGCGGGCACATCACCGTCCGCAACGGGTCTTGCTACAAGTGCCTCAACTGCGGAAACAGCCTCGGCTGCAGCTGATGA
>DATGPZ010000091.1:0-2469 GCA_035304485.1 Acidimicrobiia bacterium | reverse complement strand
TTTGCGCCCCACCCCTTTGTCCGCCAGATCCCGCGTGTGTGACGGGATTTGTTGGTTTGTGGCGTTGTTCGGGGGGCGTTTTTGTCACTGCCGGTTTGTAGGTTGGGGGTATGGACCTGGAACGGTTGTCGACCGATCAGCTCGAAACCGAACTGCTGCGGTTCGAGCGGCTACGCCGCCAGGCCGCCGCTGTGATGGTGGCCCTGGTGGGGGAGGCGGATCGTCGTCAGGTTCCCCTGGCGGATGGGTGCCGGGACACGGCCGAGTGGGTGTCCGCCAAGCTGGATGTCGGAAAGGACCAGGCCCGACAGCTTTCGGAGTTGTCTGTCCGGTTGGACGATCTGCCGGGGTTGGCGGAGCGGTTGGCGTCTGGTGAGATCGGCCCCGAACGGGCCCATGCCATCTCCCGAGTCGCCACCCCCGACACCGAACAGGACTGGGTGCGCAGACTGTCGGGGTATGACCTGGCTGGGGTGGAACGTCAGGTGGCCCGTCACCGTCGTGTGACCCGCCGCCGGGAGCGTCGCAACCACGAGGAGTCGTTTGTTTCCATTCAGCCGTCGTTGGATGAGGGGTGGTGGCGGATCCGGGGCGGGGTCGGTGGTCTGGCCGGCCGGGTCATCTCCAAGACCCTCCGTGAGAAGGCCGACCAGCTACCCCGAGACGCCGGAGCCCTCCACCACCGCCAGGCCCTGGCTCTGGAGCAACTCTGCACGGGCGACGAAGAGCCATCGAAGGTTTCGCTCACCGCGTTCTTGGACCTGGATCTGGCAGACCAAACCTCCGGGGAGGCGGGCGGTGAGGTCGAGTTCGGACCCCGGGTCGGACCCGACACCCTACAAGAACTGCTGTGTGAAGGAACCGTCCAGATCGTGGGTCTACAGAACGGCCGACCCGTCGTCACCAGCAACCGAACCACCAAGATCCCCCCGGCGATCAGGGACTATGTCGCTTGGAGGGACGGGGCCTGTCGGGCACCCGGCTGCACCTCCCGCCACCGCCTCCAACCCCACCACATAGTCCCCCGCAGCCACGGCGGCTCCCACGATCCCGACAACCTCATCACCCTGTGCTGGTACCACCACCACATCGTCGTCCACCGCCGCGGATACCGAATCGAACAAGACCAACACGGCACAATCCGATTCGTCACCCCCACCGACAGCCGCGACCCACCACCCTGAAACCCCATCCCCCTCCGCCCGTTCCCTCGCCTCTGGACACGCTCGTCGCAGCCATCGTTCCATTTCGGTCGTGGTAAGCGCCTGAACCAGGTAACACGGCACAACCGGACCCTTGCTTGTCGAGCGCACCGTCGCTCAGCCTTGAATTCACTACGCGCCTGCATCCAGACGCGCTTAGAGGAATGCCCATTCAAGAGGCGAGGGTGAGGAGGGGTGGTGGCCGATCAGCCGAATCATGGTCCGGATCGGGAGGCATAGCGACCACCACCGCGGCTCCTCTCTGGCGAGCCCCCTCCCAGAGAAGACATGCAAGCCGCTCAGGGCCTCGCCGACCTCCCCCTACCCCTATCGGACGGATCTCAAACCCGGAAGCCCCGAACCTCTCGGCGTTTCGGCGGCCTGCTCGGTGGTAGGGGCTGACGATGAGCACCAAATTCGGTTTGACCCTCTCCAGCGAAGAACATCCGCCGGCTCGTTTGGTCGAGATGGCACGACTGGCAGAGGAGAACGGGTTCGACTTCGTTTCGATCTCGGATCATTTCCATCCCTGGATCCGTGAGCAGGGACATTCACCCTTCGTCTGGACCGTCCTCGGAGCCATCGCCCAGGCGACGGAGTCGATCGAGGTGGCAGTGGGAGTCACCTGCCCGACCGTTCGGATCCACCCTGCCATCCTGGCGCAGGCGACGGCGACCACAGCCAACCTCCTACCGGACAGGTTCACGTGGGGTGTCGGAAGCGGTGAAGCCTTGAACGAGCAGATCCTCGGAGACCCGTGGCCGCCGGCGGACGTGCGTCTCGAGATGCTCGAGGAAGCGGTCGAAGTGATCCGCACGCTATGGAGAGGCGAAAGCACCACCCACCGCGGCTCGTACTACTGGGTCGAAGACGCCACGATCTTCGACCCGCCACCCGGAAACGTCCCGGTCATCGTGTCGGCATTCGGCACCAAGGCAGCCGAGTTGGCGGCCCGGATCGGCGACGGCATGTGGACAACGGGCACCGGCGGAGAGCCGATCGAGGTGTTTCGCAAGCAGGGCGGGACCGGACCGATATACGGGCAGTTGACCTTGTGCTGGGGAGAAGACCGACAAGAGGCCATCGAGCTCGCCCATCGGGTGTGGCCAAACACCGGCGTTCCCGGTCAGCTCTCCCAAGACCTCCGTACACCGGCGCACTTCGAGATGGCGACGCAACTGGTGACGCCCGAGATGATGGGCGAATCGATTCCCTGCGGGCCCGATCCCGAACCTCTGCTGGAGTCCATCCGCGAGGCGGTGGACTC
>DATGPZ010000090.1:0-11330 GCA_035304485.1 Acidimicrobiia bacterium | reverse complement strand
GGGGCGATGGCTCGCAACGAGACACTGCTCAGAGTCGACGGGCTCCAGATCCAGGCGACGATCACCAGCACGAGGAGCGCCAGGTAGACGGGCATGTAGCGGGAGCCCACCACCAGCGAGGTGACGAATCGGGAGGCTCTGCGAACGGTGGCGGTCATGCCCGCACTCCGGAACCGAATCCCGCCGAAGTAGCCACGCGACTACTCGCCTCGGTGGCGAGTCGACGCACCCGATCGATGTCGGTGTCCAGCTGGCCCGACCGGAGACGGGGCACGCCGGCGACGAAGACCCAGTCGATGTTGGAAGTGTCCATCCCCCACACCACGGCCCCGATCGGGTCGTTGACCGGTGCGATGTTGGGGCGGTCGGTGCGGAGCACGATCACGTCGGCGGTCTTGCCTGGCGTGAGCGTTCCCGTCATCTCGGCCAGTCCGACGGCCCGCGCACCGTCCGTGGTCGCATAGCGAATCACCTCGCGGGTGTTGAGGAGGTTCGGTAATCCGCCCTTGCCCGCCAGCTTGAGGTCGAAGTAGCGGGCATGCTGGAGCGAGATCGCGGCCCGCATCGGAGCGAAGATGTCACCCGGGGCCAGTCGCTCGGTGTCGACTCCGAGACCCGGTCGAATCGACCGGTCCAACAGCCGCTGCATCGGCGGCGGGTCGAATCCCTTCGACATCTCCGCCGCAGCGCACACCGACACGCCCACTCCGGAGGCAGCCACGACCTCGAAGTCCGAGTCGTCGAGGTGGGTGCAGTGGACCAGAGTCAGGTCGTTGCCCAGCAACGGGGCGACATCGGCGAGACGCCCCCGATCGGCCTCGTCGGCACCCACATGGACATGGATCCGGTGACCGGCTCGCCGGGCGGCCTCGAGGTCTGCGGAAGCGTTGGCGCCGTCCGTCAGTCGACCCGGCGCCCCCGCCGCCAACCGGGTCAACTCGCCGTGCGTCCTCCCGGCGAGCGATTCGATACTCGCCCGCCAGGCGTCGGAATCGGGATCCCCCGCGACCGGACCGCGGACGAACACTCCCCGAATACCGGCGTCGACATGGGCCTGGAGGGCGGCGTCGATCGCATCTTCCGGCACCTCGGCCCAATCGACCACAGTCGTTATGCCGGCTTCGAGTGCTCCCAGCAGCCCGACCAGGGTGGCGGCATAGACGTCGTCGGCGCTGAGGTGAGCGAGGAAGCGAGCCGGCGGGTCGTCTCCAGCATCCAGATCCCCCAGGGCCCGCAACAGCGCCTCCCACGTGTGGCGATGCGTGTCGACGAAACCGGGCATGACGATGCAATCGCTGGCGTCCACCGTTTCGGCGTCTCTCGAACGGAGGTTCTGGCCGATCTCGGCTATGCGACCGTGTTCGATCAGCACGTCGGCCTGCCGGTGGTTGCCCACAGACGAATCGAGGCTGAGAACGCACCCACCGCGGATCAGGAACTTCATGCCCGTGCCCGCACCGAGTCTTTCGAGTTCAGGATTGACGCCATGTCGGATTCAGTGACACTACACAGTGATAGCCACCCACGTCGCCGATTCAAAGGTTTGAAGTTCAGCTCTACTGAGCACCCGGGGTACCGTTGTGTCTAAGCTCGCCGGGTGGCGGACACACACCAGGACTTGGAGGGGATCGGCGAGCGCCTACGAGAGGAGCGCGTACGGGCCGGTCTCAGCCAGCGCGAGCTCGCCCGGCGTCTGGGTGTCTCCCCCAGCCTGATCTCCCAACTGGAGTCGGGCCAGTCGAATCCTTCCGTCGCCACCCTGTACGCCCTCGTCAACGAACTCGACCTGTCGTTGGACAAGCTGGTGCGCGGAACTGAGTACGACGAGCCGCGGCCGGCGCGGACGGGGCCCGGCGATCTGCTGGTGCGCCCCCACGAGCGCAAGGTCATCCAGCTCGATTCCGGTGTTCGGTGGGAGAGGCTCAACGTAAGTGACGACGACGTCGATTTCCTCCACACCGTCTACGAGGTGGGCGGATCGTCCACCCCCGACGAATCGCTGATGCGCCACAACGGCCGGGAGTACGGCTACGTCACCTCCGGCACGCTCTGGGTCCAAGTCGGCTTCGAGGAATACCGTCTGGAGGTCGGCGACGCCATCGGCTTCGACTCCACCATGCCCCACCGCCTCTTCAACAAGGGTCCGGAGCCGGCTCACGCCATCTGGTTCGTGATAGGCAACGACGCCAGCGACCACGGACCGCGCTGAGCCGGCCCGCTTCTCCGAGGGTCAGATACGGAACCTCTCGAGAGAGCCGGGGTGCCAATCGATCCCGCTTCCCGGGACATCGGCCAGATCCGCCCAGCCGTCACGAAACGAGAGCACCGGATCGCTCAGAGGGATGAACGATTCGACCCGCTGCAACCAGCCGGGATAGAGGCTGGTTGCCAGTAGGTGGGCGGACAGCTCCGACCAGAGGTGAGACGAAACAGACACTTCCCGTCTCGCCGCCACTCTGGCCTGCTGGATCCAAGCTGTGACGCCCCCGATGGATTGTGCGTCGAGGACCAGCAACTCCGAACCGACCACGTCGAGGGCTGCCCGCACGTCGGCTCCTGTCCGGTAGTTCCGGCCGGTCTGGATCGGAGTCGTCAGGTCAGCGACGAGGGTCCGGAGGCCGAGGAAGTCCCGCCACTCGATCGGATCCTTGATCCAGATCAGTCCGACCTCTTCGAGCGCGCGACCGCGAACGCGTGCCTCGGCAACCGTCAGCGACTGTTGGTAGTCCACCATGAGATCCACCCCGGTGCCCACCTCGCGGCGTACGGCCTCGAGGACTCTCAGGTCCACTTCCAATGGCTGGTGGCCGAGCTTCAGTTCGATCCCGCCCATCCCGCGTTCACGGAGGGCCGTGGCAGCCGCCACCATTCCCTCCACGTCCCTTCGATCGACGACCCCATACGCCCGTAACGGCCGGCGGACTGACCCGAACATCTGATACAGCGGAACCCCGGCGTTTCGGGCCCGCGCATCCCAGGTGGCCATGTCGAGAACGGCGACCGAGTCGCTGACGAGCCGAAACCCACGACGTGACGACAGAGACGAGACCAGTTCGTCCAGGGGAGATCCGGCGAATGTCTCTCCGATCTCGGTCAGCTCTGCGGCCAGCTGCGGCGCTGACCGATCACGGGCACGAGCGAGCGCCTTGCCGACCGCGCCTGAGGTCAGATGCAGTTCGACTGCCACGAGGGTGGAGGGTCGCTGCAACTCGGTAGCGGCGGGATTGACCGAGGGCGGCGGTACCCGAACGGGTGTCGCCGTGATCGCCACGACGGATTCGGTCCCGTCAGCCCGACCGGCCGCGACCGTCGGGGCCGATACGGAGGTCACGTCACACCGCCGGGACCGAAGGAGTTGCGTGACCAAGCGGCAAACCGTCCGGGAGCGCCCGGTCGCGCGGCCACCGATCCAGCGACCCGCAGTGGCAACGGAAGAGCGCCACGGGACCCTCGGGACCGTTCTCGATTCGGATGATCGACCGCAGGCCTATGAGTTTCTTCGTTCCTGTGATCGGGCAGGTCACAGCCAGCATCTCGAAACCTCCTGACTTGCTGGCCGGTCGGCGACCGGTTGGTTCACGAGTCGAACGTACGGCACCAGGCGTCGAGCCAACAGGGCCAGTGGAGAGGTAGTGGCCTGGTTACGCCGATCAGGCGGGGCGGGAACTGACGTCGGTCGCTCCCCGATAGCGGTCCCAGGCTTCGGCCATGCGGGCCACACCCTCGATGATGGCGGTGGGCGAGAGCACGTAGGGCAGCCGGAATCTGTCGTCGTGGAGCGACTGTGGGTCGAAGAACGGCCCCGGCACCAGGGCAACTCCATGTCGTAGGGCCACCTGGGCGAACTCGGTCGCGCTGCCCTCGGGCATCTCGACCCACAGCGTGATTCCCCCGCCGACCTCGTCCCAGGTCCATCCCGGCAGATGATCTTCCAAGGCGGTGATCATCGCCTCGCGGCGCTCGACCACCCACTTGCGACGTTCTGCCAGGATCTCGTCCGCACGTTGGAACAGGAGGGTGGCGGCGGCCTGGGTCGGGGTCGGCGAAGCCATGTCGAAGACGGTCTTGAAATGGCGGAGGCGCCGGATCAGATCGGTCCGGCCCCGAATCCAGCCGACTCTCAGGCCACCCCAGAAGGGCTTGCTGGCCGAACCGACCACCAACCCCCCGTCGTGATAGGCGGCGATGGGCGGCGGGGCCGGATCACCGGTGTGGGACAACTCCACCATGGCTTCGTCTTCGACGATCACGGTGGCCCGGTCCTTCAGTTCCCGCGCCAGCCGCCGGCGCTCGAAATGACCCATGACCTGGCCGGTGGGATTGTGATAGGTCGGGATCAAATAGGTGAGCCGGGGCTTTCGAGCGTCGATCGCCTCGAGTATGTCTTCGGCGAAAGTGCCTTCTCGGCCGACGGGCACCGTACGTACGCTGGCACCGAGTAAGCGGAAGGCATCGAGAGCCCCCGGGAAGGTCGGACTCTCGACCACGACCGGGTCCCCGGGCTGGATGTAGGCCGCCGCTACCAGCATCAGCGCCTCCTGGCCGCCGCCGGTGATCAGGATCTCCTCGGGGCGGGTCGGCAGGCCACGTCTCTCGAACCAGTCCGCCACGGCCTCGATCAGCGGTGGCCAGCCGGCCGGGTAGTAGCCGGACCCTTGCAGGCTCGAGCTGACAGAGCGGCCCGCCTCTTCCAGCGTCTCGGTCACCAGCGGAGTCGCCTCGACTACGGCGCAGGTGAAGTCGATGACGCCGTCGGGCTGCGCTCCCAGTCGTGAGTAGAGGGGGTTGCGACCAACGGTTTCGACGGGTGTGCTCACCCCTCCGGACGGATTGAAACCCCGCACGTTCTTGATCCAAGTGCCACTGCCGGGCGCCGAATCGAGGTAGCCCTGCTGTTTGAGGTGATCGAAAGCGGCCACCACCGTCGTCCGTGACACCGCCAAGGTGTTGGCCAGAGCGCGTTCTGCCGGAAGGCGGACGCCGGGGCGCAGATCGCCGACGTCGATGGCGAAGCTGATTGCTCCGGCCAACTGCAGGTAGAGCGGGCCCGAGCCCGACGACCACTCGCCGAGGGTCTCGACGAGCTGTAGCGGCCCTATTCGTCGATCCTTCACGTGACCTCCTGGAGGTCCGGTATACGGGCCGGCCGCGCCATCCGCAAGGGCCAATTCTCCCGAGTTGGCCTGTTCGGCTTTTTATCAGCAAAACGTCGTGTCTGACACGACGTTCTTGTGGTGAGATTCAGTTAAACACCGTGCTCGCGGAATCTCGCGTCAAAACTGTCGTGTCTCGCACGACAATCTGCTGATAAAAACGTCAATCCATCCGGCCGGTGGACCAGGCCCAGGCGGCCAACTCGACCCGGTTGCGGGCCCCGATCTTCGTCTGGAGATGGGATAGGTGGGTCTTGACCGTCGCCAGCGAGATGAACAATTCCTCGGCGATCTCGGTGTTGGTCCGCCCGGCAGCCACCGCCCGCAGAACCTCTTCTTCTCTCTCGGTCAGGGGGTCGATCGGCTGCTCGTGGTGGCGTTGAGGTGCCGCGAAATGCTCCAAGAGTCGGACCGTGATCGACGGCGACACCAGGGCATCTCCCCGAACGGCCGCCTCGACCGCCTCGACCAGCAGCTGGGGACCGGCGTCCTTCAGCAGAAATCCGGAGGCACCATTGCGAATAGCCGAGTAGACGTACTCGTCGAGGTCGAAGGTGGTCACGACCACGACGGGGATCGGGTCCTTCACATCGGGTCCTGCCAGCCGGCGGGTCGCCTCCAACCCGTCCATCCCTGGCATCCTGATGTCCATCAGACACACGTCGGGCCTCAGCCGGGAAGCTTCTTCGACCGCCGTCGCCCCATCGGCTGCCTCGCCGACCACCTCGAACCCCTTCGACTCGAGAATGAGGCGGAACCCCGACCGGACCATCGCCTGGTCGTCGGCCAGATACACGCGTATGGGCTCTGTCCGGGTCACGCCTCGATCGGGATCCACGCCGTCACCGCCCATCCACGTCCCGGACGCGCCCCCGCCCAGAACTGCCCGCCCAGAGCGGACACTCGCTCGGCCATCCCCGACAATCCGAACCCGCTCTCCCCCGTCCGCTCCCGGGGTCTTCCGTCGTCGACCACCGTCACCTGGACTCCGTCGTCCTGGAGACGAATACCCACCTCGACTCGCGTCACGTCCTGACCGTGGCGCCGCACATTGGTGAGGCTCTCCTGGACGATGCGGTAGACGGATGGCCCCACCGCCGGAGGAAGCGAGTCCATCTCCATGTCGAGCACGATGTCGAAGGGGTCCCGCTCCTGGCTCTCGGCGATGAGCGCTCTCACCTCGTCTGCGCCGGCCGTCGGGGCGAGCGGCCCCGGGTCCTCGCCTGACCGCAGAGCGCCGACCAGCCGACGCATCGAGCTGAGAGTCGCGAGTCCGCTCTCTTCGATTCCCGCCAGTGCTTGCTCCACTGCCTCGAAGTTCGAGCTTCCCACGGCCCGCGCCGCCTGAGCCTGGACGACGATCCCGGTCACGTGGTGGGCGACACTGTCGTGCAACTCCCGGGCGATGGCCAGCCGCTCCTCGCGTCGGGCGGCGTCGACGGTCATGCGACGGCTGCTCTCGGTCCATCGGAGAGCGAAGCCCATCACGACGGCGACGGTGCACACGAGCCAGAAGACGGCGACCAGACCCACATAGCCGGGCGACCGCACCGCCCCGCTCACAGCGGTGGTGAAGGCCCCGATCGACAGGCCGGCGACGAGTTGCGGAGTCGGGGCCCTGCGAGCGAGCTCGGCGGCGAGGATGGCGACGCCGGCGACTTCCCCGAACCCGACTGGAGGCGGCACGGCACCGAGCACGAACCTCATGACCACCGACCCCGCCGTGACCGAGAGGCTGATGAACGCCACCACCCCCATGCCCACTAGGGGTCGGGTCCGGAACACCACCACCACGACTGCCGTGACGATCCCCGTGATCACCGTGAGCCACGTCATCACCCCCGCATTGGCTTGGAAGACGAAGTCGATCAGGAGGAACGAGACCATGCCCACGACCATCCCGCCGTGCACGATCGACTCCAGCAGGCGGCCCCATCCGACCCGCGGGCTGGTGGCGGGTCGCTCAGGAAGCGAGCGATCGAGGAGGTCGCGGTCCATCACGGCGAGAGTATCCCGGGCGTCTCGTTCCTGAATCGTCCTTTCGGCTGATCCGGGGATCAGCACATGGGCCGATGCATCGAAACCGAGCAACCCGGATGCTCGTGTCATGCAGACATTGATCCATTTCCTTCTAGACGCGGGAGCGGTCGTGGCAGCACTTCTGGTCGCCGCCATGCTGGTGGGGGCCTTCCTCACCGCCTTCCTCGAGTACACGCCCGGCCGACGCGCGGAGGGCCACCGATGACGATGGAACGACCCGTGCTCTCCGGCCGAGGATTGACCAAGCGATACGACGACGTCGTCGCCATCGACGGCATCGACATCGACATCTGGCGGGGCCACTCCCTGGCTCTCACCGGCCCGAGCGGCGCCGGCAAGACCACCCTTCTGCACGTCCTGGCCGCCATCATCCGACCCGATGCGGGCTCGGTCGAGCTCGACGGTCGACCGATCGAAGCGGTGTCCGACCGGGAGCGTTCTCGTCTGCGCCGTCGGCATTTCGGCTTCGTCTTCCAGGAGGGGTACCTGGTGCCGGAGCTGACCGCTCTCGAAAACGTCGCCCTCCCCGCGATGCTGGCGGGAGCACCGAAGCGCCGAGCCCTCGAGAATGCTCGCCGGTGGTTCGAACCCTTCGGCATCGGCGGCCTCGAGAAGCGACGTCCTGGCGAGCTCTCGGGCGGGCAGGCCCAACGCGTGGCGATCGCCCGCGCCATCTCGACAGGACCGTCGGTCGTGTTCGCAGACGAACCGACCGCGGCGCTCGACAGCGAATCGACCGAGAGGACGATGTCGCTTCTCGAATCCGCCACCCGGCACGCCAACGCCGGCCTGGTGGTCGTCACCCACGATCCCCAAGTCGCCGCTCGATGCGACGCGCAGATCTCGATCCGGGACGGACGCCTCGGGGTGGCAGCGTGAGACACATGTTCACACTGGTGATGGCACTCCTCCGGGGTGGCGGCAGACGCACAGCGCTGGACCTCGGCCTCACCGTGGTCGGGACCGCCATCCCGGTGGCGATAACGCTCCTGGTCGTCGGCACCGTCACCGGATTCCAGGAAAGAGAGGACGCCATGGCTTGGCGGGAGCCGACCGCCGTCACGGATGCCGAGGCATCCGCCCTACAGCTCCGACGCTACGAGCCGTGGCGCGGGAAACGCATCGATGTCGTCGAGCTCCGCAGCCTCGGACCCGATGCCCCCGTGCCTCCCGGTATGGATCGGTTTCCGAGCCCGGGCGAGATATGGGTGTCTCCGGCTCTCGAGAGACTCCTCGACTCCGAGGAAGCTTCCGCGCTCCTCCCATCCCGACTCGGCGGTGAGATCGCCGGCGTTCTCGGACCGGAGGCACTCTCCCACCAGGACGAGCTGGTAGCCGTGGTGGGGAACCCGGATCTGGAGGAGACACCCCCCGAGGACCTCCTCGGCCTGGACCATCGCATTCTCGGCGGCTTCGTGCCCTCGGACGTCGTTGCGATAGACCGGTTCGCCTCGGAGGGCACGGATCCGGGATTGCCGACCCAGTATCGGGTGGCGGCCTGGATCGCCGGCGTCCTCCTGGTCGCCCCGTCGGTGGCACTGATCGGAGCGGCCGCCCGACTGACCGCCACGCGGCGGAGCCGACGCTTGGCGGCGCTGCGTCTGGTGGGGGCCACCTCGGGACAGGTCACGCTGCTGGCAGCGATGGAGACTGCATTCGCCGCCTTGCTCGGAATCGCCCTGGGAGCCGCCACCGCCCTCGCCGGCATGGCGATCGTGACCGGAATCCCCCTGGGAGGAGGAACGTTCGCGTTCTCGGATCTCCTCCCCTCGCCCGGGTTGTGGCTGGTGGTCGTCGTCGGCTCCCTGCTCGGAGCGGTCCTGGCAGCATTGGCCGGGCTTCGGAGAGCCCGCACCACACCCCTCGGTGTTGTTCGGCAAACGGGCCACCGTCGCCCTGCCTGGAGGCGCCTCCTGGTGATGGTCGGCGCCTGGGCCGTGTTCGCAGCTTCCGTTCCGTTCACCCAGGAATCCGGTCAGTACACGTTGCTGGCTGCCGGACTCACCGTCGTCATCCTGAGCATCTCGGCCGTGGGACCCCTCTTCACATGGATCCTCGGCCGACTGACGGTCGCGACGTCGCAGCGGGCCCGTACGTTGGTGGCGGGACGGCGGATGATGGCGGATCCGGTGGCCAGCTTCCGCCCCACGACGGGACTCATCCTGGTTTCATTCATCGCCGGTTTCCTGCTGCTGTCGAGCGTGACCCTCCCTTACGCGGACGCCGACGAGCACACCTTCGTCCTGGGATACCCGTATGGTGCCCCGGACGAGGCGACATGGGAGGAGTGGCGAGCCGAGATCTCGACGGTCTACCCGGAGGCGAGATTCGACGGTTCATGGCTCGACCCCGCCGTCGTCCTGCCTGAGGTGCTGGATCCTGAGAGGGTACGACCGGTGATCGGCGAGATCACCGGGATCACGCCACTGACGACGGCCGAAGTGGGATACGAGATCATCCTGTTCGGCAACGACGTCCGTCGAGCGACCTGGATCGTCGTGGTCATCGCCCTGATCCAGGCGGCTTTCGCCACCGGCGTAGGCGCGGCGGCGTCCGTGCTCGAGGAGAGCACCACCCTCGCAGCCCTCCATCTGGCGGGAGCGCCGACCGCCACACTCCAGACGTCCCGCGCTCTCCAGGCGGCGTTGCCGATAACCGTGGGATCAGCCATCTTCACCACCCTGGGAGCCGTCGCCGGAGCGATGACCATCGTTGGAGTCAGCCCCGATACCACGATCGCCATCCCATCGGCGCTGCAGGCGGGTCTCGTCGTGGTGGCGGCAGGAATCGCCGCCTTCCTCGGCACCGAAGCCACCCGACCCGTTCTGAACTCGGTGGTTCGAAGGCCCCTCGCCGAACGGTGACGACCCCCCAGGCTTTTGTGGTCCGGAAATGACGGTGTCACCGTCATTTCCGGACCACAGAACGGTATGGAGCGGCGCCCGGATACCGTTGCCCACGTCGGGCCTCCATCATGTGAGGGATGCCGCTGTCTACCAGATCCGGGCTCGCCGTCGCCATGGCTTGTATGGCGCTGGTAGCCGCCTGCTCTGGTGCCGAGCAATCGGCTGGGCAGCCTTCCACAACCAGGTCCCCAGCTACATCGCCCACCGCCGAGTCTTCGGCGGCCCTTCCGCCCGTCACGACTTCCCGACCTACCACCACTCTCGAGCCGCCTACGACTGCCCCGTCGACGACCACAAGCAATTCGACGGCCGACGAGAATGCCGTGGAGACCACTGTCCATCTGCCCGAAGAAGCCGGACAAGCGCCTTTGGTAGTGCTGATCCCGGGCGGAGGATGGCATTCGGCCGACCCGAGTCAGCTCAACGGGCTAGCCAGGCACCTGGCAGGCGCCGGAAACGTGGCAGTCACGGCGCGCATCCGGGCGTTCGTCGACGGGGTCAGCTATCCGCTCCCCCTCGACGACATCTCTTGTGCGATACGACAGGGCCGACGAGAAGCCTTGGAATCCGGAATCGATGTCGGTCCCGTCGTGCTCGTCGGTCATTCGAGCGGGGCTCATCTGTCCGCCTTGGTGGCGCTGGGAACCGATGAGTTCGCTTGCGAAGAGGAGATAGACGCCATGATCGGGCTGGCCGGCGCCTACGACGTCACCCGGCTGCCCGCTCTCGCCGTCCTGTTGTTCGGGGTGTCCCCCGAAGACGATCCCGACCTGTGGGAGCGAGGCAACCCGCTGCTGCAGGCGAGCCTGCGGCCAGAGATGCCGGTGCTCCTCTTGCACGGAGACGCCGACCCGCTCCTGCCGATCTCGTTCTCGGAGGATTTCGCAGAAGCTCTCGAGGACGCCGGCCACACCGTCGATGTGACGGTGATCCCGGGCGCCGACCACGTGGAGATCTTCTCGGCCGCCGTAGTGGGCGACCTGATCGACGCGTGGATCGATCACCTCTAGAACGGCACTCGAGGGGGCACAAAGACCCTGGTCCCACGGCCGCCGACCCGATTGGCTCGATGCATGGAGTCCGCCGCCGCCCGCATCGATCTCTACTGGATCCCCCTCGGGTTCGGGGGTACTGGGTTCGTGCGCCTCAATGGCCGACTCTACGAAAAGGCTCTCGCCCGTCTCGAGCACCGTTCACCTCTCGACCTCTACCACACGGCTCTTCAGGTCCA
>DATGPZ010000089.1:0-3168 GCA_035304485.1 Acidimicrobiia bacterium | reverse complement strand
CGACCTGAACGAGGCGATGCGGCTCGGGGACCGGATCGCCGTCCTCAAGGACGGCCGGGTCGCTCAGATCGGAACCGGCCCCGAGATCCTCCACGAACCGGCTGACGAGTACGTGATGGACTTCGTGGCTGACGTCGACCGCTCCCGAGTGCTGACCGCGGAGCAAGCGATGCGGCGCCCCCGGAAGACCTTCGGAGTCGACGCCGACCCCCGGCAGGTCCTGGACTGGTTGGACGAGAACGAAGCCAACGGTGTCTACATCCTCGACTCGGAGGACCGGATCGTGGGAGTCGCCCGGGACGATCGGTTGGCCCGAGGCATCAAGGACGGCGTCGCCGATATTCGGAAGCTCGTCACCGACGACTACGCCGGCGCTCAGCCGTCCACTCCCTTGGCGGAGCTGGCCGGCCTGGCAGCCATGCACACCGTACCGGTGGCGGTGATCGACGAATTCGGGCATCTCCGTGGAGTAGTCCCCCGTGCACATTTGTTGGCGGCCCTGTCAGGCGAAGAGGGTGAGATTCGTGGGTGATCCGATGCTGGCACAAGTAACGGTTCCAGACCTTCCGGTCGGAAGCTGGGTATCCGATTTCGTTGACTTCCTCAACTCGTCCCTGGGTTGGCTGTTCGGATTCATTCGCACGGTCGTCGGAACTCTGACCGAATGGATCGAAGGGATTCTGATCGCTCCCGACCCGCTTTTGATGGTGGCGATTTTCACTCTCATCGCCTTCTTCATCAAAGGCTGGAAACTCGCCGTTTTCACCGCGGCTTCGTTCCTGTTGATCATCTCGATGGGGCGCTTCGAGGAGACGATGGTCAGCCTGGCCCTCGTCATCGTTGCGGTCCTGATCGCGGTCGTGGTCGGTGCACCTCTAGGGATCCTCGCCGCTCGCAGCGACCGGTTCAGCTCCGTCGTGAGGCCCGTGTTGGACTTCATGCAGACGATGCCGGCATTCATATACCTGCTGCTGGCGGTGTTCTTCTTCCGGTTGGGAGCGGTGCCCGGAGTCATGGCATCAGTCGTGTTCGCCATGCCCCCGGCCGTGCGGCTCACTGAACTCGGTATCCGTCAGGTGGATCGGGAGGTGGTCGAAGCGGCGCAGGCCTTCGGAGCCAAGCCCCGCGAGGTTCTCTGGGGAGTCCAGTTACCACTGGCTCGGCCCTCGATCATGGCCGGCATCAACCAGGTGATCATGCTGACTCTGTCCATGGTGGTGATCGCGGGTCTGGCCGGAGCTGGTGGACTCGGCGAGACGGTGGTCAGCGGGGTCCAGCGCTTCCAGGTGGGACTGGGTATCGAGGGTGGTCTCGCCGTCGTAATTCTCGCCATCTTCCTGGATCGCGTGACCGCATCGTTTGGACCTTCCGAGACGCGTTGATCGCGCTTCGTGAACCGAGATTTTTCATCTCGGATTCGGATTCTCGCCCTTGGTCCCCTACGGTCCATATCAGTACGGCGAAGACCCCGACGCGAGCTACAAGGGGAAATCGAATGAATATGAGACCACATCACTTGCGCAAATCACGATCGATATTGTCGGCCGGAGTACTCGCCATTCTGCTGATCCTCGCCGCCTGCGGCGGCGGAGAAGGCGCCACTACTACGGCGGATGCTGGCACCGACACGACCTCGGCGGACACCGAGCCGGCCGAGACCACGACCCAAGACACCACCGAGTCGACCGCGGCTGAAGGGCCCATCGGTGAAGGCCAGACGGTGACCATCGGGTGGATTCCCTGGGAGGAAGACATCGCCGTCACCAACCTCTGGCACGCGATCCTCGAAGAGAACGGATTCACGGTCCAGCAACAGCAGCTGGATGCCGGCCTCCTCTTCGAAGGCCTCGCCACGGGGGACCTCGACCTGTTCTTCGACGCCTGGTTGCCCAACACCCATGCCGACTATTGGGAACGCAACAGCGACCAGATCGCCGACCTGGGAATCTGGCTCGACGAAGCCCCACTCACCTGGACGGTTCCGACCTACCTGGAAGACATCAACTCGATCGCCGACCTCCAGGGGAACGGCGACTTGTTCGGTGGCCAGGTCGTGGGCATCGAGCCGTCTGCCGGCCTGACGCGGATCTCCCGCGACGAAGTGATCCCCACCTACGGCCTGGAAGGCGAGTACGAACTGGTCGAGAGCTCGACGCCGGCGATGCTGGCCGAGTTGGAGAACGCCATCAACAACGAAGAGCCCATCGTCGTCACTCTGTGGAGGCCGCATCCGGCCTACGCTCAGTACGACCTGAAGGACCTCGAGGACCCGGAGAACGCCCTGGGCGACCCCGATGAGATCCACGTCGTGGCCCGCCAGGACTTCGCGGACGAGTTCCCCGAAGTGGCGGCCGCCATGGAGAACTTCCATTTCGATCAGGCAACGCTGTCCGAACTCGAAGTGGCGGTGCTCGAGGACGTTCCGGAAGGCGAAGAGCTCCAGGGAGCCATGAACTGGCTCGCAGAGAACACCGACTACGTGAACGCTTGGTTGGAGGGCACCGGCCTGTCGGTCGGGTCCGGTTCCTGACCGGATCCCTCCAGGAAATGCTCAGCGGGTGGCGGGTCGACCGCCACCCGCTGTCGCGTCTGGGGGTCGGGCCGGTCGGATTCGAACCGACGACCTCGTGCTCCCAAAGCACGCGCGCTAACCAAGCTGCGCCACGGCCCGTAGACCACCAAGGTACACGCTCGGCGAGTTCTGTCGTAGATGAGCTGACCTCTCCGAGACAGCCGATTCTTCTCTACTGCGAGGCCTTTCGGATCACCTGATGGATACCTCACCTCAGGTGCCTTCAGAATGTCGTTGTCGTCGAATACGTTCCCGACATGGGGAATCCGGAGGGACTCGTTCCACGACAGCTGAAGCTCCGGATCGAGCAGTGGTCGACTCTGTCGCGATGGGAGAGGTCGGAGCTGGGAAGAGATCTCCGCAGGCTGGGCCTCTCCTACGGTGAGATCGGCCGACTCATAGATGTCAAGAAGAGCACGCTCGCCACATGGTGTCGCGACATCGTCTTGACCGAGGCCCAAGCCCGGGCCATCACCGAGCGAACTGGCTCCCGCGCCGGCATCCCGGTCGACACGAACTGGAGGCGGCGCCAGGAGATCGAACAGATTCGAAAGCGGGCGGCTGCCGAAGCCGAGACGCTCACGGCCGATCCGGCT
>DATGPZ010000088.1:0-3369 GCA_035304485.1 Acidimicrobiia bacterium | reverse complement strand
ACTTCGATGAGTTTCTTGCGGTGGGGTGTCATCTTTATTTGCGGTTCAGTCAGTGGCCTGTCGTTTTTCGTCGTTGCGCCAAGTGGTCAGTTGGCCGCGATCCTACTGAGTCTCACCAGATTCAGGTCGAGGGTATTGGTCCCGTGCTTCGTGAAATGGACGATGGCGCGCGGCTTCTCATTCGTTCCTTCGAGCGAACGTATCCGACCCGATCCGAATACCTGGTGCAGCACGAGGTCTCCGATGGCGAAATCATCGAGGGGGCCTAAACGCTCGATCTTACCACGCGCGGGCACGGAGCCGAGGATCTCGATCTTGGTGATGGCATCGAGTGCGAACCGTTTCGTCTTGTAAATGGGTACGTCGAATGCCGCATAGATGAAGAGGTTGCCAGGGCGGACGCCATGGATTTCCCTCCCCGTCTGCTCCTTCAAGTCGCAACCGAGCGGACGCACCTCCCACGTGCTTTCCCTTCCATTCGGTGGGCGGTATTGGAATCGAACCGTCGCCCGCTCCGCTTCCGCACGAGACAAGACCTCCACTTTTCGCTCGGCGACCTCGATTGCGTATCGATTCAGATCCTGAACCGCAAAGTCCTTTGCCCAAGCTTCGTGATAAGCAGAGCAGTACGGATTCAGGCAGACGTAGTGTTCACCATAGCCATCACAGTAGTGGCACGTATCCTTGTCCCGCCCGATCTTCCCCGTGCTTTGGCACTTGATGCAGGCAAGACTCGCCCTGCCTGACCTACAATTCCGACATTTCGGCACAACCTCGGTCGGGTACTCGATAATCTCACCGAAACGACTGCGCCGAAAACGTCGGGCGAGGCGTGTGCGATAGGCACTGAGCATCCAGGGCGCGGGGCCGTAGGTGCGACGTCGACCCAGCTCAGCGACCGTGAAGGATTCGTCGTCCTGGTCCTCATCGGTCCCCGCTGCGGGCCCCACGGTGATCTCCACCGCTGGTGCGGTCTCCTCGATGGCCGGCTCGGGATCGTTGGGGATGAGGAGGTCTAGAATGTCCGTATCGGCCTCTCGCACCCTCGCCAATAGCGAGCTCGGGCAGGGCGCCAGGACCCAGTCGTCTGCGTTCCAGCAGGAGTTCGCCGCACACCAGCCGTCACCAATCACGACCTCGGCGGCGTGGTATCGTGGTCCCATCGGCGCGCCCCGGATCTTGAGCCATGCCCACGTCTGAAATGTCGCAGTCCAGATCGGCTCACCCGCCGGGACTTCGGCTGGGTCGGCAGCGATAAGTCGAATCTCGTCGACATGGTGGCCACTCTCCTCCAGCACCCGCATGAGTGCTCGGCACGATTCGTTGTAGGTCGGGTTATCGGCGCTGGAACGCGTTAGCCTGCTCGTCATCGGTCGAACCGTTTCATACTCTCGCGACGGGCACGCCATCGGGTGAATGCTCTCCACTCACTCGCTCATCCAGGAGCTGCTCGGGGTCGATGAGGACGACCCTCGGGTCCCCGGCCGCCTTGGTCTCCAACTCCGGCGTGAACCCGGAACGTGAGAAGAGGAGGTAACAGGGAGTATGGTCCCTCTTTCGGTACCTCGTAAGTGCGCTGTTCTCCTGGAGCCGGTCGAGGATGTTGAGCCCCACGGGGCCCGCCCACCACTTGCACTCGCCGAAGGCCTGTTCGCCGTTCAGGAGGGTGGCGGCGACATCGATATCGTAGTCCGCGGCCCAGATACGGCCAACCTCGCGCGCCGAACTGGGGAGCCGCTCGCGTCCGTACAGCCGGAGCCAGTCGCGACAGATCTCCTCGAAGCGACCGCCCATGTATTCATCGAGGTGCGGGAGGATCGCTTCCTGCAACACCTCCTCTGCGTGCCCTGCCTCCAACGCGGAGGCGTAGGGGAGGACGAACCGGAAGTGGAACGCGAGGAACGGATCGTCCAGGTAGAAACGGGCGTTGCGGGCGCGGTCCCGGTCACGGATGTCGAGGGAGACCTCGGCCCGCAGGAGCCGCAGCGCCTCGAGTTTGTGGAAGTAGGGGGTCAGACTCGTCCCGGTCTCCCCCTTGGGCAGCACCCGGTTCATGATCTCGGAGCGCTGCGTGCACCCATCCGCGACCGCGCGCAGGATACTTGCGTACCGTGCGACGTTCTGGAACTCCGCCTGGAGGAGGTGCCCCGGCTCCTCCCGTAACGGCGCGCCATCGGCCAGGACCACGTTGAGGATGTTCTCCGCCAGCGTGCGCTCCGGCCGACAGAGCGAGAGGTAGTACGGGAGCCCGCCGAAGACGCCGTAGACGCGCAGGCACTCCTCCGCGCTCCAGCCGGGGAAAAACCCGGCCGCTTCACGATAAGTGAGGGGTCCGACATCCAGCGCGGCGGTCTGGCGGCCGTGCAGAGGATTCCGCTCGGCCAGAAGCTCTTCCATGAAGCTGATGGACGAACCGCAGAGGATAAGGTTGAGGGAACTCCCGGTCGCCCGCACATGGTCCCAGACTTTCTGCACGATCGACGGTAAGGCCGGATTCGCGTCGCACAGGTACGGAAATTCGTCCAGCACGACGGTCAGGCCTTGCGCCGTCGACCGCGCCCGCTGGTGGAGGTACTCGAAGAGCGACTCCCAGCCCGTCAAGCCGTCCAGGACCGGGTCGCCTCCGAGCGCGCGGGAAATCTGGCTGCGGAAGAGCGCTTGGCTGTCCGGATCCGTCACCCTCGTCGCCTGGTAGTAGACGTGCGGGCGGCCTTGGATCGCGTGAAGGATCAACGTCGACTTTCCGACCCTGCGCCGCCCGTAGACGACCACGAGGGACGGCCCCGGTCGGTCCATTTCCTTTTGCAGTACCGCCAGCTCTCGTTCGCGCCCGACGAACATAACGTCACTTCGCAAGTAAGGTAATCCGGTTTACGGTAATTCAGATTACCTTGCACCGCCGCCGGGGACAAGGGGACCGTTCGGGACGGCCGGATCGGCTTCGGGCGAAAGGACCTCCCTTACCACCTCCCCCTTCGCCACCAGTTCGTGGAAGGCATACTTCACCGCCGTCACCCCGAAGTCCGGCTCCCGCCCGAAGGGTTCGCGGACGTAGTGCACGCGGTGTCCGCCGTCGGGGAGCCACTCGACGACGGCGAGGATGTAGTCCTCGGGCTTGTTGAGTGAGTAGAGGATCTCGTTCCGGGTGACGGTGATATCCTCTCCCGAGACGCGGCCCTTGACCTCGATGAAGCGGAGGCGTCCCGTTCTCGGGTCGCGGCTCTCGATGTCGTAGCCGAGCTTCTCGGTCTCGCGGTCGATCGGTTCGTTGCCGAGCGACCTCTCGATGGCCATCACGATTTCGCGGGCGCGGGCGGCGGAGGCCTGGGTATCGATGACCTGCGCGGCCGTCGTCGGGAGCGCGCGCCC
>DATGPZ010000087.1:0-6934 GCA_035304485.1 Acidimicrobiia bacterium | reverse complement strand
GACGCATGGTTCAGCTTCACCCCCGTGGGTGGCCGAGGACCGGGGGAGCGCGGTCCGGCTTTCGACCAGCAGCCGATCGAGGCCTGGGCCATGGCCGATGCGTGCGAAGCGGCGGCCCAGACCGTGGGCGGGGAGTCATGGAGAGAGATGGCACGGCGAGCCGTCGCCTGGTTCGACGGGCTGAACGACGTCGGCGTGCCTCTGTACGATCCCTCGACAGGTGCGGGCCACGACGGGCTGGAGCCGACCGGTGTCAACCTCAACTGTGGCGCCGAGTCGACGCTTTCGGCCCTTGGGGCCCAACTCGTCGAGCAGCGGCTGGGATCGAGGAGCGAGAGACGGTGAAGCCTTGCGGGTAGGCATCCTCGCTCCGATCTCGCATCGATTCCCTCCGGACGGCTACGGTCCCTGGGAGCGGGTGGCGTCGGACCTGGCGGAAGGGCTGGTCGAGCTGGGCGTCGACGTGACGGTTTTCGCTGCCGACGATGCCGTCACGTCCGCGGTGCTCGAACCCACGGTTCCGACGTCCTTGGAGGATGCGCCGGCGGCCGATCCCCGGCTATGGGAGACCTACCACATCGCCGTCGCCTTCAGACGGGCAGTCGAGCTGGGCCTAGACGTCGTCCACTCCCACCTCCACGTGCACGCACTGGGGTACGGCCCGTTGCTTCCCATGCCTCTCGTCACGACATTGCACGGCTCGGCTTGGAACGAAGCGCATCATCCCTTCCTGTCGGCGTACGCGGACTTCCCTTTCGTCTCCCTGTCGGACGCGGAGCGGCGATTCCTGCCGGGCCTCAACTACGTGGCGACGGTTCCGAACGGGATTCGACTCGAGCAGTTCCCGGTGGGCGATGGCGGCGAACGTCTGGTGTTCGTAGGCAGAATGGCCCCAGAGAAGGCGCCCGACTTGGCGGTGGAGGTGGCTCGTCGCTCAGGGTTCCCTCTGACGCTCGCCGGCCGTATCGAAGAGCAGTACCGAGATTTCTTCGAAGCGGAGGTGCGGGGCCGGCTGGAAGGAGACATCGAGTACGTCGGTGAGCTGTCGTCCGCGGACGTGGCTCATCTGGTCGGATCCTCGGCCGCCCTGCTGATGCCGTTGCGGTGGGACGAGCCTTTCGGGCTGGTGGTGGCAGAGTCGCTGGCGGTGGGCACACCAGTGATCGCCTGGCGCCGCGGGGCGATGCCCGAGCTGATCGCAGATGGCGAGACGGGGTTCTTGGTGGACGATGTGGAGGGCGCACTCGATGCCGTCGGGCGTCTGGGAGACATCGACCGGAAACGGTGCCGACTGGAGGCCGAGGAACGGCTTTCCCATCGGGTCATGGCGGAGCGCTACGCCGCCGTCTACAGACGGCTCACACCATCGCGCTGAGGACTTCGCTGAGTGAGGTCGTGGCGATACGCACGCCGATATCGGAGAACCCATAGGGGATCATCAGCACGTCACCGTTGACGATCCCTCCGCATGAGTACACCACGTTGGGCACGTAGCCGTTGCGTTCCGACTCGTCGGGCTCGATGAGCGGTTCACGGAGGCGGCCCAAGACCTTGGTCGGTTCGTCCAGGTCCAAGAGGATGGCGGAGATCACGTAGCGGCGCATGGGTCCGACGCCGTGGGTGAGCACGAGCCATCCATCGGTGGTCTCGATCGGGGACCCACAATTGCCCGCCTGGACCACCTCCCATGGCTCCGACGGTCGCAGTGCCAGCTCGGCGACGTCCCACCTGCGGAGGTGGTCCGACCGCATGACGAAAGTGCTCTCGGAGTCGGTTCTCGCCAGAGCCGCGAAATCACCGCCCACCTTTCTCGGGAACAATGCCATTCCTTTGCCGCGAGCGCATGCCCCTGTCAAGGTCGACACTCGGAACGAGAGGAAGTCCGCTGTCTCGATGAGCTGGGGAAGGACCTCGAACCCGTCATAAGCCGAATAGGTGGCCAGGTAGCGCACGGTTCCGTCGTCTTCCACGAACCGCACCATGCGAGCATCTTCCATACCCCGGCTCTCCACCGGCGCCGACGGGGCCAGCACCCGCTCGGTGAGAGGCACCTGGTCCGGGAAATCGACCTGGTAGGAGGAGGCCGCCAACCAGTGCATCGCTCGCTCGGTCTCGAAACGCAGGGCGGCGGGGACGTCGGACTGGGCGAGGTTCTGCAGTTCCGCTTCCAGATCTTCCAGACCGAACTCCGAGGGAAGTCGCTGGAGTACCCGGTCCGAGAGGGCGTTGTCGGCCCGCATCTCCTGGAGGCGAGCTCGGAAAATGGTGGTCTCGAACCGTCCCGACCGCTTCTTTCCGTGTTCGGCCCACGGTGACTTGGGATCCAGCTCCACCCGGCCGTCGGAGTGGAGCCGACCGGGCCGGAAGGCGATCGACGAGATGTGACCTTCGCCGATCGAGCGGACGCTCATCACGAATTCGAGCGTGCCGTCTTCGCCGGGATCACCCAGCGGGACGATCGATGGATTGCAGACGGCCGTCGATTCGAAGGCGTACTCCTGGGTGAAAGTCATCCCGACCAGGCGTCTCCTCTCGGGTGACAGCTCGTCTACGGCGGGGGAGTGGCCAGCGGCGATCCGGGCGTGGCGCTCCCACACGCCCGGTAGGTCACGGTGGCGGTGGACGAACAGCTTCTCCGCCCGATCGACCTCGTCTGCCACCTCCTCGTCGGTCAGGGCGGCGATACGGTCGAGGATCGCATCTATTCGGGTCTCGTCTCCGCCGAAGTTGAGGCCGCCGGGCCAGAACGGCAGAGCGACGACCCGGTTCGGGTCCGGGCTCAGAGTGAAATCGGAACGTTCGACATCGGGCACGCCATCATTTTCCTACGTCTTCGGCTTGATGTGACGGCAATGGAAGAGCCGGACGGATCATTCTGCCCATCGCACGTTTCGGCGGTGCGGCCGGTGGTAGCCCTTCGCCACGCGACCAGGGGGCATCGATGAAGGCCGTCACATGGCACGGCAAACGCGACGTGAGGGTGAGTGACATGCCCGACCCGGTGATCCAGGAGCCGACCGACGCCATCATCCGGGTCACGTCGACCGCCATCTGTGGGTCCGACCTGCATCTGTACGAGATCCTCGGGATGTACCTCGATGAAGGTGACATCCTCGGCCACGAGGCGATGGGTGTCGTCGAGGAGGTCGGTTCCGATGTGGATCATGTCCGACCGGGCGATCGGGTGGTGATTCCGTTCAACATCTCCTGCGGCCGATGCTTCATGTGTGATCGAGGTCTCTTCGCCCAGTGCGAAACCACGCAGGTGCGTGAAGAGAACAAGGGCGCTCGGCTCTTCGGCTACACCGAGCTGTACGGCTCGGTGCCCGGGGGCCAAGCAGAGTTTCTCCGGGTCCCGCACGCGGATTTCGGGCCGATCGCCGTGGGCGACGACCACCCGGACGACCGTTATCTCTTCCTCTCCGACATCCTCCCCACCGCCTGGCAGGCAGTCGAATACGCCGCCATTCCGGAGGGAGGCTCGGTCGCCGTCTTCGGACTGGGGCCGGTAGGCCAGTTCGCGGCTCGGTTCGCCCGCCGACGGGGAGCGGTCAAGGTGATCGGGCTCGATCTGGTGCCTGAGCGGCTGGCAGCGGCCGAGAAGTTCGGGGTCGAGACCATCGACGTGAGTGGCGGCTCTGACGTGGTCGGGGAGTTACAGGCCAGAACCGAAGGCCGGGGGCCCGACGGGGTCATAGACGCAGTGGGCATGGAAGCTCACGGATCCCCGATCGCATCCGGATTGCAGAAGGCGACGGGATTGCTGCCGGACGGCGTCGCCGAGGCGCTGATCGAGAAGATGGGTGTGGACCGCATGACCGTCCTGCACCAAGCGATCTCGGCCGTCTGTCGTGGAGGCACCGTGTCGGTGGTCGGTGTATACGGCGGTGCAGTGGATCCCATGCCAATGATGGAGATGTTCGACAAGGGCATCCAGCTCCGAATGGGGCAGGCACACGTCAAGCGCTGGGTGGACGACATCTTTCCCATCCTCATGGAGGATGGCGATCCGTTGGGGACGGAGGAGTTCGCCACCCATCACGTGCCTCTGTCCGAAGCCCCGGACGCCTACGCCATGTTCCAGGCCAAGAAGGACGGAGCCATCAAGGTGGTACTGGAGCCATGACCACAGAGACACGAAAGCTGAGAGTCGGGCTCGATAGCCCACTGGTCGCGGATCATTGGTCGCGGTCGGCGAGCGCGATCCTGGACGTGAATGAAGCAGACATCAACCGTGAATCCGATCGACGGTGGCGATGGAGACTGGCGGATGTCGAGAAAGGAACGGTCGAATTCATGGATTCGACCCCTGGAAACACCGAGCTGCGTCTCGAGCTCGAACGGGAGGACGGCGAGGCGGCATCACGAATCGAGCGGATCCTGGATCGCTTTTCGGCTCTGCTCTCCGGAGAAGGCGGCTTCGACCCTCCGGTCGTGGCACGGGATCCCCACCTCGGGGAGCCACTCGACGCCCCTACCGATCCGGATCAACCATTGTGACGCGCCAAGATCCACCGGCGTTGCCTCAAAGGGTCGCCGATGCCGTCGAGCTGGATTCCCCCGAAGAAGCCAGCGAGGTCATCCGTTCGGTCACCGCTCAGATGGCTGCGTTCTTTCCCTCGGAGGCGTGGGAGGTGCTGGCCCCCCGATTGGCAGATGAACTCGTCGGCGATGCCCCATCCGCGCCTTCGCCGGCGGATCGTGACATCCGCAACTTCTTCCTCGGTTTGGGAGAACGCATGGAAGAGGGAACCGCAGTCGCGGCGCGTTACGCCCGGGTGGTAGCCGAGGAGATCGCCCGCGACCTGGATGGGTCGGCACTGGATCGCCTTCGCTCCGTGCTCGACGACGACTTCCTGGCCTTGTTCGAGGTCGATCACCGTGGCGAGCTGACCGAGGAGGATGGAGCCACTGGCGGGGTCGAACAGCGGCGGTCTCCCGTCGAACTGCGTCCTCCGCTGGGCGGAGACTGATCCCGGCGAGTTTCGGTCCCGCTTCCTTCGGGTAGCTGTGGAAACCGAGGGAGGTGGAATCGTGAATACGGTCCTTCCAGATCCAGCTCACACCCAGGTCGGTCCGGGTCGCCTAGCATCCGCTCGCTGGCCGACCAGCGATGGAAACCCGCGACTCCGCTGCCGGCCGCGTACGCTCCGACTGACGTAGCGGAGAGCAGACACGGCCATGACCGAACAGCCGCAGCACGACAACCGGATCGCCGACGCCACCCCACTGGGCAGCTTCACCTGGGACCAGACCGAAGACGAGCGGGTCGTCGTGGTGGAAGGGGAGGTGGATCTCTCCAATGCTCGTCAGCTGATGCGCGCGCTCGACGGGCTGGGTCGACGTCACCTCGTCGTGGATCTCACCCGGGTAGCGTTCATGGACTCGACCGGCTTGGGGATGCTGGTGCAGCTCACGAACGATCTGCCAGGAAAGCTCGAGCTACGGCTTCGAGAGGGCGACCAGATCGATCGTCTCTTGGCGATCACGGGCCTGCGCGAACAGTTCACCCTCGACCTGTTGCCGCGGTCTGACTGACAAGGCATCAGTCGCCGTTGACCGTGTAGTGGATCGTCTGGAGAACGATCCTTCCGTCCTCGACCACGAACGAATCGGCCCCGTCGCGGATCCTGCCGGCCGAGCCGTCGGCCGCCCATTCCAGGAAACCCGCCCGACCCTCGACGAGGAGCTGGCGGTACTGGAACGTTCCTTCCCCGAGATAACGGCTCAGTTCGGCCGAGCTCGATCGGACTCCGTCGTGACCCCGGTACACACCGGTGCCAGTCAGGAGGACTACGTCGGGAGAGAAGTTGTGCTCGATGTCCTGTTCCACCTCGCCGGCCTTGCGCAGAGCGAGATGGCTCTCGATCACTTCCCGAACGCTGCGATCTCCGGAGTCGCTCACCTGCCGTGGCTACCCGCTGACCTCCCGGCCAAACCGCCTCCGGTTAGAAGAGAGGCTGACGGGTAAGCCGCCCAGATGGGAAGTACGCGAACCGGGAAGCCTCACGATGCGGTCGTGATCGGCGCCGGTCACAACGGGTTGGTGGCGGCGAATCTCCTCGCCGACAGAGGATGGAGTGTCTTGGTCCTGGAATCGGAGGAGTGGCCCGGTGGCGCCGTCCGGTCCGACCACCACCGCGGATACACCCACGATCTCTTCAGTGCCTTCTACCCCCTGGCGGCAGCCTCCCCGATCTTGCGGAGCCTCGAACTCGAGCAGTACGGCCTTCGGTGGGAGCGGTCGCCGACCGTTCTCGCCCATGTTCTCGATGATGGCCGGGCCATCGTCCTCTCGACCGACCTCGACGAGACTTGTGCGTCGCTCGAGTCGTTCGGGGCCGGAGACGGTGAGAGATGGCGCCGTATCTACACGGACTGGGAGCGCATCAGCCGGCCGCTGATCGAGGCCCTCTTGTCGCCCTTTCCTCCGATCCGGCCTGCTTTGGGTCTCTTCGGTCGGCTCGGTACCCACGAAACTCTGCGTCTCGCCCGACGATCCGTGTTGTCGGTGCGACGGTTCGGCGAGGAGGAGTTCCGCGGGGACGGAGGTCCCCTGTTGATGGCCGGCAACGCGCTGCACACCGACCTCGCCCCGGAAGCCCCGCTCAGTGCTTTCTTCGGCCTGTTGCTGACCTGTTTGGGTCAACAAGTGGGCTTTCCCGTGCCTGCCGGAGGGGCAGGCACCCTCATCGACGCGTTGGTGAGCAGGCTGGTCGACCGCGGAGGCCGTCTCGAGTTGGGCACCAGGGTCGCCCGCATCTCCACGGACGGATCCAGTGCCACGGGGGTCGTGACGGCGGACGGCCGCCGGTTGCCGGCCCGTCGGGCAGTGGTAGCCGACGTGGGTGCTCCCCAGCTCTACTTCGAGCTGGTCGGAAGGGAGCGTCTGCCGAGCCGTTTCGCAGAAGACATGGAGCGATTTCAGTACGAC
>DATGPZ010000086.1:0-6231 GCA_035304485.1 Acidimicrobiia bacterium | reverse complement strand
AGGAGGTTGGCCACCTTCCATCTCGTGTGCCTGGGATGGGTCCTGTTCCGGGCGGATTCGATGGCACGGGTGGGCGAGATCCTGGGACGGTTCTTCGAGTGGGGACCGGCTCCGGCGGTGACCCCCGCTGTCCTGGCTCTGATCGCGGGAGGCATCGCCGTCCAGTACCTGCCGAGTGACTTCCGGCTCCAGATCCAGGCGGGGTTCAGCCGCCTTCGGCCGGTGGCCATGACCGCCGTGTTGGCCGTTTTCCTGTTGCTGCTCGACGGTCTGGGACCCGAGGGCGTGGCCCCGTTCATCTATTTCCAGTTCTGATGACGTACGACGAAAGCCACGAGCAGTCTGACGGCCGCCGGAGGATTCCAGCCGGAATCGTCTTGCTGGTGACCGTGGCGGCTCTCCTGCTGGGCCTGTTCCTGAATGCCCCCGACATACTCCGTACCGCCCAGCGACAGGAGCCGGGCTGGCAGCGAACCGTCGGTGTCGCGTTGATGGAGCCGATCGCCTCGGCTTCGTCGTTCCTGCTCCTCGACCGCCCCCGCCATGCGATCGACGTGCTCCTGGGTCGGGCGCCGGCCAACGTCGAGGCGAGCCCGCCGCCCACTTCGGCACCGCCACCGACGTCGGTCCCCGGCCAGGACACCACTTCCACCTCTGCTCCCTCCCTGGAGGAAAGAAGGGAAGTGACGGCCGAGGATCCGCTCACCATGTACATCGGTGGAGACTCCATGGTCGGCCAATTCGGTCCGATGCTCGACAACCGGGCCTCGCAGAGCGGCATGGTCGAGTCGGAGGTCGTCTACGAGTTCGAGTCCGGGCTCAGCCGTCCCGACTTCATCGACTGGCCGCAACGGCTCGAGCAGGTCAGCGAGGAGCTCGACCCCGATGTATTCGTCGTCTACTTCGGCGGCAACGACGCCCAGGCGATCTACATGCCGGACGGATCGTGGATCGAGTTCGGGACGCCGGAGTGGGAGGAGGAGTATCGACGGCGGGTCGACGAGGTGATGACGCTCCTCACCGACCGGGGCCACTGGGTCTACTGGATGGGACTCCCGATCGTCCAGTCCGAGTCGTTCCAGGAGAGGGTTCGGCTGATGAACCAGATCTACGAAGAGCAGGCGGCTCAACACGAGATGGTGACTTTCATCGAGGCGTGGTCCGTCTTCGAGGGGCCAGACGGTGGCTACTCCGAGTACCTGACCGACGCCAACGGCGACCTGGTCGACATGCGACTCGACGATGGCATCCACTACACGACCGCCGGTGCCATACGCCTGGCCGAGGTGGTCTATCAGGTGATCGCGGAGGACTGGGGACTTCCCTGAGACGGCCTGCCGGCGATCAGCGGATGCGCTTGCCGTAGCTCACGACGGCGTCAGGCGTATAGCCCAGCTTCTCGTAGAAGGCTGCCACCTCGGTGTTGTCGGATCGGATCTGGAGGTTGACCTTGGGGCAACCGAGGGATGCCAAGCGGCCTTCCGCCTCTTCCACCAGCGCCCGACCGAGCCCCGATCCCTGGTGGTCGGGGAGAACAGCCAGGTAGTACAGCCATCCCCGGTGCCCGTCGTATCCGGCCATCACCGAACCAACGACCTTCGACTCTGTCTCCGCTACTAGGAACAAGTCGTCGCCCATGTCCGCTTTCGAGGCGATGTCCTCGTACGGGTCGTTCCAGGGCCGTACCAGTCCAGCCGCCTCCCACAGGGCGACCACTCCTTCGGTGTCCTCTGTGCGGAAGGACCGGATCAACGCCCACCCAGCATTCTGCGGGCGGGGTTGGCCATGGCGGTCTCTTCGATGCCGCGGCCCGCAACCTCGATGTAGGCCTGTGTGGTGGCCATGTCCGAATGGCCGAGCAGACGTTGGACCTCGGGAACCGAACCGGACTGTTCCACGAGCAGGGTGGCGTACGTATGTCGCAGCGAGTGGGCCAGGGCCCCTTCCGGGGGAGCGACCCCGGCGCGGCGGAACCAGCCCAGCACGAGATGGTCGACCACCTTGGGCGTCAGCGGCTCCCCGCGGGGCCGGACGACGAGACGGTCGGTCGGCTGGAAGGGACCGATCCGTTCCTTCCGCGATTCCAGGTAGCGGTCTATCACCGCGACTACCTCCGGGGGGAGGGGGATAGTGCGAGTCACGCCGCCCTTGCCGGTGACGGACAGCTTGGCGTGCTCGGTGGCTGATCGCCGAACGTCGCCCACCCGGACTCCGATCACCTCGGAGACCCGGAGGCCGGCGCCGACGAAGAGAGCGCACAGGACTTGCTCCAGTTCGGCCCAGGGATGTCTGGCGCGCTCCGACGGAGTCTGGGCGGCGGACACCACTCTGCCCAGGTCCTCTTCGGAAAGCGGCTTGGGTCGCCACCGCTGGGCTTTGGGCGGTTCCACGAACTCGACCGGGTTCCGGTCGAGCACCTGGCGTTGGACGACCATCCAATGACAGAACCCCGACCACGTGGACCGGCAGCGGCGGATGGAGGCGGGGGCGTGGTCGGCGGCGTAGACGGCGAACGCCTCGGTGACGGCGTCCGGGGAGAGATCGCTCGGAGCGAGGATTTCGAGCCAGCGCACCATGGGATCGGGTTGGTCGGGATCCGGCAGTCGATTCGCCTTCTCGGCGAGGATCTGACCGAGAACGGCCAAGTCGGCTCGACGCGCTCGCATCGTCGCCGGCGATGGCTTGGAGGTGTTCTTCCACGAGAGCCACCGCTCCGCCAGTTGGGCCAGGTTCTCGGTCATGGGGGTCAGGGTATCGGTGTTGGCAATTCGCCCCGCGGATTGATCCGTCGGGCAACTCGGTTCGTAGCCACGCCGAGCGGCGCCGAAAGGGCGCCGACCCCTTTCCGAACTCTGGAACTCATCACACGAGAACCGTTGGGGCGATGCCCACGGTTGTTCGGTGGACTGGTCTGTCGAGCCCAGGGTGATGGTCGCGCACCATCCGGCGCGATCCCGGCTGGACGGAGAGTCGTTCGGCCGCTCAATAGTCAGAAGGCAAAGAAGGCTGAGTGGTCGTCACGGCAGACGGACTGGAAGCACATCCCTCCATCCCGTCTCGGAACTCCCACACCCGCAGCCCCAGGTCATCCCATGACCGAAGGGCGAGCCCACCGTCACGAACCACGTCACCAAAATCGAAGCGGACGCAGACGAAGCTCAGTTCAGGTGACGATGCTTCGTGGACGTCGTGTCCCACTGACACCTTCGGCTGTCCGTATCTGTTCGTGTAGGTGGTGATCTCTTCGGCGAAGCCTGTGAGCGCTTCGGGCTCTCCGAACTCTCCATGGGTCAGCGCCCTCGCTTCACCGAGTCGTCCGTCCGCGACAGCCTCTACCCAGCTCTCCGCCAGCTCCACCTCCGGTGGCTTCCGATCCGCCTCGGTCGCGCACGACGTCGAAAGAAGAACCAACGCGAATGCAATCGACGTGGCCATTCGTATGTAACGCCGTGTCGCAGTGGCCGAGCGACGGTAGAGGCCGTGGGGAGGAGTAGGCCGGACGTCTCGAACTCGTTCCCGGGAAGCGTTCATCTCGCTGATCGTGCTGGACCTCCAGGGGGCGCAAACCTTCAACGCCGAGTGACGAGGTGGGGTTCCCGCGCGCGGTGAACTGTCGTTGTGGAATCGCGACGGAGATGGGTGGCGCGGGGGAACCCTGCCTGTGTCACCAGGTCGCTGAAGGAATGATGCGGATAATACAGATTATCCCGAATAGCCAGGCTGAGATTCGGGTCACCGGAAGGAGCTGGCGTGTGGGAGGTTCTGGGTGCCGCGTGGTAGATCCCACCGGGGCGTCGATCTTCCTCTTCTCAGTCCGCAGGTCGTCGGATGCAGCAAGCTTGCAGCTTGGACAGCGTCGGCCCGCTGGCGTCGACGAGACGAGGTTCTCGAGGGCGTGACGGGACCTGCCACTTACCCACTTACCACCGGCCCGGCGCCTCGCACGTCCCCGACCCTCGTTCTCCGCCCGATAACGTCACAGTGACGTTATTCCGCCACAGCCAGGGGCTCGAGCGAGATGGTGCGGACCTCGGCGCAGGCCCGATAGAGATGCCACAACGCCTCCCGGGTGGTGTGTCCGGAGTCGTCCTCGGCGAGGTCTACATCGACATCGTCCATGGCGGCTTCGATCCGGTACAACAGATCTCGGATCGCATCGAGTCGATCGGTCGCCATCAGCGCCTGACCGGGCTGCAGGGAATGTCGCTTGGCCGTGGTCCGCGCCTCGTACGCCCGCTGACGATGAGACGGCTTGCAGTACCGCCGGGGACGTCCGGGTCCCGGGTCGAGCACGAAACGGCGACCGCACCAGGCGCACCTCTCCTCTGGCGCGCCTGCCCTTCTCTCTCCTTGTTTCGTCACAGTGACGATATTAGGGGTGATCGAGGCAGGCGAGGGACATCTTTGACTTTTCGGTGCTGGCTGCTGTACTAGCGACGTTGACAACGCGCTCATCCAGAGCGGCTGAGGGACAGGCCCGATGACGCCGCGGCAACCGGCCGGCTCCATGTCGGAACACGGTGCCAATGCCTGATCGATGAGAGCTTCGGCGGTTCTCCGCTCGAAGCGCTCTCAGGGGCGCGAACCGAGACAAGGAGAATCGACTGCCGTGAAAGACCCACACCCCTCCCCTACTCCTTCACTCGTAGCGATGTGTATGCCCGGCTTCCGGGCGGTCCATCGCTGTACGTGTTGACCCACTGCGCCGCCCGGGAGCTATCGGCCCCGCAGTGGGTCCCAACACGACCTCACGAGATGAAGGAGTAGACACATGAGCACAACCGTTTCCCTGAACGACGTCGACATCGAGTCGGTGGCGGGCCTGGCCAACGCCTGCACCGAGGATGCCAGCCGCGCCGCCACCACGTGGAAGGCGGAGGTCACTTGGACCGGTGGTTTCCGCAGCGAGAGTCGCATCCGTGACTTCGGCCCGATCCCTTCGGACGAGCCCGAAGGCCTGGGTGGCACCAACCAGGCCCCGAATCCGGTCGAACAACTGTTGGCGGCCCTGGGCAACTGCCTCGCCGTCGGAGTGGCGGCCAACGCCACTGCCCGGGGTATCAGCATTCGCAGGCTGTCGATCGGGATCGAGGGGAACCTCGACTTGTCGACCTTCCTGGGCATCCGGCCCGGCCATGCCGGATTCGATGGAATCACCGCATCGATCGACCTGGACTGCGATGCGTCGGCTGAAGAGGTCGACGATTTGATCCGTCACGTGAGCGAGACGTCGCCGGTGGGCCACACGCTGAGTCGGGAGATCCCCGTCGCCGTGGTGACCGCCTGATGGAGGAACGAGACGGGCGCGCGGATGCGCCCGAGAAAGGACAGATATGACCGACTACCGCTTCGAAACGCTCCAGGTGCACGCTGGTCAGGAACCGGCTCCGGGCACCAACTCGCGGGCCGTTCCGATCTACCAGACGACCTCGTACACGTTCGATGACAGCGACCACGCCGCTCGTCTGTTCGGGCTCCAGGAGTTCGGGAACATCTACACCCGGATCATGAACCCAACGACCGACGTGTTCGAAAAGCGCGTCGCGGCGCTGGAAGGCGGTGTCGCGGCAGTAGGTACCGCTTCCGGGCAATCGGCCCAATTGCTCACCTTTGCGACTCTGTTGCAGGCCGGTGACCACCTCGTCTCGACTTCGTACCTGTACGGAGGCACCTACAACCAGCTCAAGGTCGCATTCCCGCGCTTCGGCTGGGGCGTCACGTTCGTGAACGGCGACGACCCGGACGACTTCGAGAAGGCGATAACCGACAAGACCAAGGCCATCTACGTCGAGTCGATCGGCAACCCGAAATACAACGTCCCGGACCTCGAGGCCCTGGCCGATGTCGCACACCGAAACGGGATTCCCCTCGTGGTGGACAACACTTTCGGTGCCTGCGGCTACCTCGTTCGACCGATCGAGTGGGGTGCCGACATCGTCGTCCAGTCCGCCACCAAGTGGATCGGGGGTCATGGGACTTCGATCGGTGGTGTGATCGTCGATTCGGGCAACTTCGACTGGCGGAACGGCAAGTTCCCGATCTTCACCGAGCCCGCCCCCGGGTATCACGGGCTGGTCTTCACCGATGTCTTCAACCCGGAATCGGATCTCGGCAACATCGCTTTCGCCATCCGGGCCCGGGTGGAGGGTCTGCGTGATCTGGGAGCCGCGCCTTCGCCATTCAACTCGTTCCTGTTCCTCCAGGGCCTCGAGACACTGAGCTTGCGGGTCC
>DATGPZ010000085.1:0-3443 GCA_035304485.1 Acidimicrobiia bacterium | reverse complement strand
TGGCCGAGTTGATCCAGGACGTCGTCGGCAATCATCCGGGCATCGAGTACATCCCGCGACCTGTTGACGACCCGTCGGTTCGTCGTCCCGACACGACCAAGGCAGAGGAGATCCTCGGCTGGAAGGCGGAGGTGCCTCTCCGTCAAGGCCTCGAGCTCACTCTTCCCTGGTTCAAGGGTCAGGTCAACGGGCATCGATAGCCGCTCTTTCGACGCAGGCGTCGTCGATGATGGTCCCATGAGTCCGGGCGGTACGACCGTTCTCGACAGACTCGCCCGGTTGGGAGTCGCTCTTGCGATGGGTCTCGGTGGCTCTTCGCTGATCCTTTCCATGGTCGGCTTGTTCTCGCCGTGGCTGGCGTGGCCAATTGGACTGGGCGCTGCTTATGCAATCGTCAAGGTGGCGGGTGACGAGTACGAGACCTCATCCCGGTCGGTGGCGTGCGCAGTCTTGACGGTGGCAATCGGGATCACGGCGTTCGGAATCGCTTCGCCCCATGAGCACGTCTTGGGCGGACGCGACGCTGCGACCTACGTCGCTACCGCTTCCTGGATCTCGCGCGAAGGATCTGTGCTCATCGATGCTCACCGTGAACAGTTCGATGGGCTGAGGGATGTGGACTTCGAAAGCCTCGGCTTCCGAATGCGCGAGGAAGGTCGCGTGATCTATCCCCAATTCATGCATCTCTTCCCCGCGACGATGGCGCTGTTCGGATCGACGGCCGGCCCCGCCGCGATGCTTTGGGTGGCTCCGATCCTTGGGGGGATCGGTGTTCTTGCCTTGTTCTCTGTGGCTCGGCGGCTGGTGCCACCCTGGTGGGCCGTTCTCGTCGTGGTGTGCACGGTCGTTGGGCTTCCGTACCTGTACTTCACCAGGGCCCCGTTCAGTGAGCCATTCGCGTTCGTGTTCGGGATGGCGGGGATTTCCATGGGCATCAGAGCTGTCGGAACCAACAGTCGACGCATGGCGGCCCTTTCGGGTGCGTGTTTCGGGGGCGTCTTCGTATCCCGTTTGGACGGAATTCTGGTCTTGCTCGGGCTAGCCGTCTATGTGGGCAGTCTCGAGCTTCTCGGCCGCACCGAAGAGCTCCCGGTCGCCAAGAGGATCTGGGCGGTGTCGTCATTGGTGTCGCTGCTGGGAGTAGTCGATTCGTTCGTCTTCTCCCCCTTCTACGTAGCGGATCACGGTCAACTGCTAGTGCTCTCCCTGGTTGCGATCCTGCTCGTGCGGCTCGTGGTTCCGATCCTGGCCAGATCAAAGACCATCGATTGGGGCGGCAGGAGTGCTTCTCGGGTGGTCGTGGCCTTGCTTGCGGTCTGGCTCGTGGCTGCGTCTCTGCGCGACACCGGGTTCGAGCCGACAGGGGCATGGCTCAGCTGGTATCTCGGCCTGCCGCTGTTGATCTGCGGGCTCCTGGGAGCCCTGTGGAGCCTGCGCTTGTTCTTGACGGGCGCCTCCCGGGAGGTCGGTCTTCCCGTGTCTCTCGTGATGGTGACCGCTGCTGTCTACATGTTCCGGCCGTCCATTGCTCCAGATCACATCTGGGCGATGCGCAGGTTCCTGCCCCTGGTGATCCCTCTTGCCGTGCTGTTCGGCGTATGGCTGATCGTCGAAGTACTGAGACCGAGAGCCCGTTACGCGATGGTGGTGGTCCCCATGGCCCTCGCTGTCTTCGTGCTTCCCGGCTCACTGGTGGTCTGGCAGGCTGGGCCTGGCGTCGAGATCGAGGGTGGTTTCGCAGAAATGGGTCGAGCCTGTGACCGATTGGGACCGGATGCCGTGGTCTTGGTCGATGACCGACTGATCGCGGATGTGTTGATGCCGATGACGCGAGGCTGGTGTGGATTGCCGGTCGCTTTCGTCGCCGATTCCGATCTCGAACCCGGCTCACTGGCAAGTTGGGCATCGGCCTTGCGTTCACAGGGCCGTCAGGCGGTTCGTCTCGGTCTGGAGTTCGAAGAGGAGTTCGTCGTCTTCGAAGGGCAGTTTCAGTATCTGGAGAACGCCATCGGTCGTCCTCCTCGTGCATGGGAGCCGATTCCAGTGAGGATCGTGGGCCAGATTGTGGGCTAGGCGGAGTTTGCGATGAGCACCTGGGAGGAGCTGGGCGTCTGGTGGCTCGAGGAAGTCGCTGATCCCTCCTACCGCGAGCTCGTCGACCCCCTTCTCGAAGCGCTGCTGACGGGAGGTCGGGCCGACGGCGTGGTAGCCGATCTCGGATCGGGAAATGGGCGTCTGATGCGTCGAGCCGAGCAGTTGACGGGTGCCCGGGTTATCGGGGTCGAACTGGTCGAGGCCCTGGCGCGGAAGTCGGATCGGCCCGTCGTCGTGTCACGTCTTCCATCTATCCCGTTCGCCGACATGTCACTCGATGGTGCTTACAGCGTGCTGGTTCTCGAGCACATCGAAGACGACCGGGAGTTCTTCGCCGAGACGGCAAGGGTGGTGAGGCCAGGCGGATTCCTGATCGTGATCGCCAATCATCCGATATGGACGGCACCGGGGTCGACCCCGATCTCCGACACCGACGGTGAGGTCTTGTGGCGCCCCGGGCAGTACTTCGACCGTGGAGGCTCCGTCGAGCCTGCCGGCACCGGAGAGGTGCTCTTCTTCCACCGCAGCATGTCTGAACTGCTCAACGCTGCGTCCCGGGCCGGGTGGGACCTCGATGTCCTGATCGAGAAGTCGAACGAGAAGGCGGAGCAGGGTCCGGAGGTCCCGCGTCTCGCCGGATTCAGATGGCGGAGGCGTCCATTTCCAGAGGGATAGGGAGTGTCCGCTCCCTCCTACCCTGAGAGGTGATGTTCGACAGGCCGAAACCCTCGGAGATCCCGACCAAGCCCGGCGCCTACATGTTCCGTGACGCGCACGGGCGGGTGATCTACGCAGGGAAGGCCAAGAACCTGCGCAGCCGGGTCATGTCGTACTTCGGCACCGGGCTCCATCCCCGTACCCAGGCCATGGTCGACAACGCGCGTCACGTCGAGTGGATCGTCACGGACTCCGACGTCGACGCGCTGATGCTCGAGTACAACCTGATCAAGAAGCATCGCCCCCGCTTCAACGTCAAGCTCGTCGACGACAAGTCGTACCCCTATCTCGTCATCACCCGCACCAAGGAATGGCCCCAGGCCCTCGTCACCCGGGCCCGGAAACGCAAGGGGAACCAGTACTTCGGGCCCTACGCCCACACCTACGCCATCCGGAAGACCCTCGACCTGCTGCTCCGCACCTTCCCGGTCCGGACCTGCTCCGACGCCCTCTTCGAGAGGCAGCGGGCCCAGGGGCGACCGTGCCTGCTCTATCACATCGAGAAGTGCTCCGGCCCGTGCATCAACGCGGTCGAACGGGATGACTACGAGCATCTGCTCGACGGTCTCGCCGCGTTCCTCGACGGTGACACCGAAGGCGTCATCACCGACCTCGAAGAGAGGATGTGGGAG
>DATGPZ010000084.1:0-4764 GCA_035304485.1 Acidimicrobiia bacterium | reverse complement strand
TCCCAGCGAAGGATCTCGACGTCTCGTATCTGGACGTCGCCCGGTTTGGGTGGGCTGGGAAGTTCCAACTGCTCTACCGCATTCCGGAAGTCCTCGATGTTGTTCGTTGTTGCAGAGATTTGCCGCACAGCTGCTTCGTCGTTTCGGTAGATGGCGTCGAACCACCGGTAGTACAGATCTTGGAGGATCTGGCGGACCTCCTCGACTCGGGCGTCAGGATCAACGGTTGTTTCGGCAGGTGTTGTGGTGGTTGCGGCCGTGGTGGATGTCGTGGAGGCGATCGTTGTCGAGGTGGTCGTGGCGGTGGTCGCCACCGTCGTGGTGGAGACTGTCGTCGGCGGTGGGTCGCCATTGCCTCGAGAGACTGCCGCCCAGATGGCGATCGCCAAGGCTGCGATGACCCCGAGTCCGAGGCCGGCTCGCGCCTTCAACTCCCGTGTCCCCCGTGCACGGATCACACCCTACGCGCAATCGGTGCGCTTTTGCAGGGCGCTCTAAGAGGAAAGGCGACGGATCAGGTCGAGGACATCGTCGATCAGTTCTCGGCGCGTGGCCACGAACCCGGGGAGCTTCGGGCTGGGTTGGTTGAAGAGGACCTCCGCACCGTCGGGATCGGTGACCACCCCGCCCGCAGCCCGGACGATGGCGGCGCCGCCGGCGACGTCCCACTCGTGTTTCGGCTGGAGCGTCCAGGTGGCATCGGCCATGCCTGCGCCGACCATCCCGAGTTTCAGGGCTACGGACCCCATGCATCGGACCGATACCGGGGTCGAGAACACCGGCTGCCATTCGCCCCGCTTCATCTCGCTGCGGCTGGCGAGCACCAGGGCCCCTTGGATGCGAGACGACGGCCGCACGACGTCGCCACCTTCCACGTGGACGCCCTCATCGACGGCTCCGAGGATTCGCAAACCCCGGTCGGGGGAGAGGATGCCTCCGGCCACGGGCATCCCATCGATGGCATAGCCGACGGACACGCACCATTCGGGGATACCTTCCACGAACTCACGTGTCCCATCGAGCGGGTCGACGATCCACACCCGCTGGCACTCGAGACGCGACGGATCGTCGGCAGTCTCCTCCGACAACCAACCTTCGCCGGGCTGAGGCAGTGTCGACCGGAGGGCGTTGTCCACAGCGATGTCGGCTTGGGTCACCGGGTCGTCTCCGGATTTCATCGCCGCCTCGATCTGACCCGACGTGAACGGGGCGAGTGCCTCGGCGGCTCGGTCCAGGGCAGCGTCGATTCGGGAGAGGACGTCTCTCATGCTCCCCACACGATCGGGACGAGTGCCACCACTGTCAAAACGACGGCCAGGGTGAGCGGCGCGCCGAGGCGGGAATAGTCACCGAAGCGGTAGCCCCCGGGCCCGTAGACCATCGTGTTCGTCTGGTAACCGATCGGAGTGAGGAAGTCGACCGATGCGGCGATTGCCACCGCGACGGCGAATCCGCGCGGGTTCAATCCGGCACTCTCCGCTGCGGCGATGGCGATGGGGAACATGAGCAGGGCGGCGGCATTGTTTGTGATGACACTGGTCATCACCACAGTCGCGAGGACGACCCCCGTCAAGATCCCTCGCGGCCCAAAGAACTCGAAGGCATCCACCAGGCCCGAGGCGACGGCCTGCGCCAGTCCCGAGGCTTCGATGGCATGGGCTACTCCGAAGGCCGACGCGATGAGAACGATCACGTCGAGATCTATCGCCGATCGGGCCTCGCTCGGCGTGAGCACGCGTGCTGCGATGAGGACGATTCCTCCCATGAGGCTGGCTTCGAGGATCGGGACGACTCCGGCCGAAGCCAGCCCGATGATTCCGAGCGCCACCAGGCCGACTACCACGGCCTTCGGCCCGTTGATGTTCGGGGTCGCCCCTTGCTGGGAGATGAGGAGGAAGTCGGGTCTGTCCTCCCAGCGACGTCGAAAGCCCTGGTCCGAGAGGATGAGCAACGTGTCACCTACCCGGAGGGGGACCTCGCCGAGCTTGGCGTCCACCCTTTGGCCCGCTCGGTGGATGGCCATGACCACTCCCTGATACCGGCGCCGGAAGTCAGCTTCCTTGAGTGTCTGGCCGACGAGGGGAGATTCGGCTCCGACCACCGCCTCGAAGTAGCGGGCGGAAGCGGTGTCCAGGTCGAGCAAATGATCCGACGGCTCGGCAGTCAGACCTCGGATGGCGGGAAGGTCGACGACGTGTTGGACCTTGCCGACGAACCGGAGGCGGTCACCTCCGCGCAGCAACTCGTCCGGCCCGACGGGTGCGATCAAGGATCCGTCCCGCTCGATGGTGGCGAGGAACACCGATGAGAGATGGCGGAGCCCCGCTGCAGCAACAGGCTTTCCGTCGAGCGGCCCGCCCGGGTCGACGACCATCTCCGTCATGAACTGGCGGGCTTCGGCATCGGCCTCTTGTCGGACGGAGAGACGTTCGGGCAAGGCGATCGGAGCCAGAGCGATCAGGAGGAGTACGCCGATGACCGCTATCGGCACGCCAACCGGCGAGAGTTCGAAGAATCCCAGCCCACCCAACCCCGCTTCCACCATCAAGCCCGAGACGACGATGTTGGTGGACGTCCCGATCAGGGTGGTGACCCCACCCAGCAGTGCCGCAAACGACAGTGGCATGAGGAACTTGGAGGGTGACAGACGTTTCTCCGCGGCCCACGCCTGGACATTTGGGAGCAGCATCGCCACGATCGGTGTGTTGTTCAGGAACGCTGAGGCGGCGGCGGTCGGAACGACCAGTCGAGTCAGCGCCGCTCGGTGGTTGTTGCCGGCTCCGAGCATTCGGTTGACCAGCGTCGTGAGGACGCCGGTCTTCTCGACCGCCCGGGCCAGGACGTACAGCGCAGCGACTGTGATGGGGGCCGGGTTCGAGAAACCGGAGAGGGCTTGCTCGGGTGTCACGACGCCGGTCACCAGCACGATGACCATCGCCGCAACCATCGTCGTCGCCGGCGAGGCGAGTTCCCAGACGAGCGACGCGAAGACGCCTAGGACGACCGCCAGGACGATCCAGGCCTCAGCCGCCATTGACAATTTCTCGCATGCGGGTGGAATAGTGACAGATCACGGCGCCGGAGTTTCACGCCGGTTGGCGCCTGCTCCAGACCTCCTAACCTCTAGCTGACATGCCTTCAACGTACGAACTGACTCACCTACAAGCACTCGAGTCAGAATCGATCCACATAATCCGCGAGGCCGTGGCCGAGAGCGAGCGGCCCGTGCTGCTCTTCTCGGGTGGCAAGGACTCGGCCTGCGTTCTCCATCTCGCCGTCAAGGCGTTCTGGCCGGCGCGCTTGCCGTTCCCGATCATGCACGTCGACACCGGCCACAACTTTCCAGAGGTCATCGAGTTCCGTGACCGCACGGTGGAGGCTCTCGGAGCGGACCTGATCGTCGCCTCGGTGCAGGAGGCGATCGACGAGGGAAGGGTGGTCGAAGAGACCGGTCCGAGGGCGTCCCGCAACCGCCTCCAGACCGAGGCCCTCGTCACTGCCATAGAGAAGTACCAATTCGACGCTGTCTTCGGGGGCGCCCGCCGTGACGAGGAAAAGGCGCGGGCGAAGGAGCGAGTCTTCAGCTTCCGTGACGAGTTCAGCCAGTGGGACCCGAAGAACCAGCGGCCCGAACTGTGGAGCCTCTACAACGCCCGCCATCGCCGCGGTGAGCACATGCGAGTCTTCCCGATCTCCAACTGGACGGAGATGGACGTGTATCAGTACATCCTCCAGGAGAGGATCGAGCTGCCGTCCATCTACTTCAGCCACCGGCGCCGGGTGTTCGAGCGGGACGGAATGCTGATGGCCGAGAGCCCCTTCCTCCAGCTCATGGAGGGGGAGTCGGTGTTCGAAGCAGACGTGCGGTTCCGCACCGTGGGCGACATGACGTGCACCGCTGCCTTCGAGTCGAAGGCAGCGACGATCGAAGAGATCATCGAAGAGGTGGCCACCACCCGCATCACCGAGCGGGGCGCCAGCCGCGCCGACGACCGCACGGGCGAAACCGCCATGGAGGACCGAAAGCGGGAGGGCTACTTCTGATGCTCTTCGCGAGCGAGTCGCATCGGCAAGGGAACTCGCTGTGACGACGGTGGCGAGTCTTCAGGACATGGAGCTGGTTCGTCTGGCCACCACCGGTTCGGTGGACGACGGCAAGTCGACGCTGATCGGACGGCTCCTCTACGACTCCAAGCAGATATTCCAGGACCAGTTGGAGGCGATCGAAGAGGCGTCCCGACGGCGCGGCACCGACTACCTCGATCTCGCCCTCCTCACCGACGGTCTGCGAGCCGAACGGGAGCAGGGGATCACGATCGACGTCGCCTACCGCTACTTCTCGACGCCGAGACGGAAGTTCGTCCTCGCCGACACGCCAGGGCACATCCAGTACACCCGCAACATGGTGACCGGCGCCTCGAACGCCGACATCGCCCTGATCCTCGTCGACGCCCGCCATGGCGTCCTCGAGCAGACCCGGCGCCATGCCTTCCTGGCGTCGTTGCTGCAGGTCCCGCACCTAGTCCTTTGCGTCAACAAGATGGATCTCGTCGATTGGTCCCAGGACCGCTACGACGAGATCGTGGCCGAGTTCCGGCATTTCGCCTCGAGGCTCACGATCCACGATCTCCGCTTCGTCCCGATCTCGGCGCTGCTCGGCGACAACGTGGTCGAGGAGTCGAACAACATGCCCTGGTACAACGGGCCGTCGGTTCTCCATCTCCTCGAGGATATCCACATCGGCTCGGATCGGAACATGATCGA
>DATGPZ010000083.1:0-6478 GCA_035304485.1 Acidimicrobiia bacterium | reverse complement strand
GGATTCGCACGGCGTGGGGTGCCCTGAGCCGGGCATGTCATCACCATCCCTATGAGCTGGCTCCGACAGCACATGAGCTCGAGGGCTGGTTCAGCCCGGTGGATCGGCTCTTGCGAGAGCTGAAAGAGCAGCAGCCGATCGGCTGAATTGGGGCGCTCGCACCATCCCGGATCTGATATCGGTCCGTATTCTGATATTCGCCAATTGGGCGTGTCCGATTGCTGTTCCTTTGCGAGGTATACGGGACGTTCTCGAATTCGCTCGTCGATCTTGCAGTCGCAGTCGGGCCAACATCATGGAGCTTTTTCAGAAACCTGTCACACCTGTCGTCTACTTTGCCCGAAGAAATGAACCCACTGCCTAGTGGGGGACAACCAGGGGGGACCAGGGCTGCGCTCATCGACGTTTTCCACCGACAGCGCCACTGGGCCGAAGAGCAAGGGTTGCGTCTGACCCCTGCGGGTAATCGTTTCCTCGACCGCCGGGACGCTTTGTTCGCGGGAGCCATAGATGTCGAGGTCGAGCAGATGCTGCTCGAGGGTGCTGGTGGTGAGCTGGATCGCATCGCCTCGCTGCGGAGTTCCAGTTGTCTCGTCCTCAATGTGTTCGGGCCATGGCGACAGCATCCGTCTGTGTTGGCTCGGGTGCTCGGCGTCGAGACCCAACATGCGCAGGTCTCTTTCGAACAGAAGATGCCCACCGGCCTCGCCGGTACACCGCCGCACCTCGACGTTCTCCTCGACACGCCGACATTGACGATCGGGATCGAGGCCAAGTTCCTGGAGATCTACGGGCGGACCCCGAACTCCCTTTCGTCGTCTTACTTCCGGCCAGGGGTCTGGGGCGGCCTCGATGCGTGCCGCCGGCTGGCTGAACGGATCCGAGATGGCGACGCGATGTTCCAGTGGCTGGGTGCCGCCCAGCTGCTCAAACACGCTCTCGGGCTGTCGGCCAACCGCGGGAACTTCCGCCTGATGCTCGTCTGGTACCGAGTCGACCATCCGGTGGCGGTTGAGATCGACCGTGAGATTCGCCGCTTCGAGGACGCCGTGGGACACGAGATCGACTTTTCGGCGGTCACATATCAGGAGCTGATCCCACGGTTCGACTCCACGTACGAACCGCTACCTGGTTACTACGCATACCTCGCGAATCGGTGTGGGCTTTCCACATCCGAAACAGGGGCCAATCGGTCTGTCGTGAACGTGAGAGGCGGGCGATGACTGACGTACCCATCCCAGGTCGTGGTGGTCCGAGCACGTCGCCCACGGGGAGCTCGAAGACGCGGCCTGGCAAGCGTGGGCGCACCTCCGGCCAACCGCGGTTCTACGTGGCGCTGGCGGCATTGGTGGCCGGACTGGCGGCCATCGTCGTGCTCGGCATCGGCGAGCCAGTCCACTTGAGCCCGGACACGACGGGTTCCACGGTTCGGGCCGTGGCGGGTGTCCTGGTGGCGCTCATGGTCGTAGTGCCGGCCTTCGGGTTCTTCCAATACGAGAAGGCTTCGGTCGCCCGAGCATGGCACGAGCCGGTTTGGCGACCCACGCTCATAGGAATCTGCTCGCTGTTCGTCGCACTCGGTATCGCAGTCGGCTGGCACGGCCTACGCCTCGCCTTCTACCTCGCGCGACTCTGGACGGGAGGCGTGCTGTGAAGCGCGTCCTGGCGATGTTCGTCTCGATGGGCCTGTTGTTCTCTGCGTGGAGTGTGGAGCGAGCCGACGCCCAGGAGGCCGCAGTCGCCGATTGCTCGATCACTGATTCGACGGTCATCGACGTCGTACTGCTTCTAGACCAGTCGGCTTCTCTTCGTCGGACCGACAGCGACGACCAGAGGGTCGCCGGTGCCAGGTCGGTGGTCCGGGCTTATGCGGCGATCGCTCCTCGGGTCCAGGAAGTGCGGATCGCCATCGCCGGCTTTGGCGAGGATGCGACCTCGACCGAATGGATCCCGCTCGACGAAGCCACGGTGGACGAAGTCCTCCGTTTGACTGAGGAGTTCGCTTCCAGGGACGACGGCAACCACACCGACTACGTCTACGCCCTCAACGAAGCCTCCGAGGCGTTCAGCAGATCGTCCGGCGCCACCTGTCGGACGCTGTTCTGGTTCACCGACGGAGAACACGACCTCGATGCGGGATTCCTCGGCGCCGGTCTCGAGAGGTTCTACGTCGACGAGCCTGTCACGACCAGCAACTACGCCGACATCGAGGCCATGATGCCGGAGCTCATCTGCGGCCCCGGAGGTTATGCCGGGGCTCTCGGAGATCTCGACGTGTCTACCCGGGTGATGCTCCTGGGTGACGGCGAGCGCATGGATCAGGCAAGTGCCCGGGTACTTCGAGGACTGGGAGGGGACGCGACCGAAGGCTGTGGTTCGGGATTGGGTTCGTTCGAAAGCGTCTCGTCAGCGGAGGAGTTGCCGTTCCGGATGGCGTGCCTGGCCCAGCAGGGGCTGCAGTCGGTAGATGTCTCGGACCCGGTCGATGGAACGCTCACTCTGACCCAAGGAGCGATCTCAGCCAACGGGTTGCCGGCCTCCCTGCTCTCCGAGCTCCTCGTGATCGCTCGAGGCTCAGCTGGAAACCCGCCCGTCGTCGACTCGTCTCGCGACGCCGAGTCCGAGATCGTGGCCGACGCGGGATCCGGCACTGCCGAGATCACGGTTCGCCCGACGAGTGCTGAATTCGAGACGCATGTCACCGGCGTCGACGAGGCATGTGTCTTCGCGACATTCGACGCCCCTTCGCTCGAACTCCGCCAGCTCACTCCCACCCTCACCGAAGGGGAAGAGGGTCGGTTCCACGCGACCGCGGCAGGTAACCACGGTCCTCTCACCGAAGAGGAGAGCAACCTCTTCGACCTGTCCGCCGACGCGTCCGTTGCGAGATCCGACGAAGGATGGATCCTCACTGTTCGGGAGCTGCCTCCCGCTGGAGAGCACAGCCTGACGGCGACCGTGAGCGGCGGTGGGTTCCCTCCCGTTGCAGAAACGATCACGTTCCAAGTCAACGAGCAGCTCAACGCTCCTGAGATCCTCAGCCACCCAGAGCCGATCATCGGTGAAGGCATAGGTCCGTTCCGTACGACCGTGCGCATCGATGGCCGCGATGGCGGCGAGCTGTGCTTGGCCACGGATCGTGTTCCGATCGAGGCCGCCGAGACCACCCTCGAGGTCCAGGCATCGATCGACGGGCAGGGTCCGTGCGTCGAGGTCAGAGCCGGTGAGGTCTCCGATCACGAGATCGTCCTCGACCTCACCGAACAGGTTTTCGCCACTGGGGCGGTCCAGTTCGAGACGGTTTCGCGGCCCGCTGACCGACCCGATCGACAGATGAACGGGGTCCTTACCGTCGACCTCGACGTGACTCCCGAGGCGAACACCGTGTTAGTCGGTGTCATCGTCGCGGCGTTGATCCTCGCTCTGCTGCTCCTCATCTGGTTGGTGATGTACGGGATCAACCGCCTCGTTTCGCGGATACCCGATCCGGGTCGGCGCAACGTGAGGTTCGCCGAGTTCAGCTGTCGGGTCGTCGACCCGGGCGATGGCCAACCGCTCCGCGTGGAGCTGGTCGAGGCGCCGAAAGACACGGATCTGAGGAAACCACGTCGGACGCCGTCGGAGCTGCGAGCGGGAAGTCTACGCATCCAGCGGAAAGTGCCGTTGGCTCCTTGGAGACTGCCCTATGCGATCGCCTCCATGGGGTCCGACAAGCTGATCGTCGATACCGGCCGGGGAGTGGTTCGGCGAGCTGTCGTCGGTGACCGGACCGTGCGGGCTCGGCCGTCGGACGCCACCGGACCGTTGGCTGCGCTTTCCATCTCGAAGTCGCAATGGTCGCGCATCGCAGATGGCAGTCAACAGAACCTCAGCGGGGTCGTTCTGGTCGACCTCAGCAAACACAGAGGAGAGGTCGCTAGCCGAGTGACGGCCTCCCAGTTGAGCGAATCACTCGGACGAATGAAAGACCAACTAACGGACGCTCGAGATCGGAGCGCCCAGGAAGGAGTGACCTGACCCATGCGACCGTTCCTGATCATCGGCCTCGGAGGTTCCGGGGGGAAGACCATCCGCTATCTCAAACAATCGCTCAAGGAGTGGCTCCGAGAGATCGGTTGGAACCACGGATTCCCACACGCCTGGCAGTTCCTGCACATCGACACACCGCAGGTCCAAGACTCCCCGGTGCTGCCGGGCAGCCCTCCGCTGCTTCCGCCGAGCGAATACCTGTCGCTGTATCAGGACGGTGTTCCGTTCTCGACCGTCATGGATCGCCTCCGCCGGAACAACCACTCTTTCGAGGGTTGGTGGGTGGATCCGGCCTACATGAACGTCCCGATTGCGTACGGAGCGGGCCAGTTTCGGGCTGTCGGACGGGTATTGGGCCTCGACCAGCGCAACCGGATTGCAGATGCGGTTACGGCCAAGGTAACGGCTCTCCGATCGACCGAAGCGATCGGAGAACTACAGGAGTTGGTCAAGGCAGCTCACGACTCCAACGGGGTCTACATGAAACCCGGCGATCCCGTGGCAATGATCATCTCGTCATTGGCCGGTGGCACAGGGGCCGGAATCTTCATGGACGTAGCCGACATGCTCCGGGCGAGCGGTGAGCAATGGCTCGACATGTCGTTCGGAATCCTCTACGCCGCTGATGTGTTCCAAGCACTCGCATCGGGCGCCAAGGCCGGCATCCATCCCAACGCGGCGGCCGCTCTCGCCGAGTTGGTGAACGGAATCTACGCATCCGGGAGCGTCGAGGTCTCGGGCGAAGAGAGGGAGATCGGCCGAAGCGGGCCTGCTTTCCCGTTCCTCGTCGGGCACGCCAACACCAGTGGTGTCGTGTTCGGTGATCAAACCGACGTCTATCGAGTCATGGGTAGGTGCCTCGGCGCGGTGATGACCGATCCCAAGGTTCAAGACGACTTCGTCGTCTATACCGCTGCCAACTGGCAGGCAGCAGCGGCAACATATCCGGACAGTGGCGGGCCCCGGCATCTGCTGATGGAACCGCCCTATAAAGGCCTCCTACAAGGCCTCGGATATGCAGAAGTCGACCTCGGTGTAGACAGGCTCAAGGCCTACTCAGAACGGAGGATCACTCGGGACGCCATCGAGACCTTGGTCCGTGGTCACCTGATCCGCACTGAGGGTCAGGAGCGCTACGAAGGTATGACCTCGGAGGCGATCTCGGCTTTGCTCGCCGAAGACCGTCTCACAGGCTTCTTGAATGCGGTCGGAATCAACGAACGCGGCACCGAAAACAACCAGGTCCTCGACGCCATCGCCCTGCCATTGGACCAGCGAAAGCGAGTCACTGGCGATCTCGCACAGCGAGTGTTTCAGCTCGTCACCGAGAGCATGGGGACCAAAGCGAGAGTCGATGACTGGGTCGACGAAATCGTCTCCCAGGCCGAGATCCTCGCTCCGGGAGAGAACGAGAGATACGACGCCACGCTGAGAGAACGGGCTCGGGAGTGGAGCCGCGGCATCGTCGGTCAGCTCACCGCCGAAGTGGGAGAGATCGCAGCCGAATGGGGTCTTTATGTGGCACGTGATCTGCTGACGAAGACGCGGTCAGAGCTCCGATGGGTGGTCGACGAACTCGAACAAGAGCGCCTCGAGCACGAGACTCTCGCCTCTCACGTGCGTTCCAACGTCCAGGCTTCCTTCGGGGAACTATCGGGCCAGGTGGGTTCGGAGCACGAGTCGGTGGCCCACGCCTGCGCCAATGCGGTGCAGACCCTCGTGTGGCACCGCATGGAGGAGAAGGCTCGCTTCATCGCCCGAGAGATGTTGGCCGATTTCGCTCGCTCGGTCGTGGAGCCACTCATCGAGGCAATTCGGCTCGCTCTAGGCGAGTTGGAGCGCCGACTGGATCCCGGGGACGTCGAAGCCACCCCGATCGACGGATGGCCACGTCACACACCGGAACGAGATCAAGCTGTGCCAGACGACCTGATACCTGGGAAGACCGTGGCCCTCGTCATGGAGCCAGAAACCTTCCCGAATCGGTTCGACGAACTCGTCACCTCGACGCTCGGGCGGGAGTTCGAAACCAGGGCTTCACGCTGGCGCGAGATTCGACGTCAAGTCGTGACAGGTGAATTCCTCGCCGACGCTCCGATCTCCGATCGTGAACTCGCTCGCTCGGCGAAGTCGCTATTCGAGACCGTCGACGAGTGGCAGCCGAACGAGGCGATCCTCCTCGGCGGAGAACCCGATCGGCCGGCACGATTCAAGCTCCACGTCGGCCGCGACGACGTCGTACTCCGGGCCCGGGCGTGGCTGACGAGAGAAGGATCGGCTTTCGACGATTTCTTGTCACTCGGGCTGCGCGGATATCTCGGCGAGCCCGGGCCCACGATCACCTCGGAGGAAGCCTCCAAGCGAGAGAGCGCTTTCCAACGTGCCCTCGCCACCGCATTCGAGGCGGCCAAGCCGCTCGTCAACATCGACTCCAACCTGTTGTCGAGGG
>DATGPZ010000082.1:0-77184 GCA_035304485.1 Acidimicrobiia bacterium | reverse complement strand
ACCTCGTCGTAGTTGGGATTGACCGGATACAGCCTCAGGTCGGTGCGCTGCAGGTAGGTGGCGACGAAGTTGGAGGAGCGAAGTGGGTTGGCGGAGACGCCAACGAGTGCCACCGACTCCGCCTGCTGGATGATCCGCAGGCGATCCCGGGCTGCGGCTTCGACGATCGCGGTCATCCTCCACCTCCCAATGCCCGGTCCAGATCAGCCAGGATGTCGTCGAGGTCCTCGAGCCCCACCGAGATCCGGATCATGTCGTCACCGACCCCGGCGGCGATGCGTTCCTCGTCCGGGACCTGCTGATGAGTGGTCGAGGCAGGGTGGATCACCAACGTCTTGGCGTCCCCGACGTTGGCGAGGTGGCTGGCCAGCTCGACGCCCTCGATGAAGCGGACTCCTGCTTCGTAACCGCCTGTGACACCGAACGTGAACACCGCTCCCGGGCCGGCGGGCGTGTACTTGGCCGCCAGGTCGCGGGTGGGGCTGTCGTCGAAGATCGGATACGACACCCAGGCCACGGCCGGGTGATCGGCCAGGAACCGGGCGACTGCGGCGGCGTTCTCCACATGCCGCTGCATTCGCAGCGGAAGCGTCTCGAGCCCCAGAAGCAGGAGGAAGCTGTTGAAGGGTGACAAGGCTGGTCCCAGGTCACGGACCAACTCCGTCCGCGCCTTGGTGAGGTAGGCGAACTCGCGGAAGTTCTCCCAGAAGCGGAGACCGTGATAGGCGGGGGACGGCTCCACGATGCCTGGGAACTTGCCGTTGTCCCAAGGGAACCTGCCGCTCTCGACGACGACACCGGCGATCACGGCGCCATGCCCGCCGATGAACTTCGTGGCCGAATGGACGACGATGTCTGCTCCGTGCTCGATCGGCCGGCAGAGGTACGGAGTGGCGAAGGTGTTGTCGATCACCAGCGGGACTCCGTGACGATGGGCGATGTCGGCGAACCCCTCGATGTCGAGTACATCGGCGCGGGGATTGCCGATCGTCTCCCCGTAGAGGAGCTTCGTCCGATCGGTGACCGCTGCCTCCACGGCGTCGAGATCGGAGGGATCGACGAACGTGACGTCGATGCCCATCTTGCGCAGTGTCACGTCGAGTTGCGTGTAGGTGCCGCCATAGAGGTTGTTGGCGGCGACGATGTGATCACCTTGGCTGCATATGGTGAGGATCGCCACCAGTTGGGCGGCCTGCCCAGAGGCGGTCGCCACGGCCCCCAAGCCTCCCTCCAGTGAGGCAATGCGCTCTTCGAACGCGGCGGTGGTCGGGTTGCCGATCCGGGTGTAGATGTTTCCGTAGGTCTGGAGGGCGAACAGGTCCGCCGCCTCGGCGGCGTCTTCGAACACGAAGCTCGTGGTGGCATAGATGGGCATGGCCCGGGCGCCGGTCTCGGGATCGGGCCGCTGGCCGGCATGGATCGATCGGGTGGCGAAGCCGTACTCGCTCTCCATCCGCCACAGGGTAACGGTGACCGCCGGCACCCGATTCCACGCACCACCCGCCTCTCAGTCGAGCCGCCGAACTCGCCACACCACATCGAGGGAAGGGTCGCCGGTCGGGCTCGGCTCCACCCGCTCCACTCGGTAACCCTCGCGTTCGTAGAACGACGCGGCGCGAACGTTGCCGGCGAAATGCTCGATGTACAGACGATCCGTTCCGGTCGGCAATTGAGCGACCAGGGCGTCGAGCAGCCTCCCCCCCATTCCCCGACCACGGTGGTCGGGATGGACGTAGAGCTTGTAGACGACGTGGTCCTCGCCGTGACGACCACGCTGGGCAACTCCCAGGATCTCGCCATCGCCCTCGGCGACCACCACGAGACCCTCCTGCACCGCAGCCGTGATCGCCTCGGTGTTCCACCAATCACGGACCTGCGCAGCCGCCGCCTCCGGGCCGATGATCGGGGCATAGTGATCCTCGATGTATCGGTCACCGAACCGACAGATCCCGGCTATGTCACCGGGGACGGCGTTGCGCACCACGGTATCGGTCACGTCATCACGTTTGGCCGGGTCGAGCCGTCATCGTCAGGAGAGCTCGTCGAGGCGTCCAGCAACCGGCGACCTCGGGTCCACGAGGCGATCCGAACGACATCGCTCCTTCCCACTCCCGAGTTCCAATCCATAGAGGGCCCCGGCGGTGCGGGGCCCTCTCTCTGTCAGCCGGTGAGGGCTCGATCGGCGCTACCGACCGTGATCTTCTTGGGCCGGGCGGCTTCCCGTACCGGAATCCTCACCGTGAGCACACCCTGGTCGTAACCCGCCTCGATGGCATCGGTGTCGAGTCCATCACCCAGGAAGAAGCGCCGGGTGAAGGTTCCGGTGGGACGCTCCTCCAGGAGTACCTGGTGGCCCTCGGCAGGCTCCCAGTTCCGTTCGGCGGATACCGTGAGGGTGTCCTTCTCGACCGTCATGTCGATCGAGTCAGGATCGAGACCCGGCATGTCGAGGTGGAGCACGAGGGCGTCGTCCATGCGGTAGCCGTCGGCGGCCATGAAGGTTCCACCTTCGAGTCGTCGGGCCATCCGATCGAACTCGGCGAACGGATCGAATCTCAGCAACATCTGCTTCACCTCCTCGTCCTTTGAGGTCTGTGTCTCTCGGGCGTCCAATGAGCCCTTCGAGCACCCCATAGGATACATCAGAAAATCTGATACGTCAAGACTCAGATCATTGCAGAGATCCGGCTTGGGCCAAGGCTTCCAGCAGCCGATCGACTTCGGCTTCCGTGGTGGTGTGGACGAAGCCGATGCGAACCGCTCCCCCGGTCTCGAGCAGACCCAGCCGTCGCATCGGCTCGATGGCGTAGTAGTGCCCGTCCCACACGTACAACCCTCGTGTCCCGAGGAACTGCGCCACCGTCGACGGGTCCTGGTCTTCCACAGTGATGGCGAAGGTCGGCGTGCGGTCCTCCACGGATCGGATCCCATACAAGGTGACGTGGCCGTCGAGACCATCGAAGAACCGCTCGGTGAGACGATCGAGGTGTTCTGAGACCCGGGCATGTCCATCGACGATGGCGGATCGACGATCTGGTCCCTCTCCCAGAGACGCCAGGTAGTCGACGGCCGCTCTCACTCCCGCCAGCGACTCGAAACTCTGGGTGCCCGTCTCCCACCGGCCCGCTCCCCGATCGGGCGCCGGACGCACCTTGTAAGGCACCAGGTCTTCGAGCAGCTCCCGCCTGCCGTACAGCAGACCGGTGTGGGGACCGTAGAACTTGTAGGCGGACGCCACCAGGAAGTCGGCACCGATCGCGGCCACGTCGATCGGCCCATGCGGGGCGTAGTGCACGGCGTCGACATAGACCAGGGCGCCGACGGCGTGGGCTCGCTCGGCGATGTCCGCTACATCCGGAATCGTCCCGATGGCATTGGAGGCATGGGTGACCGCCACCAGCCGGGTCCTGTCGGTCAGCACCTGGTCGAACGCCTCGGGGTGGAGACGGAAGTCGTCCAGGTCGAACGGCACGAGATCGACCGCCACCCCGGCGTCGGCCGCGGCCATGCGCCATGGGGTCACGTTGGCGTCGTGATCCAAGCCCGTGACCACGATCCGATCCCCGGGCCTCCATGTGCGGGCCAGGGCACGGCTCATGGCGAAGGTGAGAGAAGTCATGTTCTGCCCGAAAACGATCTCCTCGGGATCGACGGCACCGACCAGATCGGCTCCCGCCTTCCGCGCTTCGTGGGTGATCTCTTCGGCCAGCTGAGAGGAGGCGAACGCACCCCCGAGGTTCGAGACTCCCTCGTACAAGGGGCGTTGCATCGCATGGATGACGGATTCCGGGACTTGTGTGCCACCGGGGCCGTCGAAGTAGGCGACGGGTGTCCCGTCTTGCGAACGTTCTAGGGCCGGGAACGCGGCCCGGGCGATCTGGACGTCGAACATAGGAGGGACCGTACCTGTCGGACGCTGATGCGAATCATTCGAGGTCTAGCCTCATCCTCTCATGACAGGCCACGCCGATTTCGATCGCCTGATCGGAGACGATCGCCGCTTCCGTGCCGACTGGCTGACCTGGACCGTGCTGGCTCTGGCTCTCCTGACCGTGATCGGCCTGGTGTGGCTGTGGCCGGACCCGACGGAGCAGCTACCCACGAGCCCGGAGTTCGCATTGGAGGTCGTGACCGGACGGGTCCAGAGTGCCCGCGACGGATCCTGTTCGTTTGCTTCCGATCTCTCGTGTCACCGGGTGGTGTTCGAGATCACGAGCGGACGGGATGCGGGGTCGGTCACCTCCCAGGAGTTCGAGATATCGACCTCGGCACCTCGCTTCACAGAGGGAGAAGCGGTCGTCCTGAACATGGTGGACACCGAAGACCCGCGACTGCGATATCAATGGTCGGACCGAGACCGGCGTCCGGTGCTCTGGGCCCTCGGGGCCGTCTTCGCGCTCGCTGTCGTCGGCCTGGGTCGGCTGCGTGGGCTGGCCGCGCTGGGTGGGCTGGCCGCCTCCGTGGGTCTCCTCGTGGTGTTCATCGCCCCTGCCATCCTCTCGGGTAGCAACCCGGTGTTGGTGGCCGCGGTCGGTGGTTCCGCCATCGCCCTCGTGGCGCTGTACCTGGCCCACGGTTGGAGCCCACTGACGCACGTCGCCGCCATCGGTACGTTCAGCGCTCTGGCGCTGACCCTGGTGCTCTCGGCCATGGTGGCGAACCTGGCGCGGTTCTCGGGCTTCGGTAGTGAAGAGGCCCTCTTCCTGGCCTTCGTCGACGGCCTCCAGATCCAGGGCCTGATACTGGCAGGGGCCGTCCTCGGCGCCATCGGAGCGCTGGACGACGTGACCGTGACCCAAGCTTCCACCGTCTTCGAACTCCATTCCGTCAATCCCGACGTCGACCGCCTCCGCCTCTTCCAGAGTGGCCTGAAGGTGGGACGGGACCACATCGCCTCGACGGTCAACACGTTGCTCCTCGCCTACGCCGGCGCCTCGATGCCTCTTCTCCTCCTCTTCACCCTGTCCGAGATGCGACTCGACTTCATAGCCAATTCGGAGGTGGTGGCGGTGGAGATATTCCGCACGCTGGTGGGGTCGATCGGCCTGGTCGCCTCGGTGCCCCTCACCACCTGGCTGGCAGCGGCGGTCGTGACCCGGAGTTCCCCGCGATGAAGCCGCTGCCCACGATGGGGTGGCGGGAGTGGGTCGGGCTCCCGGACCTGGGTGTCGAAGCCATCAAGGTCAAGGTCGACACCGGAGCCGCCTCGTCTTCCCTGCATGCCTTCGCTCTGAAACGCTTCACCTCCGGCTCCAAGGAGATGGTGGGCTTCGAGATCCATCCCGACCAGCGGACCCGCCGGGGGGCGGTGATGGCGGTAGCCGAGGTCGTCGACGAGCGGCCTGTCCGCAACCCGGGCGGGAGGAGGGAGATCAGGCCCGTGATTCGGACCCGGGTCACCTGGGCATCCTTCACGTGGGTGACGGAGATCAACCTCACACGCCGCGACGAGATGGGCTTCCGTATGCTGCTCGGACGTAAGTCGTTGGCGCGGCGGTTCCTGGTCGACCCCGGCCGCTCGTTTCTCGCGGAGGAATGGTCATGAGGATCGGCATCCTCTCGCGCAAGGCATCGCTCTATTCGACCAGCCGCCTGGTGGAAGCGGCCGAAGCACGCGGCCATGAGGTACGGGTGGTCGACTACCTGCGTTGCTACATGGACATCGCCAGCGCCCGACCGAGAGTTCGCTATCGGGGCGAAGAGTTGAATTTCGATGCCATCGTTCCCCGCATCGGAGCCAGCTACACCTTCTACGGCACCGCGGTGGTCCGCCAGTTCGAGATGATGGACGTGTACCCGCTCGTCAACAGCCAGGCGATCAGCCGCTCGCGCGACAAGTTGCGCTCGCTGCAACTGCTCGCCCGAGCCGGCGTCGGGCTCCCTGTCACCGGCTTCGCCCACAGCACTCAGGACGTGGGCGGCCTGCTCGACGTCGTCGGAGGGCCGCCGGTCATCGTGAAGCTGCTCGAGGGCACTCAGGGACTCGGAGTCGTCCTGGCGGAAACACGCAAGGCCGCCGAGTCGGTGATTGGGGCCTTCCGCCAACTGGACGCCAACTTCCTGGTGCAGGAGTACATCAAGGAAGCAGGAGGATCCGACATCCGTGCCTTCATAATCGGCGGGAAGGTGGTGGCCGCGATGAAGCGTCGAGGAGCTCCGGGTGATTTCCGCGCCAACCTCCACCGCGGGGGGTCGGCCGAAGCCACCCGGCTCACTCCAGCCGAACGGGCGGCGGCGGTCAAGGCGGCCAAGACGATGGGACTCAACGTATGCGGTGTCGACCTGATCCAGTCGGATCGCGGCCCACTGGTCTTGGAGGTCAACTCGTCGCCGGGTTTGGAGGGGATCGAGCACGTCAGCGGCCTGGACATCGCCGGCCGCGTGATCGAGTTCCTGGAACAGAACGCCCGGCCGGGACGGGCCCGAGACCGCCTACAGGCCTGATCCGGTCAGCGAGGAATCCGAGTTCGCTTGAACTCGTTCAGGTCCGTCCACTCCAGCATGGACAGCACACGGTCGACATCTTCGACCACACCACGGCTCATGAGCCTCACGAACGTGGCGATCTCACCGTGGATGAAGGTCGGCACCCCGAACACCGCCCACCGCTCGACGGCCTCGGTGTGTTGCCGGGCCAGCGTCTCGGCCGGGCGCCCCGAAGCCACCTCCTCCGCCAGCTGATCCGGGTCGGCCCCGGCGCCGGAGACCGCCTTGCGCAGGAGGTCTTCGTCGCCGATGTCGCGGCCTTCATCGTGACGGAGCGAGAAGATCGCCCGGTGCACCTCGGGAAAGTGCTCGGGATCGGTGTCACGAGCGGCGATCCCCCAATGCAGCGCACGGATACCCGAAATGTCGGTATCGGCGAAAACGTCGGGCGAGCCTTCTTCTGTCGCGGTCTGGGACAGTGAGAACGGGACGAACTCGACGTCCCAATCACGTCCCGACGACAAGCCGTTCAGAACGGCCTCGTTGGCATTGCGGGCGAACGGGCACAAGTAGTCGAAGGTGATTCCAAAACGCATCTCCTATCGAGCAACGGACTCGCGTGTCGTTTCATTCCGGGGAACGAACCGGGCCTCTCATGCGTTGGATGGTTTCCAGAAAGAGGGAGGTCTCGAATGACCGTCGAAGGAGAAGAGCTGTACGTAGAGAGCTGGCGCGAGGCCGCGGCCTGTGCCGGCACCACCGAGGTGAACTTCTTCCCGGACCCGGCCGATCTCGCCGCCGTCTCCCGCGCCAAGGCGATGTGCGCCACCTGCCCGGTGGCCGGTGAGTGTCTGACATGGGCGATCGAGACCAATCAAACCGAGGGGATATGGGGCGGTCACACACCCGCCGAAAGACGCGCTCTGCGACGGCGCTGGTTGGAAGAGATCAGACGGGCGTCGTGACGACTCAGGACTCGCTCGGATACGAGAACTCCGCCCCCGGCTCATGGCGGGCGATCTCGGTACGCGCCACGGATCGCATGTGGACCTCGTCGGGACCGTCGGCGATCTGGAGCCAGCGCGCCATCGCGTAGAACCCGGCCAGCGGCCAGTCGGGCGTGAACCCGGCGGCACCGAAGAGCTGGATCGCCCGATCGGCCACGTACTTGAGAGTGGCGGGCGCAACGACCTTGATCGCCGCGATCTCGGTACGAGCAGCCTTGGTTCCCACGGCGTCGATCATCCAGGCGGTCTTGAGTACCAGTAGCCGGGCCTGCTCGATGCGCAGACGCGACTCCGCGATCCATTCCCGGATCACACCTTGCTCGGACAGCGGTTTGCCGAAGGTGATCCGGGTCTGGGCCCGCTGGCACATGAGCTCGAGGGCCCGCTCGGCGGCTCCGATGGCCCGCATGCAGTGATGAATCCGACCCGGCCCGAGTCGAGCCTGGGCGATGGCGAACCCGCTTCCCTCCTCGCCGAGGAGATTCGTCACCGGCACCCGGACGCGATCGAAGAGGATCTGCGGGTGCCCGCCCCGGTCGTGATACCCGAAAACGGTGGGCGAGCGCTCGATCGTCACGCCCGGGGTGTCCATGGGCACGATCACCATCGATTGCTGACGGTGACGGTCGGCTTCGGGATCGGTGACGCCCATCACGATCGAGACCTTGCACCGGGGCGACGCGGCGCCGGAGCTGAACCACTTCCGCCCGGTGATCACGTACTCGTCGCCGTCTCTCTCGATTCGAGTTGAGATGTTCGTGGCGTCCGAGCTCGCCACCGCCGGTTCGGTCATCGAGAAACAAGAGCGGATCTCTCCATCGAGGAGAGGAGCGAGCCAACGCTCCTTCTGGGCGTCGGTGCCGAACATGTGGAGGATCTCCATGTTGCCCGTGTCCGGAGCAGAACAGTTCAAAGCTTCCGGTGCGATCTCGGGGCTGCGACCCGTGATCTCGGCCAGCGGGGCGTATTCGAGCACGCTCAGCCCGGAGACGGCCGGGAGGAACAGGTTCCACAGGCCTCGGTCCCGGGCCTCCGCCTTCAGCTCTTCGATGATGGGCGGATGGTGGTTCGGATCCCCCGCCTCCTCCATTTGACGCCGGTAGACGGCCTCGGCCGGATAGACCCGCTCGTCCATGAATTCCGTCAGCCGACGGCGATAGTCCTCGACCTTCTCGCTGAATCCGAAGTCCATGTCCTCACTCTCGACGGAGGGCTCAGGCTAACGAGCCTCAATCCCACGCCGACCGCCGTTCACCATCGTCTTCGGAGGTCTCGGCCGGATCGTCATAGGAGAAGTCGGGAGGTGGCCCGTCTGCGGGCGAGGGCAACAACCGGCTGACCTCGAGCCAGGTCATGAAACCGGCGAGAACGGCGGCGAAAGTCAGTTCGAAATAGAGGGCCGCCGCGACCGCCCCCAAGCCGGTCACCAAGAAGACGACGCTGGCCACCCGATCCGCTCGCCGGACCCGGAGCAGGTCGAGAAGAGCCAGGACGAGGTGTCCGCCATCCAGTGGGCGGATCGGCAGCCAGTTGAGAACGCCCCAACCGATGTTCACCCAGACGACCATCGATGCGACGGCTGCCCCGCGGCCACCCCACGGTCGGGTGGCGAAGAGTGCCCCGTAGACGGCGAGACCCAAAACGATCCCCAACGCCGAACCAGCCGCCGCCACCAGCGCCCGGCGTCCCGGGGACATCGTTCCGCGGTGGGACCACTCGGTGTAGCCGCCGAAGGTGGTGAGGGTGATCGCCACCTCGGCACCGAAGCGGCGGGCGGTCAAAGCGTGTCCCAGTTCGTGGACGAGAACCGAGACGAAGACGATCACCACCCAAGTCGCCAGCAGGCCGGGATCCTCTCGCAGGCTCAGCCCGAGCACCACCGCCACCAACCAGAAAGTGGGACGGACCGTCACCGGGATCCCGAAGAGGGGGAATCGAATCACCGCACCATCATGGCGGCTTCGCGATCGTTCGCCACAAGTGGGAGGCTGCTCGCCTGCCCGATAGCATCGACGTCCCATGCATTCCGATCTCCGCACAACCGTCCACGAAGACTTTCCCCATCTCAGGGCACTACTCGCCGACCTGGTCCGGATCCCATCGGTCAGCGCCGACGGCTACGACCCCGGTGAGGTTCGGCGCTCGGCGGAGTTCGTGGCCTCACTCCTCCGAGCCGAGGGTTTCGAGGACGTCACCCTTCTCGAGCTCGAGGGCGCCCACCCCGCGGTCTTCGGTGAGATCCCGGCTCCCGAAGGAGCACCGACCGTTCTGCTCTACGCCCACCACGACGTCCAGCCACCCGGCCCTGAGGAAGAGTGGGACACCGGGCCTTTCGAACCCTTCGAGCGAGGCGGCCGCCTCTACGGGCGCGGGGCGAGTGACGACAAGTCCGGCATCATCATGCATCTGGGCGCAATCCGCGCCTTCGGCGGTCGTCCCCCGGTCGGCGTCAAGGTCATGATCGAGGGTGAGGAAGAGATCGGCTCCCGTCATCTGACCGAGTTCCTCGACGCCTACTCCGACCGACTGGCCGCCGACGTGGTCGTCATCGCCGATTCGAGCAACTGGAGAGTGGGCGAGCCGGCTCTCACCACCTCCCTGCGCGGGTTGGTGGCGGTCAGCGTCGAGGTGCGCACCCTCCAGGCACCGCAACACTCCGGGCTGTTCGGCGGTGTCTTCCCCGATGCCCTCACGACCCTGGCCCGCCTCCTCGCCACCTTGCATCACGACGATGGGACAGTGGCGATCCCCGGTCTCGTCTCCGAAGAGGTGGACGGTCTCGACATGTCCCTCGAAGAGGCGGCCCAGGTGGCCGGCGCCGTGCCCGGGCTCGAATCGCTGGGCCGCGGGTCGGTCGTATCACGGATGTGGACCCGGCCGGCCGTGTCGGTGCTGGCGATCGACTGCCCTTCGATCTCGGAAGCGATCAACCAGTTGGTACCCGTGGCCCGTGCCAAGGTCAGCATGCGCATCGCCCCGACTCAGGATCCCGCCGAGGCGATGCAAGCCCTCGTCCGGCACCTCGAGGAACACGCGCCGTGGGGCGCACAGGTGACGGTCGAGCCCATGGACTCCGGGGAAGGCTTCTCCCTCGTCACGGACGGACCGGCCTTCGAGGCGTGGAAGCAAGGGATGCGGTTCGCCTGGGATCGGGAGCCCGTCGAGATGGGGGTGGGCGGCTCGATCCCGTTCGTCGCCGCCTTCTCCGAAAAGCTTCCCGACGCCGACATCCTCCTCACCGGTGCCGGTGACCCGACCTCGTCCGTGCATGCCCCCAATGAATCCCAGGATCTGAGCGACCTCGAACGTTCGATACTCGCCCAGGCCGTGGCCATGCGCCTCCTCGCCTCCTGAACGGACCGATCGAGGGCGTGTTCGATATCGTCTTCTACCGCCCGGAGATCCCTCCCAACACCGGCAACGCCATGCGCCTGGCCGCCGTCACCGGGACACGTCTGCATCTGATCCGCCCTCTCGGGTACAGCATGGACGATGCTCGTCTGCGACGGGCCGGCATGGACTATCGCGACCGGGCCACGGTGACCGTGCACGACGACCTAGAAGCCTGTCAGGTCGCACTGGCCGACAGGCGGGTGATCGCCTTCACCGTCGACGCCGACCCGATCTACACCGACATGCAGTACCGAGCCGGCGACGTCCTCCTCTTCGGACCCGAATCTGTCGGTCTTCCGGATGAGGTCCAACGAGATCCATGGGTCGACGAGCGGGTGCGCATCCCCATGGTCGCCGGTGTCCGGTCACTCAACCTGTCGAATGCAGCCGCCATCGCCGTGTACGAGGCTTGGCGCCAGAACGGATTCGCAGGATCGCGCTGATCACCGACTCGTGTCGATGACACAGAACCGATTGCCTTCGGTGTCGGCCAAGACCACGAAATCCGGGTCGTCCGGGTAGAGGTCCCAGTCGACCCGGGTGGCTCCGAGTCCGATGAGCCGCTCGACCTCGGCCGCCTGGTCAGCGGTGTCCCCCGCATAGAGATCCAGATGCACACGCGGGTGGACCTGCACAGGGCTCTGGCTCACATCGAGAGCCAGCAACGGCCCGTTACCTTCCTCAGGCCCGAGGATCGTGAAATCGTCACCCGGCCGGATGGGCCGCTTGGGCACGTAGTCGAGCGCTCGACACCAAGAGGTCACGGCCGTTCGAAATCGTTCACGCCCATTACTACGGTCCCGATCCTCAGCACGCTCTCTCCGGTCCGAGGGCCTCACAACTCGAACAGCCGAGGCGTAGACGACTCGATCTCTCGCAGGCCGTCGTAGTCGACCTCCAACGTACCCAGACCCCTCGCTTCCGCCAGCGTTCGCGCCTGAGGGGTGATGGACTGGGCGACGAGAATTCCCCGGACTGGGGCCAGACGCGAGTCCATCTCGAGGCGCTCCCGGTATCGCGCCAATTGCTCGACACCATCGATCTCTCCTCGACGCTTGATCTCGACCGCCACCGTCTGGCCGTGGCGATCGGAACAGACCATGTCGACCGGGCCTATGTCGGTCGGGTATTCGCGCCTGATGAGCGTCAGGCCTTCCTCCACCACCCAAGGACGCTCGGCGAGCAACTCTTGGAGATGGGCCTCCACCCCGTCCTTCTGCAACCCGGGGTCCTCCCCCAAGTCGTGGTCGCCGTCGTACAGCACCTCGTGGAGCGTGATCACCAGGCGCTCGCCCTTGGGGTTGGTCACCTCCCAGCGGCCCTCTGATTCGACCAGGGCGTTGGGGGCGTTCATCCAGTTCAATGGCTTGTAGGCGCCCCCGTCGGCGTGGACCGCCACACACCCATCGGCCTTGACCATCACGAGACGCACCGCCTCGGGGAGATGGGCAGTGAGCCGGCCTTCGTAATCGACCGTGCAGCGGGCGATGAGCAGCCTCACGATCGGTCAGGGTAGGTGATCGGGCTGCCCGTGCGGCCCGCCCTGATCTCCCGACGCACTCGGACCAACCACACCCTTCGCGATCCAGATCGCGATCAAACCCAGGGCCGCGACCCCGAGCCAACCCGGCCGATAGGTCCCGAGGAGGTCCGCCGAGCCTCCCAGGAGAGGAGCGCCGAGGGCGGTTCCTCCCAGGAAGCCGGCCATCATCACCCCGGATCCGCGTCCAGCGCCACCCTTCGGTGAGAGCTCCATCACCGCCAGGTTGCCGACCACGTTCCATGCCATGGGCCCGAGTCCTACGCACACCGCCGCCGGCCAGAGCCAAGCTCCGCTGGGGGCGGAAGCCAGGAGCACACCCGCCAGCGCCGTGAGCATCGCCATGCCCATCAGCGTGCGATGGTGTCCGAAGAATCGCTCCGACAGATGTCCGGCAGATAGCCGAGTCACGAATGCGACGATGCCACACACTGCGAAGAGCAACCCGCCCGTCGTCGTGTCGAAGCCGAACGTTTCCTGCGAGTACGAAGGCACGTAGGTGGTGAGAGCTCCGTTCGTGGCCCCGATGGTCGCACCGTAGAGGGCCAAGCGCAGGACGACCGACGAGCTACGAGACGCGGGCGCCGGCTCGGAGCGGCCCGGCTTCTCGCTTCCTCGAATCAGGAGCCCGAGAAGTGTCAATCCCAGGAGCGGAAGCACCACCACCATCGCCACCGTCCCGCGCCAGCCCAGGACGCTGGCCGCCCCCAGCGGTAGCAGGAGCCCGCCCATCACGTTTCCCGCCTGTACGCCCGATTGCTTCACACCGGTGAGCAATCCCCGACGGCCGACCGGCGCCTGGGTCATGATGAGCCGGTTGGTCGAGGGGTTTCCCATCGCTTGGGCGACGCCGGACAACAGCGATGCCGCCGCCACCCACAGATAACTCGGAGCGAGGCTGATCGCCAGGTAGCTGATCCCCGCCACGCTGATGGTGAGTGCGGTCGACTGGCTGGGGGCGAAGCGGTCGGCGAAGCTTCCCGCCATCGGCGAAAGGACGGCGCCTACCGCCGTGACGACGGTCACCAGGGCGCCGATCTGCCAGCGAGCGGCGCCGAACTCTTCTCGGAGCGGAGTAGCCAGGACGGCGAAGATGACGGGAGCGAAAGTCGACGACGTCATCGTCGTCGCGAGCACGGTCCCCAATCCGATCCGGCGAAACATCCTGGGACACGCTAGAGCCGACCGAGGCCGGCAGCTTCATCGGCGGCCGGTCGATGCTGGAACAGGTCCCTCGCCGAGGGAGTCAGGCCGTTTCGACCTCAGATGGGCTGGTCGCCTTCGTCCGGTTCTCGGGTGGGCCGGCTGAACACGAACCACAGGGCATACAGGCCCACCAGAACCAGGATCACCCTCACCACGGTGTTGTCCACGAGGAAGATCCCCGAGAAGGAGAGGGAGAGCACGATTCCGATCGCAGCCACGGTCTTGACGCGCCGGGTGAGACCCGCGCCCCGATAGGCGGCGATCATCTTCCCGAACACCCGGTGGTTGATGAGCCAGTCGTGGAACCGGTCGGACGATCGGGCGAAGAAGAAGGCGGCCAGAATCACGAAATCGAACGTGGGGATCCCGGGCAGCCAACTCAAATAGGTCATGGCCAGGCAGAAGAGGCCGAGACAGAAGTAGATTCCCCGCACCACCCGCGAGCGGGGCTTCACCACGGGCTTCGAAGCTGTGATCGACTGGGCCATTTTGAGGCGACCATATGCCCCAACGGTTCGGACAGCGAGTCGGAAAACGTCAGGGCCCCACGAGGCGCTAGCGTCCAGAAAACCGAGCCAAGGAGGGACTATGCCGATCGCCACACCCGACGAATACCGCCAGATGCTCGACACGGCCCGGCGAGAGGGCTTTGCCTTCCCAGCCATCAACGTGACCTCTTCGACGACTCTCAACGCCGCCTTGCAGGGCTTCGCCGAGGCGGAATCCGACGGCATCATCCAGATCTCGACGGGTGGCGCCGAATTCCTGTCGGGAAGCAAGGTGAAGGACATGCCGACCGGCGCCGCCGCCCTGGCCGAATTCGCCCACGTGGTGGCAGAGAAGTACCCGATCAAGGTCGCCCTCCACACCGACCACTGCCAACCCGACAAGGTCGACGCCTATGTCCGTCCCCTGCTGGCGATGAGCCGGTCACGCAGAGATGAGGGGAAGGGCCCGCTCTTCCAGAGCCACATGCTGGACGCGTCCAACCTGCCACTGGAGGAGAATCTCGCCCTCGCCTCGGAGTTGCTCGAGGAATGCGCGGCGGTCGACGTGATCTTGGAGTTGGAGATCGGAATCGTGGGCGGGGTCGAGGACACGATGGACCACGAGGGCATCGACCGTGACAAGCTGTACACGAGCCCTGCGGACATGGTCCGGACCACCGAGGTCCTGGGGGCCTTCGACCGGGGCCGGTATCTGCTGGCGGCGGTGTTCGGGAACGTGCACGGCGTCTACAAGCCGGGGGCAGTCCAGCTACGCCCCGAGATCCTGCGTGACGGACAAGAAGCAGTGGCCGCAAAGTTCGGCGACGAGGCGCGCCACTATTTGGTTTTCCACGGGGGAAGCGGTTCGGCGCTGAGCGAGATAGAGGAGACGATCTCCTACGGGGTCGTGAAGATGAACATCGACACCGACACCCAGTACGCGTACACCCGTCCCATCGCTGGACACATGTTCACGAACTACGACGGTGTGCTCAAGGTCGACGGCGAAGTCGGAGACAAGAAGACCTACGACCCGCGCAGCTACATGAAGGCCGCCGAAGCGAACATGGCCGCCCGCGTGGTGCAGGCTTGCCAGGATCTCGGTTCCGTGGGCCAGATGCTGCGGTAATAACGTGTCCCCGCCATGACCTTCGACCAGCGTCACTCGACCTGGGCGAACTCGAACCGGTTCGTCCCGCGGGTCTTCGTTCAGCCGTTCAAACGCTTCACCCAGATCGAGGCCGGCTCAGGCATAGTGCTCCTGGTGGCAGCGGCGGTGGCCCTGGTATGGGCCAACTCGTCCTACGCGGACAGCTACTTCCACCTGTTCGAAGAGCTGATCGTCGAGTTTCAGTTCGGGCCCATCCATCTGGAGGAGTCCTTCGGTCACATGGTCAACGATGGCTTGATGGCGATCTTCTTCTTCGTCGTCGGCCTGGAGATCAAGCGGGAGTTGGTGCTGGGTGAACTGCGGGACCCGAAGGTGGCAGCTCTTCCTGTGATGGCTGCTCTCGGCGGCATGGTCGTGCCCGCATCGATCTATGTGGCCTTGGCGAGCGGAACTCCCGGTGCCGGAAGTGGTTGGGGGATCCCGATGGCCACCGATATCGCCTTCGCGGTCGGTGTGCTGTCCCTGCTCGGCAGGAGGGTTCCCGCGGCGGGGAAGCTGTTCATCCTCGCCCTGGCGATCGCCGATGACGTCGGGGCGATCCTCGTAATCGCCATCTTCTACACCTCCGATCTGAGCTTCGTTTGGCTCATCGGGGCCGTGGCCGGTCTGGGTGTGGTCACCCTCGCCCAGAGGGTCGGAGTCCGCTCCCTGGCCTTCTACTGGCCGGTGGCGATAGCCATCTGGTTCGCCCTGCTCGAGTCTGGAGTCCATGCCACACTGGCTGGCGTCGCCTTGGGCTTGCTCACTCCAGCTCGCCCCTTGTATTCACCCGAAGAGCTCGACCGCAGGGCCCGACAGATCCTCGACATGTACCCGTTGGGAGACACGGTCGAAGATCGTGAGCACGCCGACCACGAGGCCATGCTGCTCACCGAGATCTCGCGCGAGTCCGTTTCGCCCCTCGCCCGCTTGGAGCACAAGATGCTGCCCTGGTCATCGTTCGTCGTCATTCCGCTATTCGCTCTGGCCAATGCAGGAGTCTCCTTCGCAGGCACCGACGTCGCCGACCTCATCACCCATCCGGTATCGCTCGGGGTGGGATTGGGCCTCCTCTTCGGAAAGCCGATCGGCATCACGCTGTTCACCTGGCTGGCCGTTCGTCTTCGCATCGGAAGGATGCCAGTCGGGACACGCTGGCCTCACATCATCGGCTTGGGCTTGGTGGCGGGAATCGGCTTCACCGTCGCTTTGTTCGTGACAGCTCTGGCGTTCGACGATCCTCGCCTGGGCGACATCGCCAAGGTCGGAATCTTCGCCGGATCCATCATCGCCGCCATCCTCGGCGCCGTGGTTCTCTTGTCGACTGAGAACTCCGTTCCGGAGACCGACGCAGAGTCCGCCGCCCTTTCCTCGTGAACTCCCCCGACACCATCACTTGTGTCGACTGTGGCGGGGTCTGTCATCTGATCACGTTCCTTCCCGAAGACGAGCCTCTCGAGCCGGGGACGGTGCTGTCGTATCGCTGCTCGGATTGCAACGATCGCTGGGACATCGTGTGGGAGCCGGAGGAATGAGCGTCGGAACCGAACTGGATGCGGTGGTCATCGGCTCCGGCCCCAACGGCCTCGCCGCCGCCATCACCATCGCCCGCGAGGGTGGCTCGGTGCTGATCGTCGAAGCGGCCGACACGATCGGCGGCGGGCTCCACAGTGCGGAGCTGACGCTACCGGGCCTGACCCACGATCTGTGCTCGACGATCCACACGCTCGGCGCGGGGTCCCCTTTCATGCGGTCGCTTCCCTTGGAGGAGTACGGCGTGGAGTGGGTCCATCCCGAAGTCCTGCTCGCACATCCCGTCTCGCCGTCAGAAGCCGGCCTGCTGCATCGTTCGGTCGACGCGACCGCCGACGGACTCGGCCCTGACGCCGACCGATACCGCAGCCTGGTGGGAACGGTGGTGGAGAGGTGGGAGCACCTCGAAGAAAACGTCCTGGGACCGATCCTGTCGTGGCCGCGCCACCCCGTCGACCTGGTCCGGTTCGGGCTGAGAGCGATGCTTCCGATGACGACCACCGCGGCCCGCATGAAGACCGAGAAGGCCGCCGCCCTCCTGGCGGGTTGCGCCGCCCATGCCTTCCTTCCCCTCACCCGTCCGTTCACCACCGCCTTCGCCCTCACCCTCACGGCCACGGGGCACCGGTATGGGTGGCCGTTCGTCCGGGGAGGTTCCCAAGCGCTGGCCAACGCCATGGCGCGCTACCTCGAGGACTTGGGTGGAAAGATCGAAACCGGACGCCGCATCGAAGATCTGGCTGAACTACCTCGGTCGCGGATCGTACTGGCCGACGTGTCACCGCCCTCCCTGGCGCGACTGCTCGAAGGACGCGTGCCCGAGACCTTCTTGCGTCGCTACCGGCGGTTCCGGCCCAGTCCTGGCGCCTTCAAGGTCGACTACGCCCTCACGGAGCCGGTCCCATGGTCGAACCCCGACCTGGCCCGGGCAGGGACGATCCACCTGGGAGGATCGGCCACTGCCATCGCCGCCGCCGAATCCGCCACATGGAGCGGCCGCGAAGCCGCCCGCCCCTTCACCTTGGTGTGCCAGCCGAGCATCTTCGACTCGTCCCGCACGGACGGACGCCACCACACGCTGTGGGCCTACGCCCATGTACCCAACGGCTCCACCACGGACTTCGTGCACCGCATCGAAGCGCTGATCACCGAGATGGCCCCGGGCTTTCCAGACGTCGTCGCCGGCCGGCGGGTCCACACTCCAGCAGACCTGGAGGCGGCCAATCCGAACCTGATCGGAGGCGACATCACCGGGGGCGCCCACACCGTCCGCCAACTCGTCTTCCGCCCCGCCTACCGGCTCGATCCATACACCACGCCCCTGGATCGGGTCTTCCTGTGCTCGTCTTCCACCCCACCGGGAGGCGGAACCCACGGCATGAGCGGACACCTGGCGGCCTCGTCTGCGATCCGAAGGTGGCTCTGACCCATACCGGAACCGGTCGCAGGCGCTGATCTTCAGGGCTCGCGGACCCGTTCCACCAGCTCTTCCAGCCTGCGAGCGTGCGACCCGCGCCAATAGATCCGGCCACATCTCGAACAGCGACGAAACTCGTCCTGCACGGCCCGCACCGCCGGCGGAAGCAGATCGGCGACATCGTCTCGGGCTGCAGTGGCGATCTCGCCGTTGCAGGACATGCATCGGCAGAAGGGTCGCATGGCCCGCCTCAGGTCCAACCGGGCGACGATCTCCACCAGCTGCTCGTCCGGATCGGTTGCTCGGACGAGCAGCCCGTGGGTGAGGGAACCGTGCTTCAGGAGCTCCCTGTCCCGTGTCAGGAGAATGCGACTCTCCCCCACGGAAATCGCGACCAGTTCGGCGTCGTCCCGTTGCGCCGAGTAGTCGGTGTCGAAGCCCAGCAGCCGGAGATAGCGGGCCAGTTTTCCAAGGTGACCGTCGGCGACGAACCGGATCGATCGGAGCGGTCGGGGCCGCACCTTGGTGACCGTGGCTATATCGAAGGTCTCGAAGACCGGGAACACCGCGATCCTCGCCCCATCCGTCACTCGGTGGTCGAACGAGACCGGCTGACCGTCGACCAATACGAGGTCGACCTCGGTGTGGGGAACTCCGGCAGCCTCGATGAGATCCTTCACGCTCGGTGAGCCGACGAAGGACCGGGTCAGGCGAGGGCGCGGGACGAGATCGTTGAGCTCGGCATAGAAACGAAGTGCTACCTCCCCCACCGTTGAACCTCAGAATCCGAGACGCTCACAGATCTGGGAGAACGCGGGCTCGCTTGCCCCTCGCCATTCCAGATCGTCTAGAGACTCCTCGAGGGGGACGTCGCGTCTCAGGGTGGTCAGGTCTTTGAACAGGAGCGCGGCTTCCCGGTTTTCTGCCAAGACCGCGGCTAGCTTCTCGGCCCCCCGCACGGTCACCTCCCAGTCGGACGGATCGTCTGGTATTTCCTCGATCGAACCCCAGCGCCTGAGTACCGCGGCCGTGGACTTTGCACCCCACCCGGGCAGCCCTGGAACCCCGTCGGCGGTGTCGCCGACGAGTGCGAGGTAGTCGGGGATCGAAGCGGGCGGAACCCCGAACTTCTCCTCGACGGCGGCCTCGTCGAACCACCGATCCCGCATCCGGTCCCACACCACGATCCGATCGGACACGACACATTGCATGAGGTCCTTGTCGGGCGAGCAGATGACGACCTGATCGACCTCGTCGACCCAACGAGCGGCGGCGGTGGCGATGGCATCATCGGCCTCGTATTCGACCATTCCCCACACGGTCACCCCGGCGGCGTCAAGCACCTCCTCGGCAAGCGGAAACTGGGCCAAGAGCGCCGGATCGACGCCCTCGCCCGTTTTGTAGCCGGCGAACAGGTCGTTTCGGAAAGATTCGATGATGGTGTCGAAGGCAGCTGCCAGGTGGGTGACTCCCGGCTCCTGGAGCAGGTTCATGGCGGTGGTCAGGACCCCGTGGGTGGCGTTCACGTCCATGCCGTCGGGGGAAAGCCGGGTGTCCTTGCGCCCGTAGAACGCCCGAAACAGTTCGAAGGTGCCGTCGATGAGATGGAGCTTCACCCCGCTCACTGTAGGAGGGCCCAGCCCCTCTCTACCATCCCGGGCATGGAGAGTCTCGACGGGTCGAGGTCGACGTGAGAACTGGAACCCTCCTCATGTGGATCGGTGCCGCGGTCGTGGCCCTCGGAGCCATCCTGCGATTCGCTCCGTGGCTGCTCTCGTGGTTCGGGAATCTGCCCGGTGACATCCGCCACGAGGGCGAGCGCACCTCTTTCTACTTCCCGATCACATCGATGATCATCGTGTCGATCGTGATCTCGATCATTCTCAACCTCGTGTTCCGCAAGGGAGGGTCGTGAGTCCGCTGATCGACGCCCCACGGCTTCTCGAGAGTCTCGGTCGAGTAGCGCTGTTCGACCTCCGTTGGGACCTGACCGATCCGGAGGCGGGTCGTAAGCGCTATCTGGAGGCACACATCCCAGGTGCCTTGTTCGTGGACGTGGAACGTGATCTCACAGGCACCGGGCCGGGACGTCATCCCCTCCCCGACCCAGCCGATTTCGCCTCCACACTCGGTGGGTTCGGTCTGCGTCCAGGGGACGACGTCGTCGTATACGACGACACCGGCGGCGGGGTGGCGGCTCGCCTCTGGTGGATGCTCGAGGCGATCGGCCACCGTGGCCACGTCGCGGTCCTGGACGGCGGATGGAACGCATGGGTCGACGCCGGCTTCCGCGTCGAATCGGGAGAGCAGGCACCGATTCCCGCCCACTATCCCGCGCCGTCCCGTGGTTTCACCGGCGTAGTGGACCGTGAGCTCGTGAGACACGAGAGGAGCCACCTCCTCCTGGACGCTCGATCACCCGACCGCTATCGAGGCGAAACCGAACCCGTCGACCCCAAGGCAGGTCATATTCCGGGCGCAGTGAACTACCCCTGGGAGGAGAGCCTCGACGTCAACGGGCGATTCAAGGCCGCACCCACACTCCGGGACCAGCTCTCCGCCTTGGGAGCGGACCGTCGGCCGGTGATCGTCTCCTGTGGAAGCGGCGTGACGGCCTGCCATGTCGCCCTCGCCATGGAGATCGCCGGGCTTCCACGACCTCGGCTCTACCCGGGCTCGTTCTCCGACTGGTCGCGCACCGAGCTCCCCGTGGTCACAGGCCCCGACCCGCGATGACCGACGAGAGGATCCGGAGAGCCATCGAGGGTTCTGACACCGACGAGTTGGTCAGGATCGTGGACGGCCTCGTCCAGGGACGGGATTGGCAGACGATGCGCACCGTTCGCCTGCTGTGTGAGGAAGCGGTAGAGCGCGGCAAGCAACTCTGGGCGATCCCCGAGTACATCCGCTACCGCCTGGCGCTGGACGGTCCGCCGGAGTCGGCCGGGCCGGCCGTCACCGAGGGGCCCACCCGCTTCACCCTCGGGCCACTGCCAGAGGTGGTCGCCGGCAGACTCACGTGGGACGATTTGGACGCCCATCTGGAAGATGGCCCCGAACGCGCCTTCGTGGCTCATGAGAGGGTGGTGAGAGGCGAAGACCTGGAGGGAGCATCCGTCGACTCGATGATCATGGAGTTGCCCCTCCGGCTCCTCGACTGGGAGTCCCGATATACATTTCCGATCTATCACTCGGATCGAGTGGAGGAGCCCACCCCGCCCTTCCCGGAGTGGAGTTTCGAGGAGCTGCCCGAGCCCGGTCCCCCCGTCGACGACCCCGACGGAATCCGGGCGCTGCAGGCGGTCACGGAACACTGGGTCGACTCGTCCAACGGACGCTCCGTGGCGACATGCGTGGAGGGTGACGCGTCGCGGGCGGTGGCTGCACTTGGGCTGCGAAGGGCCGCATTGAGGCGGGTGGATCCGGCTACAGCCCTGGCCTGGATCGCCTGGGCGGCAGCCTCCGGCGGGGCACATGGACGCCGCCGGGGAGGAGCCGCCGGACGCTTCTCGGCTTGGTGGCTGGCAACCGAGTTGGGCGGGGAGGAATGGCCGCCGGATCCGGATCGGCTCGGTGACGCCGTCCACGATCTCGGCTGGTACCTGTGGCACGACGGCAGCCCCGAGATCGGATGGTGGTTGCGAGTTGCGATCGAATCCCCGAGCGAAGGCATCGCCTGGGCCGTCTCCGCCCAAGACGCCGAATAAGTCGGAAGACGGAAGTCGGAAGTCGGAATCGGCCCGCGAGCAGACCAGCACGCTTCACTCCGATCCGTCGACGCGTCGACGCCATCGGACGGATCGCGAGATCATTGTGTGCTGCGGCTGGACGGCGACACGTCGGGGCGACAAGGACGGCTTGGAACGCTCTCATGTGATGGCCGGGATCACCGACGCATCGGCCGACCCTTCGTCCCGCGAGCAGACCAGCACGCCTCACTCCGATCCGTCGACGCGTCGACGCCATCGGACGGATTGCGAGGTCATTGTGTGTTGCGGCTGGATGTCGACGCGTCGGGGCGACAAGGACGGCTTGGAACGCTCTCATGTGATGACCGGGACCGCCGACGCGCCCGCCGACGAAGGTGGACCGCGCGACGAACTCGAACGTGAGACGCGTCTTCCGACTTCCGACTTCCGACTTCCGACTCAGTCCGACTTCCGACTCAGGTGACGGTTACACGGATGGTGTGCCAGCCGGTCGCTCCATCGGGCGCAGGCGGCGCCATCTGGTCCGTCTGTGTGTACCCGGACTTGTCGGTGGCCCGAACTCGGATCCTGTGCTGTCCCGCCGTAGGAGCCCAATCCAGCTTCCACTGGCGCCACGAGTCATCGGCCAGGGACTCCGCCAGTTCCGCTTCCACCCAGGCCTGGTCGTCGATCTGGACCTCGACACGCTCGATGCCCACGTTCGGCGCCCATGCCACCCCGGCGATGGCACGCGGCTCGGTGCCGATCTGTTCGCCCGACCGCGGAGTGTCGATGCGCGACTGGGTCTTCACCGGACCGACCTTCGACCATCCTCTCGGGACCCAATAGGCATCGAAGTCGTCCCATGTGGTCAGCTCGATCTCGGCCAGCCATTTCGTGGCTGACACGTATCCGTACAGCCCGGCCACGACCAGCCTGGCCGGAAAGCCGTGCTCGGCCGGGAGGGGCTCTCCGTTCATCCCCACCGCGACCAGCGCCTCCCGTCCGTCGTACACGGCTTGGGTGGGAAAGCCGACGGTGAAGCCGTCGACGGCGCGGCCCACGACCTGGCTCGCTCCCGGGATCACACCTGCTCGATCGAGCACCGCCGACAGTGGGACCCCTAGCCACTTGGCGTTGCCCACCAGATCCCCGCCCACTCGGTTGGAGACGCAGGAGAGAGTCACGTAGCGCTCGACCATGTCCATCGCCAGGAGCTCCTCGAAGTCCATCTCGTATGGCCGGTCCACCATTCCTGTGATCTTCAAGGTCCACGTCTCGATATCCACCTGGGGTATCGAAAGGGCGGTGTCGATTCGGTAGAAGTCCGAGTTGGAGGTGACGAGCGAGCTCAGCCCTTCGACGTCCATCTGCATCTCCGGAGCCGGCGCAGGGGCGGCCTCGACAGGAGACGGCAGGTCCACCGCTCCCCGGCGTGCCGCCAGGCGACGACTCCGACCGATCAGCATGCGACCGGTGCCGGCGGCGAGAGCGACCACCACCACCGTCGCTCCTGCTGTCACGAGGAACCTCCGCCGCGACTCGTCCATCTCGGGCGAAGGCCTCTCGGCGCGCTCGAGGAGGAAGTCGAGCACGACCACACCGACCGCCACCGCCACCGCCGCGCCGACTACTGAGCCCAACAGCGACTCGCCTTGGGACACCGCCGCGACCACCCCTGCTACGCCGAAGACGACGAACACGAAGGGACCCACCCATCGCTTGCCGGCAGCGAGAAGCCCAACCACCGCCCCCACCAGGAGGCCCACCGCGATGATCCCGATGATGAGCGCGAGCTTGTCGTATACCCCGAACACCGCTATCGCCCAGTCTTTGATGGGCGTCGGGACGGTATCGACGATCACATCACCGATGGACTCGACCAACGACGGCACCGATCCGAGCAGCCCGGCCGTCAGCTCACTCGCTCCGAAGGCAGCCATCGCGGCCAGCGAGCCGGCCGTTGCTGCGCGGGTTCTCTTCTCCATGTCCAGTACACCGTACGCAACCGCTGCCTCCGTCGGATCGAATCAGAGTTGGCATACTGCCGTCGATGCACCGGACGATCCGCGGCGAGGACGGACACGAGAGATGCGCCTGGGGAGCCGAACCGGCCCTCTACCGGGACTACCACGACACCGAGTGGGGGTTTCCGGTCACCGAAGACCACCGGCTCTTCGAGAAGCTGTGCCTGGAAGGGTTTCAGGCGGGTCTGTCCTGGTTGACGATCCTGCGAAAACGGCCCGCCTTCCGCGAGGCCTTCGCAGGCTTCGACCTGGACGAGGTGGCCCGCTTCGACGATGCCGACGTGGCCCGCCTCCTCGACGATGCCGGCATCGTCCGCCACGAGGGAAAGATCCGCTCGGCCATCAACAACGCCGCCCGGGCCCAGGAACTCAGAGCGGAAACCGGCTCGCTGTTCACCTACTTCAGTCGCTTCGCCGAGTTTCGGGGCCTGCCCGAGGTGGTTCCGGCCACGACGGCCGGTTCGATCGCGCTGGCGAGCGACTTGAAGCGGCGGGGATGGACCTTCGTCGGACCCACGACGGCATACGCGTTCATGCAGGCGATGGGTCTGGTCAATGACCACCACGCTGACTGCTGGGTGCGAGACGAGGTCGAGCAGCGGCGACGGGAGGTACTCGACTCCCGGTAGGGTGGATGCGGTTCCGGAGGAGGCGAGTTGGCGGTTACACGACCACCTTTCACGATCGGGATCGAGGAGGAGTATCTCCTCGTGGACCGCGAGACCCGAGAGCTCGTGGTCCATCCCGATCCTGAGCTCTGGGAAGGGCTTCGCGAGGTTCTCGGACCCCAGGTGGGCCCCGAGTTCCTGAAGGCCCAGATCGAAGTGGGCACCCGCAAGAGCCGGACGCTTCGGGAGGCTCACGAGGATCTGGCACGGTTGCGTCGGGATCTATCGGACGTCGTATCCCGATTCGGCGCCGCGATCCTGGCCTCCTCGACCCACCCGTTCGCCCAGTGGTGGGATCAGGAACACACGGAGGACGCCCGCTACGACCGCTTGGCTTCGGACTTCCAGCAGGTCGCCCGGCGTCTGGTCATATGTGGCATGCATGTCCATGTGGGAATCGACGATCCGGACCTCCGAATCGATCTGATGAACCAGGTCCGCTATTTCCTGCCCCACATACTCGCCCTCTCCACCTCCTCGCCCTTCTGGACCGGCCGCGAGACCGGTCTGAAGTGCTACCGGCTTTCCGTCTTCCAGACCATGCCGCGGACGGGGATTCCGGAAGAGTTCAGTTCTTGGTCGGAGTACGAACGGCACGTGGCGGTTCTGGTCAGGGCAGGCATCATCGAGGACGCCTCGAAACTGTGGTGGGACATCCGCCCCTCTGACAAATATCCAACGCTCGAGATGCGGGCCGCCGACGTGTGCACTCGCCTCATCGACGCCATCGCGGTGGCCGCTCTCTATCTGTCACTCTTGGAGATGTTGTTTCGGCTCCGTACCGAGAACAAGCGCTGGCGCACCTACGCCCCCATGCTCATCTCCGAGAACATGTGGCGAGCGCAACGCTACGGGGTGCAGGGAACCCTGATGGACTACGGGCGCGGGGAGCTGGTCGAGTTCCGTGACTTGGTGGAGGAACTGCTCGCGTTGACGGAGGTGGACGCCCGCCGACTCGGGATCACCGAAGAGCTCAACCACATAAGGACCATCGCCAAGGAGGGCACCTCCGCCCAACGTCAACTGGACACCTATCGGCAGGCGTTGGACGCAGGTGCATCCCAGCGAGAGGCCCTCGAGCGGGTCGTCGACATGTTGATCGACGACACACTGACAGGGTTGTAGATCGACTTGGGGGACCCCGACCACATCGCCATAATCCGTCAGGGCGCACCAGAACAGATGGTGGGCGCAGACCGAGGAGCACCGTAGTGACAGGACCCGATCTACCGACCCGCCACCCGTGATCGGAGTTCTGACCGTCCATGTATTGGTGGCGGCGGCTGCCGCCATTCTGGGACAGCGCCTCGGGCGTCGGGTGATGTTGGTTGGTGCCCTGGCACCGCTGGCATCCCTCGTATGGCTGCTGATGGGTGTGGGTGCGGTGTTGGAAGGCCGCGTCTCCACCACCGAGATCTCGTGGGTACCCGACCTCGGCGTGGATCTTTCCCTGCGCCTCGATGGACTGGGAGCCCTGATGGTGCTCCTGGTCGGAGCCATCGGCTGCGCCATCTTCGTCTACGGGTGGCGGTATTTCGCAGAGCGTGACGATCTCGGCCGCTTCACCGCCTACTTGGTGGGATTCGCCGGCTCGATGTTCGGGTTGGTGGTGGCCGACAACCTCCTGGTCCTCTTCTCGTTCTGGGAGCTCACTTCCATCACCTCCTACCTGCTCATCGGTTTCGAAGACCGATCCGCCGGCGCTCGGTCGGGAGCACTCCAAGCTCTGCTCGTCACCGCCGGCGGCGGCCTGGCCATGCTGGCCGGGATCGTCCTCGTCGCCCAGGAGGCCGGGTCATACTCGATGTCCGCCATCGTGGCGGACCCTCCTGTGAACACGGCAGTCGGAGCAGGCCTCGGCCTCATCCTGCTCGGTGCCTTCACCAAGTCGGCCCAGTTCCCTTTCCATTTCTGGCTGCCGGGAGCCATGTCGGCGCCGACACCCGTGAGCGCCTATCTCCATTCCGCCACGATGGTGAAAGCGGGCATCTACCTGGTAGCCCGGCTCGCCTTCGCATTCGCTCCGGCGTTCTTCTGGTGGCGGCCAGTCGTGGTGACGGTGGGGCTCGTGACGATGCTCGTCGGCGGTTGGAGAGCTCTGTCTCAACACGACCTGAAGCTGATCCTCGCTCAGGGAACCGTATCCCAACTGGGATTCATCATGGTTCTGGTGGGGTTCGGCATTCCCGCCGTCACGTTCGCTGGGATGGCGATGATCCTCGCCCACGCCGTCTTCAAAGCCGCTCTGTTCATGACGGTCGGAATCGTGGACCACCAGGCTCACACCCGCGACATACGGCGGCTGGATGGACTGGGCCGCCGCCTGCCCGCCACTGCTGGCGTCGCAGCAGTGGTGACGGCTTCGATGATCGGCCTGCCACCACTGCTGGGCTTCGTGGCCAAGGAGAGCGCTCTCGAATCGCTCCTCCATGTCTCAGGAGGAGCGACCGCCGGCGTGGTCCTCGGCTCCATCCTCACAACGGCATATGGCCTCCGCTACTTCTTCGGCGCCTTCGGAAGCTACGGCACCGATCCCGCCGACGAAACCGTTGGGAAGGAAGTGCCGCATCCGACGTGGCCATTCCTCCTGGCTCCGGCCCTACTCGCTCTCGTCTCACTCGTGGGTGGCCTCTTTCCAGCCCTCGAGGACGGATTGGTGGGAGCGGCGGCGGAAGCGGTCGCTACCGGAGCCTCCGAAGAACACCTCGCCCTTTGGCATGGATTCGGGATGCCCCTTCTCTTGTCGGCCCTGGCCATCGGCGCAGGTCTGCTGGTCTGGAAAAGACCTCTCAGGACCTTGCATCGGCTCACGCGCCGGCTCCCGGAGGCCACCGCCGTGTACTCGGCGTCCATCAAGAACCTCAACCGCCTGGCCGACCGCGTCACGGGTGTCGTGCAGAATGGCTCTCTCCCGATCTACCTCGGTGTGATCATCACGACGGCGATCGTCGTCCCCGGTGCGGTCCTGATCCGCCACTGGTTCACACCCGACATCGTGGTACTGACGGAATCCCCCTGGCAGGCCTTGACTGCGACACTTGTGATCGTCGCCGCACTCTGGACCACCGTGGTCCAGCGGCGATTGGCGGCCGTACTCTCTCTCGGAGCCGTCGGATACGGAGTGGCGGTTCTGTTCGTCATCCAGGGAGCACCCGATCTCGCTCTGACCCAGCTCCTGATCGAAACTCTGACGCTCGCCCTGTTCGTCATGGTCCTGCGCCATCTGCCCGACCAATTCGAGAACATCGAATGGAAGCTGCGCCAGGTCAACCGGCTGATCATCTCAGTGTTGACCGGGCTGACGGCAGGAGCATTCGGATTCTGGGCGGCAGCCGGCCGGGTGGACTCGCCCCTCATCGGGCGCTACATGACACTGGCCGAACCGGAGGGTGGGGGGCGCAACGTCGTCAATGTGATCCTCACCGACTTCCGAGGGTTCGACACTCTCGGAGAAATCACGGTGCTGACGGTGGTAGCGCTGGGAGCGGTCGCCTTGATTCGAGCCGGTCGCGACGACGGCGATCGGCTCCTGTCGCCCGAGATGACGGAAGACGATCGATGATCCACCGTTCCCTCATCCTCGACATCATCGTCGACCTCATCGCACGAACCGCCCTGGTCTTCGCCCTGTTCCTCCTCTTTACGGGACACAACGCACCCGGCGGCGGCTTCGTCGCCGGCCTCGTAGTGGGAATAGCCGTGACTCTGCGCTTCGTGGCTCGAGGCAAGACCGGGATCGTGGAGGTAGTCGCACTCCCATCAGAGGCGCTGATGGGAACCGGCCTGGCCCTGGCGATCACTACCGGGCTCCTGGGATGGGTGTGGGGAGAGACCTTTCTCGACGGGGCGAAGCTGACGTTGGAACTGCCTGTGCTCGGACAGGTCAAGGCCACCAGCGCCCTTCCGTTCGATATCGGGGTTTTCTTGGTGGTGGTCGGTCTCTCGACGGCCCTGGTCGTCGCCCTCGGAGAACAGGACCCGACGGAATGATCGTCGTTGCCATGGCCGTCACCATCGCGGTGCTGTACGGAGCCGGAACGTATCTGCTCCTGCAGCGCAATCTGAGCCGGATCGTTCTCGGACTCGCCGTGCTCGGGCATGGAGCCAACCTCCTGTTGCTGATGGCGGGCGGACGGGCCGGACGACCGCCGATCGTGGGACTCGACGAGCCATCGGCTGTGGCAGACCCCCTGCCACAGGCCCTCGCCCTGACCGCCATCGTGATCACGTTTGGGGTGAACGCCTTTCTTCTGGCTCTCGCATATCGCAGTTGGCTTCTCAACCGATCCGACGAAGTCGAAGACGACGTCGAAGACCGCCGGATCGCCGCTGCCGTCGCCCGCTTCGCCCGAAGTGAAGAGGCCAGGGAGAAGCGAGAGCGGATGGAGGCTGAAGCGCAGGAGCCAGCGGAATGACGATCAGTCCCCTGGTCCCGATCGTCCTTCCGCTGGCGGCCGCCGCCATCTCATTGGGCCTAGGGCGGTTCACGCGTCTGCGGCGTGTTGTGGGAATCACCGCCCTGACCGCGACCCTGGCCGTTTCGGTGGCTCTGTTGATGGCCACCCGCGACGGCGCGCTCGTGGTCGTCGAGGTCGGCGGTTGGGAGAGCCCTCTCGGGATCACGCTCGTCGTCGACCTGTTCTCGGCCATCATGCTGACCGTTTCATCCACGATGCTCCTGGCGGTCTTGCTCTACGCGACGGGGAGTCCACGGACCAACGACACGGAACTGTTCTTCCATCCGGTGTACATGGTCTTGGCGGCCGGCGTGTCCGCGTGCTTCACGACCGGTGACCTCTTCAACCTGTTCGTGGCTTTCGAAGTCACGCTGGTCGCCAGCTACGTGCTGATCACGCTCGGAGGGTCTCGAGCTCAGGTACGACATGGCACGACCTACGTCGTCATCAGCCTCCTCGCCTCGACCCTGTTCATCACGGCGGTGGGTCTCGTCTACGCCGCCACCGGATCGGTCAACATGGCGGATCTCGCCGTCAGGTTGCCGGAGATCGACCCGGGCCTTCGCTCCGCCCTCGGCCTCCTCTTCCTCGTCGTATTCGGAATCAAGGCCGCGATCTTCCCCCTCTTCTTCTGGCTACCCGATTCGTATCCGACCGCAGCCGCCCCGATCACCGCCATCTTCGCCGGTCTCCTCACCAAGGTCGGGGTCTACGCCATCATCCGCTCCCAGACACTGCTCTTCGGAAGCGACGAGAGTTCGAGCCTCCTCCTGGTGGTGGCCTCTCTCACGATGGCGGTGGGCGTGTTGGGAGCCATCGCCCAGAACGATGTCAAGCGAATCCTGAGCTTCCACATCGTCAGTCAGATCGGCTACATGATCTTCGGCCTTGGGCTCTTCACGACCGCGGGGCTGGCCGCCACCGTCTTCTACGTCGTCCATCACATCGTCGTGAAGACGACCTTGTTCCTGGTAGGTGGCCTGATCGAGGAACGAGCGGGCACAGGCGAGTTGAGGAGGCTGGGCGGACTTCAGCACTCCAGTCCGTTCATCGCAGCGTTGTTTCTCATTCCTGCCCTGAGCCTCGCCGGCGTCCCCCCGATGTCGGGGTTCGTGGCCAAGCTGTCACTAGTGCAGAGCGGGCTGGCGGCGGGTGCGAATGTCACCGTGGCGGTCTCTCTAGCCGTGAGCATTCTCACGCTCTTCTCGATGACCAAGATCTGGGCCGGGGCCTTTTGGGGGGCACCGATCGATCCGGTACCTGAATCTGCCGGGCAAAACGATCCCGAAACCGGATTGTCGGCCCTGATGGTCGGGTCGACCGCCGTCCTGGTCGCCGCCGGTCTGGCCTTCGTCGTGTTCGCCACGCCCCTCTACGACCTCGGCCAGACCGCCGCGGCTGTCATGGCGGACTCCACCAAGTACATCGAAGCGGTGTTGGGAGCATGAGAAGGACGGCGCTCACTATCACCTGGCTCACCCTGGTGTGGATGGCTCTCTGGGAGGACTTCAGCTGGGCCAATCTGGCGGGCGGAATCCTGGCGGGCTCTCTCGCCACTTTCCTGATACCCAGCCATCCTCCCGAAGTCAGCCACGGGTTTCGTCCGATCGCGTTCCTCCGGCTGGTGGGTCACTTCGTCAAGAAACTCGTCGAGGCGACGGCGGTTCTCGCCTGGGAGGTCCTGACCCCGCGTGATCACATCAACGCGGCCGTCATCGCGGTTCCGCTCACGACCCGGTCGCCGCGAATCGCCTCACTCGTCGCCAACATGGATTCCCTCACTCCGGGCACCCTGACCCTCGAGGTGATCGAGGAGACGATGACGCTCGTGGTCCACGTCCTCCATCTCGAATCGGTCGAGGCAGGCCGGGAAGAACTGCTCCACCTCGAGAGACTGGCCATGGCCGCGTTTCCGGAACGCACTCCCAGGGGAGGCAGTTGATGCTGGAGTTCGCCACCACTGTTGCCCTGGGCCTGCTGGGCCTCGCAGCGGCCCTCTGTCTCCTCCGGTTGGTGCGGGGCGGTTCTCTGGCCGACCGGATCGTGGCACTGGATGCTCTTCTGATCATGATCGTGCTGAGCCTCGCCGTCCTCGCGGCACGAACCGGTCAAGACACGTTCCTCGACGCGATGGTGGTGACGGCTCTCCTGGGGTTCACCGGAACGTCACTCGTCGCCAAGTACATCGAACGGCGGGGGGCCTGATGGAGGCCCTCGCCTCGATATCGATCGTGGTAGGCGCCATGCTGGCGGCCATCGCGGCCCTCGGGATCAACCGCTTCGGGGACGTGCTGTCGCGAATGCATGCCGCCACCAAAGCCACGACCCTCGGTCTGGCGTTGACCCTGATCGGAGCCGCCATCGCCATCCCGGCCACCGGTGCGGTCGTCAAGCTGTTGCTGGTGATCGTCTTCCAGTTCATGACGGCTCCCGTCGGCGCCCATCTGATCGGCCGGGCGTCGTTTCGGGCAGGACTGGAGTTCCACCCGTCCACGAACTACGACGAACTGTCCAGCCGGATCCGTCCAGGCGGACGAGGCTCCGGCGACGACGAATCAGGCCGGTGAGGTCGTCGAGCGTCGGATTCGCTCAGCTCGATTCGGTCGAAACCGTCATCGCCTCTCCACCCACATAGGTGGCGACGCATCGACCGGCGCCTTCCCGTACCAACGCCTCCAGGGCGTGGTCGGCGGTCACTGCCATATCGAAGACGGCGATGTCGGCCTGCCGGCCGGGGGCGAGAGCACCGACGCCTTCGGGATGGTCCAGGCCGAGGGCGTACGCGCCCCCACGGGTGGCAGCCCGAAATAGACGCTCTGCCAGGTCTGGCTCGTCATATCCCTGCTCCTGGGCGAGCCGATACAGCACGGTTACGTCCTCGAGGAGATCGAGAGACGGGGACGAGGCGAGCGAATCCGTGCCGACCGCCACCGGATTGCCCTCTCGCAGATACGCAGCCACCGGCGGCTCCTTCAGGCCGATCACCTCGTTCGAGCGGGGACACAGGGCGACGGGGATGTCGAGTTCGCGCAGCAGGGCACGTCCCGGCTCGTCCAGATAGATGCCGTGGGCGACGTGGGTGTCGGGCCCCAGCAGACCGATCCGGTGGCTGAACTCGACCGTGCCGACACCACATCCGCCCTCGACGACGATCTGGAATCCTCGACCGAATCCCCGCACGAAGTCGGCGAGAGGCCCCGTGGCGAACATGCAGTATTCGTCCTCGTATGCGGACTCGCCCAGATGGGTGTGGACTCGCATGCCCCGGTCGCGGGCAATGGCAGCCATATCGGTGAGCACGTCGGTGTCGAGCGAGTAGGGAGCGTGCGGGGAGACCCCGATCCGGACGCGGTCGTCCTGGATCGAGAGGGCATCCTCGAGGGCAGCCAGATAGCGGGCCCGCTCCCCTCCTTCCCAGGCGTCCCAGGTGTGGCCGAGGGCCTCGAGATATACGACTCCACCCAGGCCAGCTTCTCTCACTGCCGGAACGGCCTCGAAGTCGGTGCTTATCTCCGCCACCGTCGTGGTTCCGGTCGCCAGAGCGAGGCGAGCTCCTGCGAGCACGGCTCCGTACCAGTCCTCACGGGGCGCCCTCTGCCCGTACTTGCGATCGAAGACGACCGACCATTCCTCGAACCCGTCGTGGATCTGGCGACCGATCTCGGCGAAGGAGGTGAACTGCAGGTGAGTATGGGCATTGACGAGACCGGGTGTGACGACGCCCCGGTGGTGACGTTCCTCTGCCTCCGGGAATTCGGTCCGAAGTCGGCGACGGGTCCCAACCTCGACCACCCGACCGCCCTCGATCGCCACGGCGCCGCCGTCGATCGCCGGGCCGGCGACAGGCACCACCACGTCGGCACTGATGAGCTGAACGGCCATCAGTCCGCACTCCCTCCGCCGAACCCACGGACCAATGCCCGTTGGGCGACGAGAACGACCACCAAGCTCGGCGCCAATGCCACCAGGGCAGCGGCCGCTTGACCCTGAGGGGTGATGGTCTGGCGGCTGACGAGAGTGGCGGCTGCGATGGGGATGGTCCACTTCGAGGAGTCCTGCAGAAAGGTGACCGCGAACAAGAGGTCGCCGAACGACCACACGAACACCAGCGCCGCCAGCGCGGCCACCGCCGGACGTGCAAGGGGCAGAGCGATCCAGCGAAAGGTCTGGAGGGTCCCCGCCCCGTCGAGAGCCGCCGCGTCCATGATCTCGCTCCGGAGGACCTGGCGATAGAAGGAGTGGATCATGTACACGCCGAACGGGATGTTCGATGCCCCATACACGAGACCCAGGACGATCAAGTTGTTGGTGAGCCCGTTGCGAGCAGCGATCACGAAGAGTGGGATCAGCCATATGACCGCCGGGAAGGCGTAGCCCACGACGATCGCCCAGCGGAGCCGGTCCGCGCGGCGAGTCCGGTGGATCGAAAACCAGTACGCCGCCGCCATGCTGACGAGACATGCCACCACCACACCGACGGCGGAGGTGATCAGCGAGTTGACGAGCCCACTACCCAGATCGGCTCGCTCCCAGGCGTCGGTCAGGTGGTCCCATGTGAAGGTGGTCGGCAATCCGACCGGATCGGCCCGGTAGTCGGCTTCCGTCCGGATCGACATCGTGATCAGGAAGAAGAACGGGACGAGGAAGGGGATGGCGAGCAGAGCCGCCACCGAGGTCCTCAGCGTCACTCGCATCTTCCGGGTCACGACGTCCCCCGCATGCGGCGCCGGACCAAGGCTGCCGGGACCCCGAACAGTGCCAGGAGGACCAGCACCATCAACATCGACATGGCGGCGGCCGTCGGGAAGAAGCCGAACCGGAACACCTCCTGATACACGAGGAAATCGATGGTGGTGGAGGCCAGGCCGGGCCCACCTCCGGTGAGGACGTAGACCCAGCCGAACATGAAGAGGAAGATGGCGATCACCTGGAATCCCACCCACAACCAGATGGCGTCCTTGATCGATGGGACCGCAATCCGTGTGAGCCGGGTCCACCAACCGGCACCGTCGAGTTCGGCCGCCTCGAAGAGCTCCTCGGGGACGGCGCTGAGGGCGGCGCTGAAGATCACCACCCCGACTCCGACCTGGGCCCAGAGGATGAGAACGATGATGACCGGTTTGACCAGATGAGGCTCGGTCAACCAGCCGAGTGCCAGCCAGTCGAGCCCTATCTTCCGCAACCCGGCATTGACGACTCCGTCCGACCCGAGGAGAGCGCGGAACAGGATGCCGACCAGAGCCGGGGAGAGCACCGCGGGCACGAAGTAGATGGTCCGCCACAGACCGGGAGCCTTGACATCCTTGTGGAGCAGGAACGTGATCATCAGGGGCACGATGACCCACAGCGGAAGCCCCAGGATGAGGACGAACTGGTTCCACATGACGGTCTGGAAGGAATCCGATCCCAGGACCGTCAGGTAATTGTCCAGACCCACGAAAGGGCTTGGAGAGTTGGGTCGCCAGTCGAAGAACGACTGGAAGCCGACATACAAGGTGGGGCCGTAGAGGATGGCGGCAACGAGGAGCACGGCCGGCCCCACCAAGAGGGCCGACCGTGCCGGTTCTGCTCTGTCCCTTCCCCAGCGCACCCCGTTCAGCCTCCGGGCGCTACTGACCGAGTTCGCTCAGTGCCCGCTGCTGGGCGGCATCGGCCTCTTCCAGGATGGCTTCGACGCTCGTCCGTCCGGCGATCAGGTTGCTGGCCTCCCTCTGGAAGATCGCCAGAGCGGCATCGGTGAAGGCCATGAACGTCGTCCGGTTGGTGGGGTGCTCGATGATTCCCAGGTAGTCGTCGAAGAGCGGGTGGTCTGATTCGACCGCCAGATCGGAGCGGTTTGGCGGAAGGTCGGTGTTCTCCCACAGCAACTGCTGGGACTCCGGCGAGAGGATGTGCTCGATCAGGGCGACCGCCAGGTCCTGGTCGACCGCCCAGTTGGTCACCGACCATCCCTGGTTGGGACCGGCATCCGAGATGCGTTCGTGGGGAGAACCGGGAACCATCGGGAACGGGGCCACCACCATGCTGCCCTCGCCGTTGTTCTCCTCGGCCGACACGGCCGTGTCGCCGCCGCCGGCCGGGAAGGCGACCGCCTCGCCGGCGATGACCTCGTCGAATGCGTCGTAGTACATCGTCATACCGAGGCTCTCCTCCGAGAAGCAGCCGGCTTCGTTCATCTCGACGATGTGGTTCATGCCTTCTGCGAATCGCTCATCGGTGAGCGGGAGCTGGCCGGTGACGAAGGATTCGAAGCCCTCGTCGTCCAGCAACTGGGTCATGAAGATGTACATGTATCCCTCGAGCTCGTACCCGTCGCTCCACCCCGAGGCGAAGGGGGTTGTTCCCTGAGCCGAGAGAGCCTCACACGTCGCCAGCAGATCGTCCCAAGTAGCGAATGCCTGGTCCGGGTCGAGTCCGGCGTCGGAAAGCATCTGGGCGTTGTAGAGGAGGTAGTAGGCGTAAGAGCCGGCGGGAGCGACGTAGAGATTCCCGTCCGGGCTCACGGTCGAGTCGATGAACCGGAGATTCTCGGCGGTTTCCGGCGAGAGCAGGTCCTGGAGCGGGACCAGCGAGGACGCATAGCCGCCGGCGGTGGCACCGCCGTACATGGAGATGACGTCCGGGCCCACCTGGGCGATCGAGGCGTTCCGCCACGAGTCCCAGAAGGTCGTGTAGGGAGAGGCGGTGAGCTCGATGGTCACACCCGGATTCGCCTCCTCGAAGGCGTCGAAGATCTGGGCATATGTGTCGGGTCCGTTCTCGTGGTCGTTCGGCAACCAGCTCCAGACCTCGAGCGTCACCGACTCACCCGAACCACCGGCCGGAGTGGTGGCGGTCTGGTCATCGGCTCCGTTCGATGCCGTGCTGTTGGATCCTTCCTCGGCCGATCCACAAGCGGCCAGGACGGCGATAGAAGCGACCAGAGCCAGGAGGCGAAGGCCGCGAGCGATGGTGTTGGTCAATTGGCTTCCTTCTCGTCGATGGACTCGTTCCAGTTGGTTGCGTGAGAAATCTGCGCGGCCGTCGGAACATCGATCTCGATCCCCCGGGCTCCGAGAACGGCACGAGCGACTTGGTCGTCGACCTCGGGCGGCACCGGGTAGACCCCAGGCGCCATGCCGGCAGCGTGCTGAGCCAGGTAGACGACTGCTCGAAACTGGACGGCCAGGGAGAGATCCATGATCTCGATCGGATTCCCCTCGGCAGCGGCGACGTTGCAGCACTCGCCGTCCGCGATGAGGTGCACCTCCCGGTCGGAAGCGACCTGTAGGACGCGCACCTGAGAGCGGGCGAACCCTCCCCTGACAACGGGATTTCCTCCGTCGAGTGACACCTCGGGAGGTCCCGCTCCGCCGACGGCCACCATGGCTCCGTCTTTCATCGACCGGATGTGGTCGCCGGTGAGGCTGTACCCGATACCCGTCGCCGTGAAGAAGACGTCCCCCTCTCGGGAGGCGGCCTCGAGGGTCTCGACTCGATAGCCGTCGTGCAGGGCCTGGAGGGCCCGAACCGGGTCGACCTCCGTGACCACGACCCGAGCCCCCAGGGCGTGAGCTGTGTCGGCGATCCCCCTGCCGACGTACCCGTAACCCACGACCACCACCAGCTTTCCCTGCAGCTGGGTGTTGGTGAGGTCGAGGAGCGTCATGACGACCGACTGGCCAGTCCCGTAGACGTTGTCGAACAACTGCTTGCAGGCAGCGTCGTTCACGGCGATCGCGGGTACTGCCAGAGCACCCTCGTCGGCCATGACTCGCAAGGGACGAACACCGCTGGTGGTCTCTTCGGCGATGCCCACCAAGGACTCCAGAGCATCGCGGCGGTGGGTATGCATGTGTCGAGCGGTGGCGGCCCCGTCATCGATGAGGAACTCGATGCGTTGATCGAGGAACCGATCGAGGAGTCTCTGGTCCACCGCTGCATCGGCGTCAGAGCGAGCGAAGGTCGCGACGCCGGCGCGGTCGAGCGCCGCTGCGACGTCGTCGGAAGTGTGTGTGCCCGAACAGAAGACCGAGACTTCGGCGCCAGAGCGATGGAGTGCCAGGGCCAGGTTCGCAGTCTTGGGCTCGAGCGTGAGCACCACCCCGACCCGGCGCCCCCGCAGGACCTCCGCCGACGGGTCGGCCGAGACGGCGGCTAGGGCAGGCATGAAATCGGCCGCCCAGTCGATTCGGGAACGACCGGCCTCCGCCAAGGACGGGTCGACGATGTCGGAAGTCCGATCGGCCATCAGCGTCCTCCGATCCAGTCGCCCATGTCGTCGACTTGCTCGGAGGAGAGTGAGTCGAGGTGGACGCCTTCCGCCTCCAGGCGAGCCCGGGCGATGGCGTCATCGAGAGGTTTGGGCAGAATGTGGACTCCCGGATCGAGGTCGTTGACGACGAGTTCGTGGAGGGAGAGACCCTGCACGGAGAAGGACAGGTCCATGATCTCGATGGGGTGCCCGAGGCCTCCGGCGATGTTGACCAGAGCACCCTTCGACAGGACGTTGATCGGTTTTCCGTTCCACTCGTAGCGATCGACACCGGGCCTCACCTGGCGCGGCGCGCCCGCTTGCTCTTCCAGGGCGGCCACGTCTATCTCGAGATCGTGATGACCGGCATTGGCCAGCACCACGTTGGGCTTGAGGTGGGGAAAGTCACGCATTCCGATCGCACGCATGCCGCCCGTGGCGGTGATGACGATGTCGGCCGTGGGGAGGACCGAAGCCGCCGATCCGACTTCATGGCCCTCCATGAGCGCCTCCAGTCCCTTCACCGGGTCGACCTCGATCACCGACACGCGACCGCCCATGGCTCGCACGTATGTCGCGATTCCTCGACCCACCCAGCCATAACCGACGACCGCCACTTCTTTGCCGGCCATGACGAAGTTGGTGAGTTGGAGCACCGCCTGGACGGTGGATTGCCCGGTTCCATAGCGGTTGTCGAAGAGGTGCTTGCAAGCGGCGTCGTTGGCCGCCATCGCCGGGAAGGGGAGATTGCCTTCGGCTTCCAGGCGACGCAGCCGCTCCACGCCGGTGGTGGTCTCCTCGGATACCCCCCGGAGGCGGCGGTAGAGGTCGGGACGCTGCCGGGCGATCCGGATCGTGAGCTCGGCACCGTCGTCGACGATGTACATCGGTTCGCGATCGGCGACCGCCAGTAAATCCTTCTCCCAGGTTCCGTAGTCGCTGCCCCGGGTGGCATGGACTTCGATTCCTCGTTCTACGAGCGCCGCCGCGATCTCGTCCCGCGTGGAATGGGGGTTGCTGCCGGCCACCACCACCTCGGCTCCGGCATCGGCCAGCACACTGGCGAGGAGGGCCGTCTTCGCCTCCAGGTGGACGACCACCGCCACCCGTACTCCTTCCAGGGAACCGTCTTCGAACGTGGAAGCCACCAGACCCGTGAGAACGGGAGAATGCCGCCGGGCCCAGGCGATGGCCAGAGATCCCTCCGGATGGAGCGAGGGATCCAAGATCCGGGAGCGGTCTGCTGCCGATTCCATTGCCGTAGCCTGGCATGATTCTTTATGCTGCACAAAAAACTATGCGGGCCGCCCCAATAGATGCTCCAGCCGGCCACGGAGGGTGCCGCCCGTTCTGAGAGGAGACCTTGGCCCGCCCAAAGAAGCAGGAAAAGCGCCGTCGCGAACTGATGGAGGCGGCTCAACGAGCGATCGCCACCCGGGGTCTGGGAGCATTGCGACTCAAGGACGTCGCCGAGGAGGCGGGAATGACCGGGCCCGCCGTCAGCTACTACTACCCCGACCTCAAGGAGCTCCTCGTCGACGTCTACGAACGTCAGGCCCAGCTCTATCTCACCGAAGCACCTCGGGTCCTCGAAGGCAGCCGGGATCCCTGGACTCGCCTCACCGACGCCGTGCTGCAGGACCTGCCCACCGGGCCGGACGACGTCGATTCGATCATCATGTACCAGTTCGCCGGGGAGCCGAGCTTCATCGAGACGTATCGGGAGCTCTCATCCACGCTGCACGAACGTCAGGTCGAGATCTACTCCTCGATCATCGAGGCCGGGATGGACGCTGGGGTCTTCTCCCCCGCGCTACCCGTTGATCTGGTGGCGAGGACGATCATCGCCTTGGCCGACGCCTACGGTCTCCAAGTGGTGGTGGGCGAGCCGGGCATGACCCGACAGCTCGCCCTCCATGAGATCCTGGCGGCGGCGGGTGACCTCCTGAGGACCGACCGGCCCACCACCAGCTCGTAGGCCGGTTCTACCTCTGGTCAGCGATTGCGTTCGTCCCGCCAGGCGACCCAGTCCGCCACCGGGTCGAGGTCGTACTCGGGTCCCGAGAAGCCCAGAGTGAGGAGGCGGGTTCCTACTTCGTAGTAGGCGTCACCGGTCTCGACATCGTGAGGGCGGGCACCCGCCGAACGTTCGATCTCGTCGGGATCTCGACCGATCGCCTCACAATGGCCGTCCAGCACGGCGTGCTTGTGGGCGATCGTCTCCGGAGTGCCGAATCCGTGCCAGATGTCGGCGTACTGGGCCACCAGTCGAAGGGTCCGCTTCTCGCCCCCACCTCCGATCATGACCGGGATGTCGCGAGTCGGAGGCGGATTGAGCTTCGACCAACGCCGCTCGATCCGAGGAAGGGCGGCCTCCAGGTCGTCGAGACGGCTCTTCGGGGTGCCGAAGTCGTACCCGTACTCCTCGTAGTCCTTCTCGAACCATCCGGCGCCGATTCCGAAGATCAAGCGACCCTCCGAGATGTGGTCCACCGTCCTGGCCATGTCGGCCAAGAGATCGGGGTTTCGGTAGGAGTTGCAGGTCACGAGGGCGCCGATCTCGACCCGTTCTGTCTGCTGGGCCCACGCCGCCAACATCGTCCAACACTCGAAGTGCTTCCCTTCCGGATCTCCTCTCAACGGAAAGAAGTGGTCCCAGGTGAACACGGCATCGACACCCAGCTCCTCTGCCCGGTCGACGGCCTGGCGGAGGGCCCGGTAGTCGGCATGCTGGGGTTGCAGTTGGACGGCGATGCGTACCGGTCGGTCAGTCATCCCGTAGAGGAAAGCAGCTCCAGTTCCCTCTGCTCGAACTCGTCAACTCGCCGGAGCCGCTGCCTCCATCTGTCGCATCTCGTGCTGTAGACGCTTCGACTCGGCCAACACCAGGTTGAAGAGCTCCTCGATGTGCTCCACGGCCACCCCGAGATGCTCCGCCTCGTCGCGCACGACTGCCAGGAGCTCACTCTCACGGTCGGGGATGTAGACAGGGAGGTTGCGCGTCAATTTGACCCGGCCGATCTCCAGGGCCAGCTCCTGTCGCCGAGCCAGCAACCGGACGATCTGACGATCGATCTGGTCGATGTGACGACGGACACGAGAGATTCCGAGGGCTGTCATCAGGTCCTCGAACTCACCGAGACCGATCTGGTTCAGCGAGACCCGAGCCACCTCAGGATCGGGATGGACCTCCAGGATGACGCCGTCGGCACCAACGCCCTGGGCTGCGAGCGCCAGAGGTCGAACTCGCCGAGCGCCCCCGGCGCTGTGAGAAGGATCGACCATCACGGGCAGGTGGGTGGTCTCCTTCATCGAGGGAACCGCTCCGATGTCGAGGGTGTCTGCCCCGGCGGCGCCGAAGGTGCGAATCCCTCTTTCGACCAGGACGACCTGATCGTTCCCCTCGGCCAAGAGGTACTCCGCCGCCCACAGCCATTCGTCGAGCGTCGCCGAGGGCCCGCGCCGCAGCAGAACCGGACGGCCGCTCCGACCGGCCTGGCGCAACAGCTCGAAGTCCTGCATGTTCCCGGAAGCGATCTCGAGCATGTCGATCTTCTCGGCGGCGATCTCGACGTGGGAGGCCTCGAGCACCTGGGTCACGGTGGGAAGGCCGACCTCCTCGCCCGCCGCCGCCAGCTGGTCGACCGCCTCCTGACCCATGCCGCGGAAGTCGTAGGGGGACGAAGTCGACTTCCAAGCGCCGCCGCGCAGGATCGAGGCGCCGCCCTCGGCGGCGGCCTCGGCGACTTCATGGATCTGTTCAGCCGACTCGATGGCGCACGGACCGGCGATGACGACGAACGGGTCGTGTCCGATTCTCACCTTCCCCACCGAGACGATGGTGGGAGGACGGCCGGGGGTCTTGTGGGCTTTGCGTTCCATTGGTTTCTCCTGGGAGAAGACGCCCCGGGAATGAAAAAACCCGGAGCGTCCGGCTCCGGGTCGGTGGTGGTCTCGTTTCGTCAGGCCATCACGTCAACCCGGGTCCGGACCCGGTAAAGACGAGATAGCCGAAGAAACGACGAGCTGACATGTGGAAGGGCACAGTAATCGACGGCGACGGTCCTGGCAACACTCAGGCGTCCGGCATGGTGGCGGGCTCCCTCTGGCGGCGTCCGATCCACCAAGCGAGAACCAGGCCACCGATGCCAGCCGCCAGTCCCGAAACCTGGTTCCAGGTGAACGGGCCGACGGTGGCGTCCCCCAGACCGAAGCGCAGGGAGTCGAGGAGGAATCGCTGGAACCCGTACCAGGCCACCCAGAGGAAGAAGAGACGTCCCGGTGGCAGCTGGAATCGACGGGTCAACAGATAGAGCAGCCCGAGGAGAAGGGCCGCGCCGAGCATGTCGTAGGCGGCGACGTGGTGATAGATACCGGCGGCACCGGGCTCGACGGCTCCGGCGGCGGCGAAATCGGGAACGGGACACAAGCCGTTGGCCAACGCCTGATCGGCGGTGCACTCGAGGAGATCGTGCTGGGGCGCGACGTCGTAACCGGGTTTGATTCCGTAACCCCACGGCGCCGTGGTGGGACGGCCCAGATGCTCGACGATGGCGAGATCTCCGATCCTGCCGACGACCGTGCCTATCGCCAGGCCGAAAGTCGATGCGTCCAGGGTGGGGAGGACCGGTAGGTCCAGCTTCCGCATCCGCAGCAGGCCGCCGATGATGCCACCGGCGAACCCGCCCATTATCGAGAAGTTCCCCTGGAGGGGATTCAGAGCCTGGGCCAGTGGAACCCCGTCGAGGAGCGCGGCCGGCGTCGTGAAATAGCGAGCACCGATCAGGGCCCCGATCAGACCCCACGTGAGGGCCGATTGATACGCTTCGGCGTCGAGACCGAGACGGCGCACCTCCTTGGTGGCGAGCCAGGCACCGACCAGGAAGCCGATGGCGGCGAACACGCCATGGAGCGACATCGTCAATGGGCCCACCTCGAAGAGGGGGATCGGCGGGTAGGAGATGTGGGCGAACATCACCGATCACTCCGCGCTCGCACTGCCCTCCACACCAGGTAGCTGACCACCGCTGTCGGGAAGAGCCATACGAAGAAGATGACGGCGCCGTCGATCATCGCAGGAACACGTCCAGGACGACCGCGCCGAAGACGATGGTCAGATAGACGGTGGAATCGGTGAAGAGCCGCATCGCTCGCGAGGGATCCACCCGCACCCGCCAGGCTCCCCACATGAACCAGGCTCCGGCAGCCACCGCCGCGGCCAGGTAGGCCCATCCCATGCCCGCCGCGGGAACCAGCATCAACGACACCAGGACCATCGTTCCCGAGTACATCAGTATCGAATTGACGGTCGCCTCGACTCCTTTGACGACCGGGAGCATCGGCACGCCGGCCGCTTCGTAATCGTCCCGATACCGCAACGCCAGCGCCCAGAAGTGAGGCGGGGTCCAGTAGAACACGAGAGCGAAGAGGATCCAGGCCGGCAGGGCGAGCTCGCCGGTGACGACGGCCCAGCCCACCAGGGCGGGCACGGCACCGGCCGCTCCCCCGATCACGATGTTCTGACTCGAACGCCGCTTCAGACCCATGGTGTAGACGAACACGTAGAACAGCAGCGCGGCGGTCGAAAGAACCGCCGCCAGGAGATTCGTGAAAGCCCACAGCCACACGAACCCGGCCACTCCCAATCCGATGCCGAAGACGAGCGCCGCCTCGGGGGTGATTCGGTGTCGGGGCAGAGGACGGCGACGGGTACGCCGCATGATCTCGTCGATGTCTCGGTCGAACCAGTTGTTGATGGCGTTGGCGCCCCCTGCCGAGAGGCTGCCACCAACGAGGGTGGCGACCACCGGCCACCATCCCGGCCATCCACCGGCGGCGAGGACCATCGATGGGACGGTGGTGATGAGGAGCAGTTCGATGATCCGAGGTTTGGTCAGGGCCAGATAGGAGGAGACCACACCCCTGCGAACCACAGGATCGACGACGACGACCGGAGCTTCCACGGTAGGACCAAGGCTACCGGCAGAAGGGAATACCTCACATTCGCGCCGGCGGCCGAAAGATGATGATCCGGCACCTGGCTCTGTTGGCACAATCTGTCACAAGCGCCAGACTCGACCTCGACATGGTCCGTCGCTGGAGCGCCCTCGTCTCACTCGTCCTCCTACTCGCCGTGCTGGCGGCTTGCTCGGGCGGCACCCAGCCCATCGCCCTCGTCGCCAGTGCTCCCGCCTCGCTGGCGGTGGGCAACCAGCGGGTCCTGTTGGGAATCGTCGATCCGGATACCCAGGCGTTCCTGGCCGACCCCGAAATCGAAGCCAGCGCCACCTTCACCTCGCCCAGCGGCGACGAGAAAGAGGTTGGCCTCGAATTCGTATGGGCCATCCCCGACCAGCGGGGCCTGTACCGGGTCGATGTGGACCTGCCGGAGGCCGGCAACTGGACCGTGTCGGTGGCGGCCGAAGGCTTTTCGCCCACCGAACCGGTTCCGCTGACGGTGGTCGAAGACACTCCGATGCCCCAGGTAGGCGAGAAAGGCCCCGCCGTTGCCACCCGAACCGCCGACGAGTTCGAGCTGTCCGAGATCACGACGGACCCCGAGCCGGATCCCGAGCTCTACCGTCTGTCGCTCGACGAGGCTCTGACCGACGACCGACCGACGGTGGTCGTTTTCGCCACCCCCGCCTTTTGCACTTCCCAAACCTGTGGCCCCGTGCTCGACAACGTAAAGGAGCTCGCCCCGGCGTATCCAGATGTGGATTTCATCCACGTGGAGGTCTACGAGAACCTCGACGCCCAATCGTTCGAGGAGCTGATCCCTGTCGAGGCGGTGAACGCCTGGGGACTCCCTTCCGAGCCATGGGTTTTCGTGACCGACGCTGACGGCGTGATCACGGCCCGCTACGAAGGAACCCTCGACCCTGTCGAGCTCGAAGAATCACTCGGCGCCCTGACCAGCTGACCTAGGTTGGTCCTGCAATCGCCGCACCGTATGATGCGGCCCGATGGGATCACCAGCTAGATTCCTCCGCCTCATCGGTCTCTCCGCCCTGCTGTTGGCGGTGTCGGCCTGTCAGTTCATCGAGCCGACGGTCGAGAATGCTCCTCTCGACTCGCTCGACCCTCAAGGGCCGTTCGCCCGGGCGATCGACGACCTCTTCTGGCCTGTCTTCTGGATTGCGGCCGGAGTGTTCATCTTCGTGCAGGCGGCGATCATCGTCGCCGCCATCCTGTTCCGGGACCGCCCGGGGCGAAAAGAGCCTCGCCAGATCCACGGAAACGCCAAGCTCGAGGTGATCTGGACCGTGGTTCCGGCTCTCGTCCTCGCCACTATCGCCGTCCCCACCGTGCAGACGGTCTTCGACCTCACGGAATGCGACCCCGACGCCATGCGGGTGGAGGTGATCGGGCACCAGTGGTGGTTCGAGTTCCGTTACGCCAACCTCGAAGGCATCCCGGAAGGTCGTGAGATCGAAACGGCGAACACCATGGTGATCCCAGCCGACGAAGAGGTGTGTGCCGTGCTCTCCTCCGAAGACGTCGTGCACAACTTCTGGGTGCCGAAGCTCAACGGCAAGCGCTACTTGATCCCGGGCCAGGAGACCGTTCTTCGCCTCCAGGCAGACCAGCCCGGGACCTATCACGCCCACTGTGCCGAGTTCTGCGGCCTGTCCCACTCACTCATGCGGGCGCAAGTCGAGGCGGTCGACCGGGCCGAATTCGAGGCCTGGATCGCCCGGCAACTCGAGCCGGCGCCGTTGCCGGAAGAAGGGACTCCGGAATTCGATGGCCTCCAGGTGTTCCAACAGGGCCAGTGCGTGCAGTGTCACGCCCTCGATCTGCCGGGCGACGACCAGGACAACGTGGTCGAGCGCGACATGTTCAACGGCCCCAACCTCACCCACTTCGGCGACGAGTACCGGACCCGCTTCGCCGGCGCCGTCCTGCCGACTCAAGGCGAGGACTTCGAGGAAGCTCTGAAGCGCTGGCTGGCCGATCCGCCGAGCGTCAAGCCGGGGAGCTTCATGCCGGATCTGGGTCTGACGGAGTCGGATATCGACGCACTGGTGGCTTGGTTGAGGAGCAACCAATGAGTCGGAAGTCGGAAGTCGGAAGTCGGAAGTTCGTCCCGGGGCGAATAGGGGCGACTCCAGCGGAGGGAACAGGTCATGACTGAGGTTGCCGAACGACTGGTTGCCGAACGACCGGTCACGACCATCTACCGGAAACCCCGCGGCGAGCGGGGCCTGTGGTCGTGGATCACGACAGTCGATCACAAGCGGATCGGCATCATGTACGGCTACGCCGCCTTCTTCTTCTTCCTCCTCGGCGGCATCGAGGCCCTGTTGCTGCGGGTCCACCTCGCCCAGGCCGAATCGGAGTTCCTGACGGCCGGCGCCTACAACTCGCTTTTCACGATGCACGGCACCACGATGATCTTCCTCTTCGTGATGCCGGTGAGTGCGGCGTTCTTCAACTACCTGCTGCCCCTGCAGTTGGGTGCCCGGGACGTGGCCTTCCCCCGTCTGAACGCCCTCTCCTGGTGGATCTTCTTCTTCGGAGGCATCTTCCTCTACTCGACCTTCATCTTCGGCAACGCCCTCGCGCCGATCTCGCCCGACGGCCTCGCCACCGGGAACATCCCCGTGAACGGAGGCCCGGGCGGATTCAACTTCCTCGCCGACTCGCCGAACGGTGGGTGGTTCGGATACCAACCCCATGCCGGTCCGTTCTACTCGGCCGGCACTGCCATGGACTACTGGGCGATAGGCCTCCAGATCCTGGGGTTGGCGTCGCTCATCTCGTCCGTCAACTTCATCGTCACCTTCTTCAACATGCGGGCCAAGGGCATGCGACTCCTGCGGGCCCCGGTGTTCTCGTGGATGACGACGATCGTGGCCTTCCTGATGCTCTTCTCGCTGCCGATCATCGCCGTGGCCCTCTTCATGGCCACCTTCGACCGCCAGTTCGGAACCGTGTTCTTCCAAGCGTCGGCGGGGGGTGACCCCATCCTGTGGCAGCACATGTTCTGGCTGTTCGGCCACCCCGAGGTCTACATCCTGATCCTCCCGGCAATGGGCATCGTGTCTGAGGTCATCCCGGTGTTCAGCCGCAAGCCGCTGTTCGGCTACTCGGCCGTCGTCTTCGCCGGAGCCGCCATCGCCTTCCTCGGTTTCGGCGTGTGGGCCCACCACATGTTCGCCTCGGGCATCAGCCCTGTCGCCCAGGCAGCCTTCGGCCTCTCCACCATGACGATCGCCGTACCGACGGGGATCAAGATCTTCAACTGGCTCGGCACTATGTGGATGGGAAAGATCAAGTTCAACACCGCGATGCTGTTCTCGGTCGGTTTCGTGGCGTTGTTCGTGATCGGCGGTCTGTCCGGCGTGACCCACTCGATCGTCCCCTCGGACTGGCAGCAGACCGACACCTACTACATCGTGGCGCACTTCCACTACGTCCTCTTCGGCGGCGCCATCTTCGGACTCTTCTCCGGCCTCTACTTCTGGTACCCGAAGCTCCGCGGGCGCCTGATGAACGAGCGGCTCGGAAAGATCCACTTCTGGCTGATGTTCATCGGAATGAACCTCACTTTCGGGCCGATGCACTGGCTCGGCCTCCAGGGGATGGTCCGGCGGACTTGGAAGTACCCGGAAGAGGCGGGCTTGGAGCTCTGGAACCAAGTCGAGACAGTGGGTGCCTTCCTCATCGCCCTGTCGATCCTGGTCTTCATGTACAACTGGTGGCGTTCCAAGACTCACGGTGAGCCATCGGGCCTGGATCCCTGGGACGCACGCACGGTCGAGTGGACGACTCCCAACCCGACCCCCGAATACAACTTCGGCGTCAACCCGGTCATCGAGTCACTCGACGACTTCTGGCGTCGCAAGTACGCCGAGGACGACGAGGGCCGGGCAGTTAGGCGGGAAGATGCCGACCGCTTGATCGCCGAGCTCGAAGAGACCGGGACCAACCCGCCGGAGCCGGTCCACCTGCCCAACCCGTCGTACTTCCCCTTCCTGGTAGGCATGGCAACGCCCTTGATCGGCTGGGGAACCATCTACCACGTCCAGGCCTGGGGCAAGGCCCTGATGGCGGCAGGTGCCCTGCTGATGCTGATCGCCTTCATCGGCTGGGGCGTGGAGCCGGTGGAGGACGAGCACCCTCATCACGAGGAGCCCGAGGAGGAGGCCGAGCTCGCCTCCGTAGTCGACGCCCCTGAGGAGGAGCACTGATGGCCGACCTGGCCCACGAGGGCACCGTGGCACACGCCGAGCACGAATCGACCGGGGTCGACAACCGCAAGCTGGGCATGTGGGTCTTCCTCAGCTCCGAGTTCCTCTTCTTCGGAGCCCTGATCACCAACTACCTGCTCTACACCTACCGACCCGGGTTCTCGATCTACCCGGCGGAGATCTACGACATCCCCTTCACCTCGGTGAGCTCGTTCGTGTTGCTGATGAGCTCACTGACGATGGTGCTGGCCCACAACGCCCTCTCCAGGGACGACCAGGCGCAAGCCCGGACGTGGATATTCGCCACTGCCGCCCTGGGCTCGGTGTTCCTGGCGGGCCAGGTCTTCGAGTTCACGGAGTTCATCACCCACTACGACATGAAGCTGACCACCAACCCGGTGACCTCGGCGTTCTACATGCTCACCGGCTTCCACGGCTTCCACGTCGCCGTGGGGATCGTCATGCTCCTCTCTCTGTGGGGCATCTCCCGTTTCAAGGGGAGCCTCTCCGAGAAGCGGGGAATGAACCTCGAGATGGTCGGTCTCTACTGGCACTTCGTCGACATCATCTGGATCGTCATCTTCACGGTCGTCTATCTGATCGATGCGGCGAGGCTCGGGTGAGTCGCAAGTCGGTATCGAGGAGTCGGGAGTGAGCTGCCATGGCTGAGCACACCGAACATCAGCATCCAACCATCGGCCAGTACTGGAAGATCGCCGGTCTCCTGGCGGTGCTCACGGCCATCGAGGTCGCTCTCTTCTACATCGACGAGGCGCTGGAGCTGGGAACCATCAACGTCGTTCTCCTCATCATCCTCGCCCTCCTCAAGTTCGTGATCGTGGTGGGCTGGTACATGCACCTACGCTTCGAACGGCCCCTGCTCAACCGCTTCTTCGGCGCCGGATTCGTCATGGCGCTGTTCCTCTACGGCGTGGTGCTGGCGGCGATGGGAATCATCGTCATCCGGGCAGCCTGACCCGGCCACCGGCCGGCACGAGGGTCGGGGACCCAGGACCGAGAGCCCACCAGATCGACCATCCTCGACGGGAGAGGTCGTCTCCCTGCGCCTGGAAAGGGCCCGTCCTCGAATCCGTTCGGGAATCCCGGCGCATCGCCGACCATTCGACGCCCCGTCGATGTGCTGGGTGGCCGACGATCGTCTCGAAGGAGCCGGCTCAGGCGAAGTGGTACCGAAGCACGGCCTCGGTGTCGTCGGTGGCGCCCTCTTCGGTCACCGTGGTCTCGGTGGCCTCCCCCTCGGCTTCCTCCTCGGAGGGCCCGGCTTGAGTCTGGACGACCGCGAAGATGATCAAGACCACCGTGGCGATGCCTGCCGCCGCCACCAAGAACTCACCCAAACCGACCTTCATGGTCGGACGGCTGGCGGAGAGAGAAGCCACCCCGAGGATGGATCCAGCGGCAAAGACCGCGAGGAGAGCGGCAGCTCCGCCTGTCATCTCGTTCGAGCGGATGAACACGATGCCGAGAGGCAGGACCAGGGTCGCCAGGATGAGGATCGCGACCACCGGGATACTGACGGCCGCGGCGAGACGCCCCCGGACATCGGCGACTTCGGCGGCGGACTCCTCGTCGATGCCCGCCGGAACACCGATCACCTGGACCAGGGCGGCGGTCACCCACCCCAACAAGGCGCCCCCGATCAGGACCACGAAGATGCTCGGGATCACTCGCATCAGTGCCATGCCCTCGCTGCCCTCGAGCGGTTCGCCGAAAGCCGAGGTCATGACCGCGCCGGCGACGATGCCGAGTACCAGGCCGAGCACGGCTCCCAGAACGACCGTCGCGGTGAACCGCCCCTCCAGGCGAGCACCTGGCCGAAGCCAAGCGGCGGCGGCCCGGCTGAAGCTGGCGACGACGACACCGAACACGATGGAGAGCAACGCCACCCCGAGGAAGACGCGAGAGGTGGTCACCTCGACCGCAGGCCCGTAGGCACCTTCCTCGCCGGCGACAGAGGCGGCTCCCAGGAGCCACGTCGAGGCCAGCACGAATCCGAGGAGGCCCAGGACGGCCCCGGTCCAGGCACCGATCTTGCCCGCCAGGGAGACGCGGACACCGAGCGGGAGCGGCTCGACGTCTTCCTCCTCTTCCTCGGCGACCTCCACGGCGGCCGCGACGGGAATCGGAGCCGGCTGTGCTTCCGGCGCCGCCGGAGCGGCCGGGGCCTGTTCGGCCGGTGCTTCCGGCTCGGGTTCGGAGGTAGGAGGTGGAGCCTCCTCGGCGACCGGAGCGGGTGCCGAGGCGGCCACGGCCTGACCCCCAGCCCAGGCGGCGAGAACCTCTTCATAGCTAGAACCGCTCGCCTCGGCCCTGGCGCGGGCCGAGCGTTCGACGATGGGCTCGGGGACGTTCATCGCCTGAGCGGCTGCGGTGAGCTGATCACTCATCGGGTCAGGAGCTTAGTGGTCGCTGGCAGGCCTCTCGACGTCGTGGGCGGCTTCCGCCGCCTGTCTCTCACGAGCCCGGCGCTCTTGCCGTCGCATGAACATGATCACGAGCGCAGCCGGGACTACGAAGACGGCGATCTCGTCGATCCCGCCCAAGTGCGCCGACACGACGGGGAGGAGGCCCGACATCGTTCAACTATCGCCCGGGGGCCGCCCTTAGGACAAGTCGCGACGCAGGTGCGGTTCCCGGCGGGATGTCTAGATTGTGGCTCCGATGCGCATACTCCGTGGTCTCGTCGTCACGCTGCTGGTGCTGATCCTGATCGGAATCGGGGTCGGCACCTGGATGGTTCGGCGGTCGTTTCCCGTGGTCGACGGCGAGATCGAGGTTCCCGGACTACAGAGCCCCGTGACGGTCATGCGGGATCGGGCCGGCATCCCTCACATCACTGCTTCCAACACCGCCGACCTCTTCATGGCCCAGGGCTACGTGCACGCCCAGGACCGGTTCTGGCAGATGGACACCTGGCGGCACATCGGCGCCGGCAGGCTCTCCGAGATGTTCGGCTCCGGGCAGGTGGAGACCGACATCTTTCTCCGAACCCTCGGATTCGAGCACGCCGCCCAGGCCGCCTACGACACCATGCCGGAAGAGACACGGGAGGTCCTCGACGCATACGCCGCGGGAGTGAATGCCTACTTGGCGGAACGTCCCGGAGGCACCGCCTTGTCCTTCGAGTACGGGGTATTGGGAATCCAGAACCGGGGATACCGCCCGGAACCGTGGGATCCGGTCGATTCGCTGACATGGGCCCACGTGATGGCCTGGGACCTGCGTTCCAATCTGGAGGAGGAGATCGCCCGCACCGCCGTCGCTTCCGAACTGGGCGAGGCCATGGCCGAGGACCTGTATCCCCCACACCGAACCGACCATCCGCCGATCGTCGGGGATCATCTGACCGCGCAACGAACGGGGCCGACGCTGCCTGCTGCCGCACACGAGGCTCTGGCGCGGGCGGCCTCCAACGCCTCGGTGGTCGGACCGCTGGGCGGGCCTTTCGAGGGGATCGGGTCCAACAGCTGGGTGGTGGCGGGTTCTCGGACCGCCACCGGTGCCCCGATCCTGGCCGACGATCCTCATCTGGGAATACAGCTGCCGTCGATCTGGTATCAGGCGACCCTGTGGTGCGAGGAGGTCAGCGAGGACTGCCCGTTCCGCGTGACGGGGTTCACCTTTCCGGGTGCTCCGGGCGTGGTGATCGGCCACAACGAACGCATCGCCTGGGGAGTCACCAACGAGGGACCAGACACGATGGACCTGTTCGTCGAACGGGTCGACGGCGACCGGTACATGGTCGACGACGAATGGGAGGAAATGGAGATCCGGACCGAGACCATCGCCGTCGCGGGTGGTGCCGATGTCGATATCGAGGTCCGCACTACCCGACACGGCCCGATCATCTCGGGTCGCTTCGGAACCGTCGACGGGATCGAAGAGGACCTGTCTCCCGACGATTCCGACTACGAGGTGGCCCTCGCGTGGCAGGCCCTGGAACCTGCCACGCTCTTCCAGGCCTTGCTCCAGATCAACCTCGCCTCCGACTGGGAGGAGTTCCGGGAGGCCGCCTCCCTCTTCGACATAGCACCTCAGAACCTGGTCTACGCCGACGTCGACGGCCACATCGGATATCAGGCCACTGGCGAGATACCGATCCGCCGATCCGGAGATGGACGCTATCCGGTGCCGGGTTGGACCTCCGACCACGAATGGACGGGCCTGGTCCCGTTCGAGGACCTCCCATCCGTGCTGGATCCTCCTTCGGGGATGATCGTGACCGCCAACCAACCGGTAGTTGGCGACGACTACCCGGTGTTCATCGGGGTAGACCACGACTACGGCTACCGGGCGAAACGAATCGCCGACTTGCTGTCCGAGGCCGGCGACGACCTCACGGTCGATGACATGTCGCGTATCCAAATGGACAACCACGACGCCTCTGCAACCTTCGTGGTCCCGGCCCTCCTCGACCACGTCGACGACCCCGCCCTGGATGACCTGATGAGTGTCCTGACGGCGTGGCAAGCGAGCGAGCGGCCATATCAGATGGACGCCGACAGCCCCGGAGCGGCCGCGTATGCCGCCGTGTGGAGACATCTCCTGGGTTCGACGTTCGAGGAACTCCCTGAGGACCACGCCGCCGGTGGCAACAGCCGCTACTTCGAGATCGTGCGCCGCCTGCTCGACGATCCGCAAGCGGCCTGGTGGGACGACACTGGCACCGAGGAACCCGAGACCCGCGACGACATCCTCCACCGCGCCGCCTCGGCCGCTCAGGCGGAGCTACTCGAAGCGTTGGGAGATGACCCCGATTCGTGGAGATGGGGCGATCTCCACCGTGCCGACTTCGAGAACCAGACCCTCGGACAGTCGGGAATCGCTCCGATCGAGCGCCTCTTCAATCGCTCCGCCACCCCCGATGTGAGCGGTGGGTCGTCGATCGTGAATGCCAGCGGCTGGATCGCCTCGGAGGGCTACGAGGTCGCCTCGCTCCCGTCGATGCGAATGGTCATCGACCTCTCGGACCTGGCGAACTCGGTCGGTGTACACACCACCGGACAGTCCGGCCACGTCTTCCACCGCAACTACTTCGACATGAACGAGGACTGGGTAGCGGGCCGGACCCGACCCCTGCCTTTCGACCCCGCCGGCTTCGACGCCGACGCCACGCTGATTCTCGATCCGACCGGCTGAAACCGATCAGACCTTCGCCGCGCGTTCGATCACTTCGGCCACCAGCTCGGGGTGGGTCCAGGGCAGCTCATGTCGCGCCCCCGTCACCTCGACGACCTCGGCGTCGGCCAACTCACCCGCCAGCCGGTACTGCCACAGCGGCGGAACCAGCTGGTCGCGGGAGGGGATCACGACCGTGACCGGAAGCTTCAACCGCCCCAGCCACTCTCGACCATCGAACCGCATCATGGCGAAAGCGGCTTGGGCACCGGCATCCGGGTCCCGGCGATGGGTCTCTTCCCACAACCAGCGAGCGTGCTCTCGGTCCACCGCGCCAGTACCGAGCAGGTAGGCGAATCGGACTTCGGGTGTGCCCGTCCCCGTGAGCCGCTCCCACCCGCGAGCCAGCATCAGTCCCGCCACCCGGAACAGTCGATGCAGGCGCGGATGGCCGGCGAACGTGGCGATGAGGACCAGGGCTTTGACTCGCCCGGGATGGCGGTAGGCCAGGGCCTGGGCGATGGTGCCGCCCATCGAGTACCCGACGACGGTGGCCGGACCCACCTCGAGGATGTCCAGGATCGCCGCCACTTCGTCCGCCACGTCCTCGACTTCGAACCGTCCGCGACTCTGCGGTGAGAGCCCGTGGCTCCGATTGTCGACGATCACGACCCGGTGGGTCGTGGCCAGCAGACGCCCCACGCGGTACCACTCGGCCAGCGAGGACCCCGCCAAACCGTGGAGGAGAACGATGGGCGGAGCCTCGGGGTCGCCCACTTCGCGCACGAGGAACTCGTTGTCTCCCACGAACACCGTGCGCCCCGGCACTCGCCAGGGATGCTCCTGGCCGGGTCGGAAACTCGGGGTGACGGCAGGTCCCAACAAGCGCGCCAACACCCAGGCCACGAGCCCACGCCGGAGCCACTTCACCATCCCAGGCCTCCTGTGGCAAAGACGTGGTCGGTGACGGGTCGGCCTCCGATCAGATGCTCGTCGATGATCCGGTCCATGACCTCGACGGTCACCCCGAAGTACCAGGTACCTTCCGGATAGACGACACAGATCGGCCCGGACTCGCATATCCGAAGACAGTCGACCTTGCTCCGCAGCACCCGCCCTTCGCCCCGCGGTTCCGGATCCGCCTCGAGTGATTGGTTGTCACGCCAGCGGGGCGGCGCCGTCGCCAGCCCCAGTCGCTTGAGCCGGCTCTTGAGATGCGCCCACACTTCGTCCGTGATTTCGCGCGGCGCACACTTCGGCGTGCTCTGGCCGGCACACAAGAAGATGTGACGCTGGACCGAGGGGATCGATAGCGCGTTGGCGATGTGACGGAGACGCTCGCGGGGCTCCATGACCGTCACGGTAACTACGTAGGCGCTGTCTCCTGACAACCGGGGGCTGGAGTCAAGTGAGGTCCAGCGTTCCCGGCCGATCCGTGACGCGACCGATGACCGTGGCGCCGGGGACCGCCTCGACATACCCCTCCACCCGATCGGGAGGCAGAGCGACCAGGAGGCCCCCGGATGTTTGGGCGTCGGCCAGCAACGGGAGAACCGGAGACTCACCTCCCACCCGGGCTCGGATCGCCTCCAGGTTGCGGCGGCTACCTCCTGGGTAGAACCCCTCCTCCCAGAGCCCACGAACGCCTTCCACGACCGGGACAGCCTCTGTTTGGACCTCGGCGCCCACACCCGAGGCGTCGACCATCTCCAACAGGTGGCCCAGCAGTCCGAAGCCGGTCACGTCGGTGGCTGCGTGGGCGCCATGAGAGGCAAGAGCTTCACCGGCGACCCGGTTGAGTCGCGCCATCACGTCGACCATCTCCTCGAGAACGTCCGGGGGACATCGGCCGGCTTTGTGGGCGGTGGCGACCACGCCCGACCCGAGAGGCTTGGTCAGCACCAGCGAGTCGCCCGGTCGCGCCCCTGCATTCGTCACCACCTCCGACACCGCCACCATCCCCGTCACGGCGAAGCCAAAGGTCGGCTCGGCATCGTCGATGGAATGGCCACCCACTATCACGCACCCGGCCTCGACCATCTTGTCGGCGCCACCTCGCAACACCTGCGTCGCCACTTCGAAAGGAATCGTGTCTCGCGGCCAGCCCAGGAGCTGGAGGGCGGTCAGAGGTGAACCCCCCATCGCATAGACGTCCGAGAGAGCGTTGGCAGCCGCGATCCGCCCCCAATCACCCGGGTCGTCCACGATCGGCGTGAAGAAATCCACCGTCTGGACGAGGGCGCGCTCGGGCGAGCCGGGGACCAAGAAGACTCCGGCATCGTCAGCCGTGCCCAGGCCGACCACCAGATCGGGATGGGTCACAGCGGGGTGGGTTTTCAACGGCGACAGAACCTGTGCCAGCTCGGCGCTGCCGAGCTTGCAGGCTCAACCAGCGCCGTGACTGAACGCCGTGAGGCGGATCTCTTCCATGTCTCCACGGTATCGCCTCTGACCCCGGCCCGATGAAGTAGCCGTAGGGCCTGCGCAGCTCTAACGTTTCGCGCTCATGAAGGAAGAGACCACCTGGCTTACTCCCGAAGCTCACGAGAAACTCACCCGTGAGCTCGAGCATCTCAAGACCGAGGGTCGAGCGGAGATCGAAGCCCGCATCGCCGAGGCGCGGTCCCATGGCGACCTGCGCGAGAACGCCGATTACGACGCCGCCAAGAACGACCAGGGTCTCATGGAGGCTCGTATTCGCCAGATCGAAGCTCTCCTGCAGCGAGCAGAGGTCCGTGAAGCGACCGACGACGGCACAGTCCAGATCGGCAGTGTGGTCACCGTGGTGGACGACGACGGTGACGAATTGCAGTACTTCGTGGCCACGGTGGAGAACAAGGTGCCGGGATTGCTCCTGGCCTCACCGGACGGCCCACTGGGATCGGCGCTGATGGGCAAGCGGGTGGGCGACAAGGTCACCTACAAAGCACCCGGTGGTGAGTTCGCGGTAGAGATAAAGGCAGTCGAGCCCTATCGCGAATGAAGTTCGCTCTGCCCCACCGGCGCGCGGGCGGCTAGGGACGATCCACATCGGACCGTGATCGGTGCCGCACGGACGGTGCCGAGCCTGACGCGTCTCCGCACGCGCTTGCCCTTAATCTGACCCACCTATGAAGCTCCGGCTCCAGAGCCCGCGCCGTCTCGCCCGCGCCTTGCTGCGAGCAGCACGCGTCGACCGGGAAGAGGTCGAGGAATACCTCGAGACGCGCCCGGCCGAATGGGAAGCCCTGGTCGAGTCGGTCCCTGGCGACGCCGCCGACGTGTTGGAGGAGCTGTCCGAGGAAGCGGCCGTGGAACTCCTCGGAGACATGGAGCCGGGTGACGCGGCCGTGATCTTGGAAGAGATCTCACCCGAGCTGGCAGCCGACATCCTCGTCGAGCTTCCAGTCGAAACGGCCGCATCGGCCCTCGACAGCATGGACCCCGAGGACGCCGCCGACTTGATCGGCGAGCTCCCCGAGGATGCAGCCGAGGTCGTTCTCGGAGCCATGAGCTCCGAGGAGGCAGACGCGGTCCGTCGCCTCCTCGTCTATCCCCCCGACTCCGCCGGTGGGCTGATGAGCCAGGACGTCGCCGTCCTTCCCATCGGTCTGACGGTGGGAGAGGCGATCGAGCGCATTCGGGTCCTCAACGACGAGCTGGATGACCTGTCATACGTGTACGTGATCGACGACGATCACAGGCTCAAAGGCGTCATCTCCTTCCGGGACCTCGTGTTCGAGCGGCCCGGTTCGGGTCTCGACGAGGCGATGGTGGCCGATCCGGTCTCGGTGACCGCTTTCGCCGACCGGGAGGAAGTGGCCGAGCTGGTGCAGCGATACCACCTCTTCGGGGTCCCGGTCACCGACGACGACGGGCGGCTGCTGGGGATGGTGACCACCGACGCCGTGCTGGAAGCCGTTCAGGAGGAGGCGTCGGAGGACTTCGCCACCGCAGTCGGCGCCGGCGCGGAGGAGAACGTCTACTCGAACGTGCTTCGGTCGGCCCGGATGCGCCTCCCCTGGCTGTTGATAAACCTGCTCCTGGGCCTCGCGGTGGCGCTGGTGATCGAACAGCAAACCGGGATCATCACCCGAATCCCGGTGCTGGCCGCCTTGATGCCAGTGGTGGCGCTCTTGGGAGGCAACGCCGGAACCCAGAGCCTGGCGGTCGTGATCCGCTCCCTCGCCTCCGACGACGTTCCTGTGTCGAGGATCATCGCCATCCTCGGCCGTCAACTCAGAATCGGACTGCTCGTCGGGCTGGGGGTATCACTGGCTGCGGGGCTCGTGACCTACCTGCTGGTGGCATCCGAAGTGCTGGACGGAAAGGGCATATCCACGCTCCGAATCGCGTTGGCGATCGGGCTGGCGGTCATGGCGAGCCTGTCGGTCGCCACCACGGTCGGCGCGGCCATACCGCTGCTGCTGCGCAGGTTGGGGCTGGATCCGGCACTCGCCTCCTCGATCTTTCTCACGTTCGTCACCGACGTGATGGGCTTCGGAGGCTTTCTCCTCGTCGCCAGCCTCGTTCTCTGAGCTCAGGAGCCGAGGACGAAGTCCGAGTAGTCCGACATCGGCCCCTGGAAATCGACCTGACGTCCCTCCCTCAGACTCACCAGGTGGTGCTCGTCGATGAGGGCGGTCTGTTCGTCGGTGCGTTCGCTCTCATCGATCAGGGCTGCGTCTAGAGCCGCTCGATCGTCGAACACCTCGACCCCCGCGACGGCTGCCTCCTCCTCCAGGAGGGTGCCGAGGAAGTTCTCGATGCTGACGTCGGAGTAGTTGCCGGGAGGCACGAGGATGTAGAGGGTCTCGCCTTCCTCATCGGAGGTGCGATTGATCACTTCCCAGCTCTCGATCTGATCGGCCGGAGGCTGGGTGGTGCCGGGCGCCTGAGTGGTCTCGCTGGACTGGTCAGGGACAGTGGTGGTCGTGGTCAACAGCGAAGCGTCGAGCGTCGTGGTGGTGATCTGGGCCTCGTCGGAATCGCACGCCCCCAACACCAGAACAACTCCCATCAGGAGAGTGGCGGTGACGATTGTCCTTTTCATGCGATCTTGTCTCCTCTTGTCCCCTCAACGCCGGTCATCGTCGCTTTGGTTCCCGCGATGACAGTTTCGGCCGTGGTCGGGTAGCCTGGCACCGGCATGGGGGAAAGGGTAAACGGTCTCGCAGTCGTATCGGTGGTGACCCTCCTGCTTCTCGGCGGGTGGGCGATCGCACCTGCCGGGGGCTCCGAGTCGACCATGTGTCCCCCGGTCACCATCGACGACCTCTTCGCCGACACCACCACGTCGAGCACATCGACCACGACGTCGACCACCACGTCGAGCACCACATCGACGACGACCCCCACGACGTCTTCGTCTTCTACCACGGTCGCCTCCGACCCACCCTCGACCACCACCCCTGCTCCCACCTCGACGACCACAGCGCCCACCGAATCGACCGAACCTCAGACCACGCCCGACTCCACGGGCACCACCTCCACCACCGAGGCAGCGACTCCGTCCACCAGCGTTCCCACCACGACCGCCCCTCCCACCACCGAAGAGGCCACCACGACCACTACGGCCCCGGCGGAGCCTCCGTGCGACACACCCTTCGTCTATCCGCTCGTGTTTCCACTCGCCGGACAGGGCTACATCGGATCACCCTTCGGCGCCGCCCGGGACGGTGGGCGACGCCTGCACCTCGGAAACGACATCGCGGCTCCCCATCTGCAGCCCGTGGTGGCGGCGGCCGACGGAACCGTCACCCGGATCGCTGGAGACACCGGGATCTCCGGGTATCGAGTCCACATCGGCCACGACGACGGATGGTCCACGCTCTACATCCATCTCAACAACGACACGGCCGGGACCGACGACGGCAGCGGTATCGGGATCCGTCCCGATCTCAGGGAAGGCGACCGTGTGAAAGCCGGCGAGGTGATCGGATGGAACGGTGACTCGGGCAACGCCGAGACCACGGAACATCACCTGCATTTCGAACTACGCGACCCTTCCGGTACGTCGGTGGACCCGCGTGCCAGCCTCGAAGCAGCCGAGCAGGTCCATCCCACCTTCGAGGGTGCCTTCATCGACGTCGAGACCAGCGATGCCGTCCGCCCCCTCGACCTGCTGCTCACCCGGGGCGCTCCGGTTTGGTGCGGAGAGGGAATCGGCGCCTGCCCAGATGATCCCGCCACCGGACAGGTCGTTGCTACCTGGCTCCAGGCGGTGGTGGGCGGCGACCCGAACTGCGAGCCGGCGTGTGACGAGCTCACCGAGCTGGACCTGGTTCGGATGCTGGCGTCGCTCCGATCCGGTGACGACGCCTCCGCTGAATCCGCTGTCGAGGTCTTCTCGCGTCTCGACGGCGCCGCTCTGTGCCTGGACCTACCGAACGATTCAGCCCAACTGACCCGGGCCGAGGCCGCCGAGACACTCGTCGCCTGGCTGGGGTGGATCCCCCGGCCTCACTGCCCTACCAGCGCTCTGAATCGCTGATGGACCTCCCGGGTGACCGGCCCGGGCTCGAACCGCTTGTCGCCGATGGCGACGACAGGAGACACCTCCTTGACCGTCGACATCACGAACACCTCATCTGCCTCCAGCACGGCCTCGAGGACGTCGGTCTTCTCGATCACGTCGGGCCACACCTCGAGCACCGCCCGGCGGGTGATCGAGTCGAGGATGCCGAGCGAAAGCGGCGGGGTCATCACCTCTCCGTCGCGGCACCATGCCACGGCGAACGTAGGACCCTCGAGCACGGTCCCGTCGTCTGACAGCAGCAGGGCATCGTCGGCGCCGTGCTTCTGAGCCCGACGGCCGGCGGCCAGATTCGCGGCATAGGAGATGGTCTTGGCACCTGCGAGTTCCCATTCCCGTCCGGCCGGGTGCCAGGGAGCCCGCACGGGCCACAGTGTGACCGGGCCCACCGGTGACGCATCGTGGGCTATCACGACGCATCGGCCATCGCCCGGTGCCCCGGGGATCGCACCGCCCCGGGTGATGACCACCCGCACCACCGAATCGCCACTCTCGGCTGCCACTTCCTCTGCCCATGCGGCGATCCGACCGCGATCCGGCATCGGCAGATCCAGTGCGGCCGCACTCCTCTCGAGGCGGTCGAGGTGGGGATCCAGGCGGAAGAGGCGTCCACCGTAGGAGCGTATGGCCTCGAAACAGCCGTCACCTCGCAGAACCGAGGAATCGGTGGCGGGGACCTGAGCGTCCCGATGCCCGTCGACCAGAACGATGGGTTTCATGACTGACTCCGGAATCGGTTGGTTATCGGCAAGCGACGGTCCTTTCCGAACGCTTTCACCGTGATCTTCACTCCCGGCGCCGCCTGCCGGCGCTTGTACTCAGCTCGGTCCACCATGCGCAGCACCTCGTGGACCACGCCGGCATCGAATCCGTCGGCGATGATCTCGTCGGCGCCCATGTCCCTCTCGATATAGCGGTCGAGGACCTCGTCCAGCAATGCGTACGGAGGAAGGGAATCTTGATCGGTCTGATCGGGCCGGAGCTCTGCCGACGGCGGCTTCTCGATCGTCGCCCGCGGCACCACCTCCTCGTGGCGGTTCCGCCACTCGGCGAGTTCGTAGAGCGTCGTCTTGAACACGTCCTTGATCGGAGCGAAGCCGCCCACCATGTCGCCGTAGATGGTCGAGTATCCGACCGCCATCTCGGACTTGTTGCCGGTGGCCAGCACCATTGGGCCGAACTCGTTGGACAACGCCATGAGGATGGCTCCCCGAATCCGCGCCTGGAGATTCTCTTCGGCCACCCCGAACGGCCGATCACCGAACAGGGGTTCCAGGGCGGACAGGTGGGTCCCGAAGATCTCGTCCATCCCCACCACGTCGAACCGGATCCCCAGATTCTCCGCCAGCTTCCGCGCGTCCTCGATCGACCCAGGTGAGCTGAACCGGGACGGCATCGATACCCCCCACACCCGCTCGGGGCCGAGAGCATCCGCAGCGATGACCGCCACCATGGCCGAGTCGATTCCGCCCGAGAGGCCGAGGATCACCGACTCGAAGCCGTTCTTGGCGATGTAGTCCCTCAGTCCGGTGCTGACGGCGGCATAGATCTCCTCACTGGGTTCGAGGAGGGGTGCCAGCTTCCCGATCCGCTGACCTTCACCGTCGAGCGGCACCTCGACCAGGAAGCGATCCTCCTCGAACTGCGGGGATCGATGCAGAAGGGTCCCATCGGCGGCCATCACCACGCTCGCTCCGTCGAACACCAATTCGTCCTGGCCGCCGACCATGTTGAGATAGACGACCGGGGCACCTGCCCGCTTGGCTCTTTCTGACAGCATCTGTTCGCGTTCCGCTGCCTTTCCGCGGTGGAAGGGCGAGGCGTTGATGTTGAGGAGGACCTGGGCGCCTGCCTGCGCCTGTCGATGTGGCGGGCCATCGACCAACCAGATGTCTTCGCACACCGACACGCCGGCGGTCACTCCCCCGATCTCCCAGACCCGGCCGGGATCCGCTCCGGGGACGAAGTAGCGGTCCTCGTCGAAGACTCCGTAATTGGGGAGCAACACCTTGTGGTAGCTCCCGAGGAGCCGTCCTCCCGTCATCACCGCGGCGGCGTTCGCCAACGAGCGAGGAGCCGCGTCGGCTGCGCCTCGATGGGCAGGCTGGGCTCGATCGACGTATCCGACCACGGTGGTGACACGCCCGGAACGGGCGGCCAGCCGCTCGATCGCCGCCACCGATGCGTCGACGAATTCTCTCCTCAGGACCAGGTCTTCAGGCGGATACCCGGTTATCGCCAGCTCCGGTAGGAGAAGAACGTCGGCGCCTTCTTCCTCGGCCCACGCCATGGCCTCGGTGACCTTGTCCTCGTTCCCGGAGATGTCCCCCACGATGGGGTTGAGCTGAGCGCCGGCCACCCGCAGTGCCATGAGGGAAGGTTAGAGGCGCCGCCGACCTGCTCCATCGCCCAGACCTCTTCCGGCAGGGGATCTTCCGCCACCAGACCCGCGGCACTCTATGTTTGACTCGATGAACCGGCTGCCCCCCTTCGGAAGCGATGTGCGGCTCCGCCTGGCTTCGACCGGTTGGGAGTCGGATCCGCGCGCAGCCGAGCCGCTGGCGATCGTGTGGAGCGGCCCCGACCCGGACGGTGCCATCCACCGTCTTCTCGACTACGTGGAGGCTCTGCCCGACGACATCGACCTGCTCGCCGACGAGGTCGCCACTCGCCGTGTGGCGCACCTGGCCGGTCTGAGCAAGGAGCTCATGCGGCAGCTCGTTCGCCACCCGCAGTGGCTGTTCGGAGCCGATGAGGACCTGCTGTCGCTCGCACGGTCGACGTTGATCCAGGTAGCAGGCGACGACGGTGCCGGTGTCATCGATGTGACAGAAGGAACGCGTCTGCTCTCCGAGATGGCCGATCGGGTGGTCGAACGGGCCCTGGCCGAGGAGTCTCCGGTCGGCGGGCCGCCTCTGGCCGTGATCGCCATGGGCAAGTGGGGCGGAACCGAGCTCAACTACTGGTCCGACATCGACCTCTTGTTCGCGTTCGAGGGCGGGTCGGCCGAGGCAGCGCTGGCCACCCGCACCGCCGCCTCGCTGCTCCGTAAACTCTCCAACGGCCCCGACGGTGCCGTGTTGCGAGCCGATCCCGATCTGCGACCCGAGGGGAGCCGCGGTCCACTCGCCCGATCGATCGAGGCCTACCGCTCCTACTACGAGCGTTGGGCGGAACCCTGGGAGTTCCAGGCCCTGCTGAAGGCCAGGTGGGCGGCAGGCGATCGCGGGGTCGGCGAGCACTTCCAGGAGCTGGTGGAAGAGGTTCTGTGGCCCGAAACCCTGAATCCCGACACGGTACGCAGCATCCGCATCCTCAAGGCTCGGGTGGAAGCCGGAGCCGATCCCGGCGACATCAAGCGATCTCCCGGCGGAATTCGCGACATCGAATTCGCCGTGCAGATGCTCCAACTGGTCCACGGACGGTTCGATGAGGATCTGCGACAGACGGGCACGCTGGGGTTGCTGGAGGCGTTGGCGGACGGTGGTTACGTCGACCCCGACGACGCCGTCGTGCTCGCGGAGTCCTACCGCTGGCTCCGGGCACTGGAGCATCGCCTACAGCTGTGGGAGCTGCGGCCCACGCAGATACTTCCCACCGACGCCGAGGAAAGAGACCGCCTGGCTCGGGCGATGGGCTATCGGGACACGGCGGGCAGCACCGCCCGGGAGTCCTTCGAACAGGATTTGGTGACCCATCGCTCTCGGGTGCGGAGGATCCACGAGGCGCTCTACTTCCGACCGCTGCTGGAGGCTTTCGCCGCCACGCCCACGACCGGGCTCAGCCGGGAAGGCGCCGAGTTGCGACTACAGGCCCTCGGGTTCCGAGACGTCGCCCGGGCGGTCCGCACCTTCGAATCGCTGACTTCGGGACTTTCGCGTCGGAGCCGGCTCATGCAGCAGATGCTCCCCCTGATCCTCGACTGGCTGGCCGACGCCCCGGACCCTGACCTGGGGTTGGACCAGTTGCGCCTTCTCGCCGCCAACATGCCCGACCACGCCGAACTGATCACCACCCTCCACGACCGCCCGGTGGTGGGGCAGCGTCTCGCGCTGCTGCTGGGCTCGAGTCGGCTCCTAGGGCGCTATCTCGACCGCATCCCGGAGTTCGTGCCGGACCTCGACGACGACAGGAAGCTGACCGACCTCCGTCCTAAGGACGAACTGGAACGCCGGTTGCGGCAACGTCTGGCCGCCCGGCCCGAATCCGAGCACCTCGGCACCTTGCGACGCTTCGCCCGGCGCCAGTTCATCCGGGTGGCAGCCCGCGATCTGCTGGGTATGGCCGATGTCGAGAGGACGATGGCCGATCTGACGGCGGCCGCGGATGCGGCCGTCGCCGCCGCGGTGGACCTCATCGGCAGGGACGGCTTCGCCGTCATCGCCATGGGCGGCTGGGGTGGGATGGAGATGTCGTACGCCTCCGACCTCGACCTCATGTACGTCCACGACGGGCGACTCGAGAGCTCGGCGGCGACCGCTCGTGCAACTCAGCTCCGACGGCTGCTGACCGATCCGGCCGCCGACGGCGTCGCCTGGGAGCTCGACGCCGATCTGCGACCCGAGGGCCGGTCGGGGCCATTGGTGAGGTCCTTGGAGTCGTTTGCCGCCTATTACGAGAGGTGGGCCGAGACCTGGGAGTTCCAGGCGCTGATCAAGGCCCGTCCCGGGGGCGGTGATCCGGCCCTCGGTCAGCGGTTCATGGATCTAGTTTCCCGAGTCCTGTGGGAACGCGAGTTCACCTCCGCCACCGCGACCGAGATCCGCCAGATGAAGGCCCGCATCGAAAAGCAACGGATCCCGATCGGTGAAGACCCGGACTTCCATCTGAAACTCGGACCCGGAGGGTTGGTCGACGTGGAGTTCCTCGTCCAACTCCTGCAGCTCGAACACGGAGGCCGCTTCCCGGAAGTGCGCCGGACTTCTACGCTCGAAGGCCTCGACTCCCTGGAGCGGCTCGAGATCGTCACCTCCGAGGACGCCGCCACCCTGCGAGAGGCGTACGTGTTCTGCACCCACGTGCGCAATCGTCTCTACCTCCAAGCCGGCAGACGCATCGACGCCCTGCCCCGGGATCCCGCCGATGAATGGCGCCTGGCCCTTTCGCTCGGCTACGAGCGACGCGGCGACCTGCGAGAGGAATACCGACGGGTGACACGACGGGCGAGGAGGGTGTTCGAGGACCTCTTCTACCCATGACTCGACCGGCCCGGATCCGCCGGTGAACTATCCTGGTCGAGGCATGGTCACCGCAGAGACGCTGCGGGGGCTGGTCGCCACGGTGCTCCCCACCGTCGTGGAGTTGAGGCGCGCCATCCACCGGAACCCCGAGCTGTCGTTCAATGAGTTCGCCACCACCCAGCGGGTGGCCACCCTGCTCTCCGATCGGGGCCTGGAACCGACGGTTCGTCCGTCGGGGACCGGTCTCACGGTCGATATCGGGACGGGACGCCGAGCCGTGGGCTTTCGGGCAGATCTCGACGCGCTGCCGATCGCCGAGCCGCCCGACAACCCGCATGCCTCTCAGATCCCGGGAGTCATGCACGCCTGCGGTCACGACGCCCACACCGCCATCGCTGCCGGTGTGGCATTGATCCTCGCCCAGCTCGATCTGCCGGGTCGGGTGAGGGTCATCTTCCAGCCCGGTGAAGAGTCGTTCCCTGGAGGGGCGCTGACGCTGGTCCAAGAGGGAGTGGTCGAAGAACTGGAATCGATTCTCGCCTTCCATGTCGACCCTGGCCTGCGGTCCGGGACCGTCGGCCTCCGGACGGGCGCCATCACCGGATCCGCCGACCGATTCCACATTCGCCTGGAAGGGCCGGGGGGCCACACGGCCCGGCCCCATCAGACGGCCGACCTCGTCTATGCGGCGGGGAAGGTGGTGACCGAGCTACCGACCTTGCTGGATCGCGTGGTCGATGCTCGCCGGCCGCTGGTGGTGGTATTCGGGCGCATCGAAGGCGGGACGGCCGACAACGTGATACCCACCCGGCTCGAACTGGGAGGAACGATTCGTACCCTTGACCGCGGCCTGTGGGAGGAGATTCCGTTCCTCTTGGAGAACCTGGCCGAGCAGATCGTCGCCCCCACCGGCGCCAAAGTCACCGTGACCCACCAGCCGGGTATACCCCCCGTGGTGAACGACCCGGGTCTGATCGACGTGGCCCGCAAGGCGATAGTGGACAACCTGGGTCCCGAAGCGGTCACCACCACCGACGTCAGCATGGGCGCCGAGGACTTCTCCCGCTACCTGGAGGTGGTGCCGGGGGCTCTCCTGCGGCTCGGATCCGCTCCCGACACGGGGTTCTGCGACCTCCACTCCGCCGGCTTCGTGTTCAACGAACGTGCCCTCGAGGTCGGCTTGAAAGCCGCGACCGCCACACTGCACCGGCTGCTCGATACCGCGGTCTGATCACCCGACGAGCCGGAAACCGCGCTCGGCCAGGGCCTCAGTGAGTGCTTCCTCCTGACCGGGTCGCACCGACAGCGTCAACACCCCGCCGCCCCCGCGGGTGGCGTGTCGCAGTTGGAGATCGCGGATGTCGACGCCCGATTCCGCCAGCGCCATGCCGACTCCCGCCAGCTCGCCCGGTCGGTCTTCGAGTACGACCTGGACGGCGGCCACGGGCGGTGCCAGGCTCCGCCGGGTGCTTCGGGCAGCTTCCAGACCCGAGGCGATGGCTTCGGTATCACCTCGCTCGATCTTCTCGGCCCATTCGGTCAGCTCATCGGTGAGCCGCCGCACCAGGCCGGCCACGGAGTCCCGGTTGGCGGCCAGGACGTCGCTCCACCACGCCGGTTCCGAGAGTGCGATTCGAGTCAGATCCCGAAAGCCGCCCGCCGCCAGGGAGAGAGCCGTGTCCTCCCGAGCGACGAGATTGACGAGCGCCGAGGCGACCACCTGAGGAACGTGGCTGACGGCCGCCACGGCCGCGTCGTGGGCTTGGGCGGTCATGCGGACCGGGACCGCCCCCAGAGCCGTCACGACTTCTTCCAACGTAGCGAGATCATCGGGTGAGGCGCCGTCCGTGGTCAGGATCCATGTCGCCCCCCTGAACATGGCAGCACTGGCCGCACCCGGGCCTGAGCTCTCCCTGCCGGCCATCGGGTGACCACCCACGAAGCGGGCGGGCCGGCGGGAAGCCGAGACGACCGACGTCTTGACCGAGGCGACGTCGGTGACGAGCGCATCGGTCTCGATTTCTCCCAGCGAGGCGAGGATGGCCCTGACCGGACCGGCCAACACCACCAGATCCTCGCCGCTGATCCGTTCGGGAAAGTCGGTCAGGATCTCGTCCACCGCTCCCATCTCGCTCGCTTCCCGTAGGTGCGAGGGCTCGGGATCCCAACCGGTCACTTTCCAGCCCGCTTCACGCAGACCGGCTCCGACGGAGGCACCGATCAGGCCGGTGCCGAGGATGGTCGCCCTCAATTCGTTCCCGAGACGATCTCCGAGATCGATCGGACGACCTGCATCAGCTCGACGAACTCGGAGGGGAGGAGCGCCTGGGCGCCATCGACGAGAGCGGTATCGGGTGTCGGGTGCACATCCACCATGATCCCGTCGGCGCCGACCGCCACCGCGGCCCGGGCGAGCGGGGAGACCAGCTCACGCTTGCCTCCGGAGTGGGAAGGATCGACGATGACCGGCAGATGCGACATGCCCTTCAAGAGGGGGACGGCCGTGATGTCCAGCGTGTTGCGGGCAGCCGTCTCGAAGGTGCGAATACCCCTCTCGGACATGATGATCTGCTGGTTGCCCTCCTTGTACACGTATTCGGCGGCGTTCAACCACTCCTCGATGGTGGCAGTGAAGCCCCGCTTCAGAAGGACCGGCTTGTCCTGGCGCCCGACCTCGGTGAGAAGGGTGAAGTTGGCCATGTTGCGGGTGCCTATCCGCAGGATGTCGGCGTAGGACGAGACCAGGCCGACGTCCCTGGGGTCGAGGACCTCGGCGACGAAAGGCATGTCGAACTCCTCCCGGGCGGCCGCCAACAGCTCGAGCCCTTCCTCGCCCATTCCTTGGAACGAGTACGGCGAGGTACGTGGCTTGAAGGCGTCGCCCCGCAGAATGGTGGCGCCGGCCTTCTTCACCGCCTCGGCCGTGCGGAACAGTTGGTCTCGGCTCTCCACGGCACAGGGTCCGGCGATAGCGGTGAAACCGCCCCCGCCGAGCACGGCATTGCGGACCTCGATGACGGTGTCCTCCGCCTGGAATTCCCGAGAGACGAACTTGAACGGCTTCATGACGGGAACCGCCTTCTCCACACCGGCCATCGCCTCCCAGGGCAGCTGGCGGATGGCTTCGCGGTCGCCCAGGGCGCCTATCACCGTGCGATATTGACCGACCGAGACATGGGCCTCGCACCCGATCGACTGGAGTCGCTCCACGACCGCCTTGACCTCGGCGTCGGTGGCAGAATTGTTCATGACGATGATCATCTGTGGCCTTTCGTCACCTGCAGTTTGCCCTGCGCGCCCGTCAGATCACAACCGAGGTCGGTGACGTCCTCCCTCAGGTTGCTGTGAGCAGACATCCTGCTTGCATTAGTTAGCAGCTTCCGGTATCCTGAAGGTGTGAACGACGAGCAGGCGACTGATCTCGGCGACTTCATCCGCCAGCAGCGTCAGCGGGCGAACCTGTCGCTGCGTCGGTTGGCAGATCGGGCAGGGATCTCCAATCCCTACCTGAGTCAGATCGAACGCGGGATTCGCCGCCCGTCGGCACATATTTTGAAGCAGTTGTCGCGAGCGCTCTCGATCTCGGCCGAGACCATGTATTCACGGGCCGGCCTGATCGAGGAAGGCGGGAGCCCTCCCACCGTGGTGGAGGCGATCGAAGCGGATCGTCTCCTCAGCCCCCGCCACAAACAGGTGCTTCTGGATCTGTACCGCACGCTCATCGAGACCTCTGGAAACGAAGACGACCCCACTCAGGAGGAGTCACCATGAAGACCAAGAATGCCGTCTACGCGGCCGTCGGGGCGCCGATCGTCGCCGCCAAGGCCGTCAACGCCCGCCTCGAGAAGCTGCGAGCGGAACTCGAGAACCGCTCGGACGATGTCACCCGGCGAGCCAAGGAGCTACTCGAAGAGTTCGCCACCGAAGGCGAACAGGCTGTCGAGAAGCTGTCGGATCGCAAGGTGGTCGACGAGATCACGGCCAAGGTCGACTTCGACCAGGCCCGTGAGCAGGTCGGGAAGCTGCGGGACCAGCTCGAGGACATGCTGACCACGTGGCGAGCCTCCTTCCGACCGGAAGGCGCCGCCGAGAACGGTGCTTCCGAGAACGGCGCCACCGAGAAGGCCGCCGATGCCGACACGGCAACGAAGCCGGCTGCGAAGAAGCCTGCCGCCAAGAAGGCCGGCACGGCCAAGGCGACCACTCAGAAGGCTGCCACCGCGAAGAAGTCGGCCGCCAAGAAGCCTGCCGCCAAGAAGCCGGCGGAGACCAAGGCCTCCTCGACGGAGTCCAAGGCTTCCTGAAATCCGAAAGGGACTGTGTGGAGGGACCCTCCTCCACACAGTCCCTTTCCATCTCCACGGTGCTGATCATCTGCCGGCACTCCCCAACTCCCCCTCAGCTACCCGCCTCGAGCTGATGAGCCGACCGGGCCTTCTCGAACCCTCGACCGGACCTCCCGCAATCTCACGAACCAGGCGAGCGGGGCGACGGACCCCCTCCGCCACGCAGACCGACCTCCGCAGTGCTGACCATGTGGGGGTACTCCCCCACACCCCCACGGCTACCCCAACCGAGCTGACCAGTCAACGGGGCCATCCAACCGCCCGGTCCGCGAAACCGTCACCACCCGCGGACAGGCAACCGACCCCCTCCACCACGCAAACCGACTTCCGACAGTGCTGACCATGTGGGGGTACGCCCCCACACCCCCCACGGCTACCCCAAGTGAGCTGACCAGTCAGCGGGGCCATCCAACCGCCCGGTCCCCGAAACCGTCACCACCCGCGGACAGGCAACCGACCCCCTCCACCACGCAAACCGACTTCCGACTCAGTGCTTGACGATCTGTTCCAGCTCGGAGGCGCGCTGGATCCAGGTCTCCACCATCGACTCGGTGGGGAGCCGCCGGACCAGGTCCTTGCGGCCGTTGACCGACATGATCTTGGCAGTCAGGGCAACGCCGTTGCGGCGACGCAACTCTTTGATCGTATTCACGCCGCACAGACCCAAGAGCTCCGCATATTCACCACCGATGCCCTTGATCCGCATCAGATCGGCCACGTTGGCCCATTTCAGGAGATCCGAGGTCGGCAGATCGGTGGCCTTCGAGAGCTCCGCGCGACCGGAGCGCGTCGCCGCCCTCTTGAGCAGCGCCTCCGTCGTTCGAACCCCTGCCTTGCGTAGCCGTGTCGCCTCCTTGTGCGACATCGACCGTATTTCATCGATCCTTGCCATGACTCCGCGATAGCTCCTAATCCGTGGCGGCCCGAGCACTCTACCGCCGCTCTTCTCCCCCGTCCGTAGCGGTACCCAGCCGTCTCGGCCGCAGTTCTTCGACGTCGGCTTCGGTGTCGACGTCCCGCGGCGGAAGGTGATCCGTCCATACCTCCTCGACCCATTCCGGGTGCGCCTTGAACAATCGCTTTGCTCCGTCGTCGCCCTCCAGACTCATCAGCCGTGGCCACAGCGACCGGTCCACGATCACCGGGTTCCCCCACGTGTAACGGTACTTCGGGATGGCGACCGGACGCGGGCTACGTGAGAAGGTCTCGACGAGGTGTTGCACCACCCCTCGATCGATGTCCGGCTGGTCCCCGATGACCACGAGGGCCGCTTCCGCCCGGCTGGTCTGGGTGAGGGCATCGAGCCCGACCCGGAGGGAGGAAGCGATCCCCTCCTCCCACTCGGGGTTCTCGATGACGCCGCAGCCCTCCAGATCCACGGTGTCGAGGATTCGATCGGCTTCGGCGCCCAGAACCACCCACACCTCTTCGACGGGAAAGTCGCGCACCTGGCGAACGACATGTCCGAGAAGCGTGGTGTCGCCCCACGGTTCGAGCTGCTTGGGACGCCCCAACCGCGATGAACCACCCGCAGCCAGAACCAGGGCGGCGATGTTCATACGGGCATCTCCGGGTGCACGAGACGAATCATGGGGAAACCGTGAACGCTAACCGGCGCGATGAGCTGGGACCAAGGGACGCACCTCGCCTTTGAGTTCCAGCGGCTCGTGGGGTCGGCGGTGTTCGGAGATCATCTCCGCCAGGATCGCCACCGCGACCTCCCCCGGTGACTCGGCTCCGATGTCGAGACCGATCGGCCCATGGATCCGGTCGACGGCAGAAGCGTCGAACCCGGCCTCGAGTAGTCGCTCACGCCGCCGCTCGGCCGTTCGCCGGCTGCCCATCGCGCCGATGTAGCGGACGTCGCTCTCCAAGATCAGCGGCCACAGCGGATTCTCGAAACGGGCGTCGTGACTCAACACGACGATCGAGGTCCTCCGATCGAGGACGATCTGGTCGATGACCTGATCGGGCCACCCGACCGCCAGGTGGTCCACATCCGGGAACCGCTCCTCGGTCGTGAACGCCGATCTGGCGTCCGAGACGGTGACGTGGTAGCCGAGCAAGGAGGCGTGCTGGGCCAGGGCCTGAGCGATGTGGACGGCACCGAAGATGACCAATCGGGGGCGGGGAACCAAAGGCTCCACGAACACATCGACCTCACCGTACGAGACGGTCAGCGGCATCTCGCGATCCATCAGGGTGAGGGCATCGGCGACGAGAGGTTCCTGGATGCTCTCGGGGACCGAACCGGCGAGCACTTCGCCACCAGCGTCGAGAACCGCCACGGCACCGGCGTCCGGTCCGGTCAGGACGGTCAGCTGAGCGCCGTACTCCTCTTCGGCGAGGATCCGCTCCAGGGCCTCCGTCGGCTCTGTCACCATTTCTCTACGAACACCTGGATGGTGCCGCCGCAAGCGAGTCCTACCTCGAATGCGTCGTCGTCGGATATCCCGTAGGTGACGAGTCGGGGCTCCCCACTCGCCAACACCTCCTGAGCGTGGAGGAACACGTCGTTCTCCACGCATCCGCCGGACACACTGCCCTCGATGTCTCCCGCCGACGAGATCAACATACGCGAGCCCACCGGCCGCGGGGCAGGGCCGGCCACCCGGACGACGGTGGCGGAAGCGACATCGAGGCCGTTCTCCTTCCATTCTCGACGTATGGCCAATGCGTCTCTCATCTGGCTCTCCTCGCTGGAACCGACTCTAGGAGGTCGATGACGGAAGCGAGATCGCTGAGACGTCCCGCCGCCAGCAGGTCATCGACGTAGGGCATGGCAGCCTGCATGCCGCGGGTCTCGGGGGCGAAGCCAGGACGAGAAGCGAGAGGGTTGAGCCAGACCACCCGGTGGACCGACCGCGAGAGCCTGGCCATCTCCTCGGCCAGCAGATCCGGGTCACCTCGGTCCCATCCATCCGACACGATCAAGACGATCGGGCCACCGGTCGTCACTCGCCGGGCCCACCTCCGGTTGAACTCCGCCAACGCTTGGCCGATACGGGTGCCTCCCGACCAGTCGTGGACCGCGTCGGCCACCCTAGCGATGGCCTCGGACGGGCTGCGTCGATCCAACTGCCGTGTGATCCGGGTCAGGCGGGTCGAGAAGACGAACGCCTCCAGTCGCCCCAAACGACCGCGAGCGGCATGCGCGAAGTAGAGCAGCATCTCCGAGTACCGCTCCATCGAGCCGGAAACGTCGGCGATGAACAGCAGGGGGCGGCGGCGGATCCTTCTTTCCGTGTAAGCGGGGAGCAGGAGGTCCCCTTCGGTTCCCACCAACCGCCGCAATGTGCGCCGAGGGTCGGGGCGGTCCCCCGTCGAGGCGGGCCGGCGACGTCGGGATCGGGTGTCGGCCGGCCGCCAGATCATGGTCGCGATCATGGCCCGAACCGCAGCTTCTTCTTCTGGAGTGAGCTCGGCGAAGTCTTTGTCGGCCAGCCGCTCGTTCCAGGAGGCACCCACGACAGCCGTCTCCTCCTCGGGCTCCGACCCGTCGCCTTCTCCGCCTTCGTCGCTCTCGATCGACCAACTCCGGCGGCGCTCTTCCAGCGAGCTGAGGCCGGGGGGAGGCCCCGACCACCCGAACACTTCGGTGAACACGCGATCGAACGTCGGGATCTGATCCACGTTGGACACACATATCGACCGAAAAGCGTGATAGGTGTCTTCAGCAGATGCCAGGCCGACGACGTCGACTGCACTCGCCAGATCGTCGGCGATGGTGGGCCCTACGGGGATGCCCTCATCCCGCAGACGACGCCCGAACCGAATCAGCGCCCCCGCCACGTCATACCCCTACTGCGAACCGGTACCGATGTTCAGCGAACACGGAAGCGAAGGAAGGCCCCGACTCCGTCCGCGTCCAGGGGGCTAGCGACCCGGACGATTTCGGACCTTCCCCCCGCTTCGACCGTCGCATCCATGGCTGCCGACACGACATCATCGATCGGAAAGGTAGGCGTTTCACACAGGGGACAGGTCTCGCCATCCCGGGCGAGCCAGCCGCAGCCGTCGCACATCACACCGGGTTTGACGAAAGGACCCGCCACCACGAGTTGCTCGACGGCGTGGGCGTTGCATGCCTCGAGCACGGGCGCCAATCCCGTGACGGCGGATCCGCCCCGACCGGCCTCGGCCAGCAGCCGATCCAAGAGCTCCTCGGAGAGCCTGCGGCGCTCCCTCTCCACCGCTGCCGCCACGCCCTCCGCCAGGCTGGACTGGTTGAAAGCACCGGTGTCGAAGACGAGGCGTTCCTGGGGAAGCTGACGGAGGTAGGGGTGCAGTTCGACCGCGATCGAATCGAAGTCCTCGTCGTGGCCGGCGATGACCAAGAGCTCCAACGGCTGGTCTCGATGCGCTTCGAGCAGGCGCCGACCCGCCTGGCGCCACAGGTTGGCCGACAGCTCGACGGCCCGGGCCCGGTTCCGTTGCTCCTCGTAGCCGGAAAAGCCCCCGTAGTTCTCCTTTCCGCGCTCAGCGACCAACTCTTCGCCGTACTCGTGCAGGACGCCCCCCGACATAGCAAACGTCCTGGCCCGAGCTGTGTCCGCCACGATGACCCCGACCCGCATCGGTCGAGGCTGCGACCGAAGGGGACGCAGATGAGGACGCGGGCCGACCGTGGCGATGTCTTCCACCTCGTGGGTGAGAGGGAGGAACTCGAAGATTCCGTCTCGATGGGACGCGAAGACCGCAGCCGCAGGCGCAGGGTCCGATTCGATGGTGTCGGCCAGCTGCAAGATGCGATCGGCGTCACGCCGGAGGTACTTGTTGCCGTTTGCCTGCGAGAGGCTCTTCAAGAGTTGGGTGAGGGCTGCGCGGGTGGCCTGGGCCCGGCGGTTCACATAGAGGCTGACGAGGGAGCCCGTGGGGCTGTGCAGTTTGGCGATCGGGTCGATCACGGTCGGGTTTCCTCCTTCGAGTGGCTGGCAGGTGTACTGCCCCTATCGGAGGTCCACGCCCCGAGCATCCTGTTGTCCACATACCCTCTGCCGAGAGTACACGCCCGTGGGGACTCGTGCCCTTCAGAGCGAGGCAGCCCGATGCGCTTTGACGGTCTCGACATCCTCGCGGTACTTCAAGACCACACCCAGGGTGTCCTCGGTCACCTCGTCGGTAAGTTCGTCGGCTCCGAGAATCTGCAGTGCCCGTGCCCAATCGAGTGTCTCCGCCACGCCCGGAGGCTTGAACAGGTCGAGTGACCGCAGGTCCTTCATGGCCTCGGCCAGATGGCGGGCGAGTTTCTCGTCGAGATCGGGGATCCGCCGACGGACGATCGCCACCTCCCGATCGACGTCGGGGTAGTCGATCCACTGGTAAATGCAGCGACGCTTGAGGGCGTCGTGGATCTCACGTGTCCGATTGGAGGTGATCACGACGATCGGAGGCCGTTCGGCCGCGATCGTTCCTACCTCGGGGATCGTGACTTGGAAGTCGGACAGCAACTCGAGGAGGAACGCCTCGAACTCCTCGTCCGCCCGATCCAGCTCATCGATCAGCAGCACGGGCCGGCGACCGCCCGCCGCCTGTTCCACGGCTTGGAGAAGTGGACGGGCGATCAGGTAGTCGCGCGACATGATGTCGGAGACGTCGGCGTGGCTGTGCTCGCCCCCCGCCTCGATGAGACGGATCGCCAGCATCTGGCGGGCGTAGTCCCATTCGTACAACGCGTGATTGACGTCCAGGCCCTCGTAGCACTGCAGCCGGATCAAGGGCTCGTCGAAGATCGACGCCAGGACCTTGGCGACCTCGGTCTTTCCGACTCCCGCCTCTCCCTCGAGGAACAGGGGCCGCTCGAGTTCCAGGGCGAGATGCACCGAAACCGCCAGGCTCCGGTCGGCGACGTATCCGCGTTCCTCGAACGCTGCCACGACGTCATCAACCGACCGCACACGCTCACTCTAGTGGCGTTCTTAAGACCAGAACGGGGCGCGAAACGCCCCGTTCTGACGCGGAGAATCACGACCCCCTTCCCACCGCCATCCGGCTGTGACAGGTTGCCCTGTATGCCGGACTTCAACGCCATCCGTGAGATCACCGCACGCCAGCACGGGCTCATCAGCCGTCGCCAGACCCGGGAGGCCGGATACGACCGCAAGGCCCTCCGCCGTCTCGTCCGCTCCGGCCGCCTGACGTTCCTGACGCCCAGAGTCCTGCGAATTGGAGGCTCGGAAGCGTCACCGTGGCAGACGGTGATGGCCGGGATCCTCGATGTCGGCTACGACGCCATGGCGTCACATCTGACCGCGGCTGCCCTGTGGGGTGTGAAACACGTTCGACCGGAACCCGTCCATGTCTCGGTGAGCCGGCCTCTCAAACGCACCGACCCGGCGGCCGCCCGGGTACACCATCTCACCCGGATCCCTCCAGAACAGCGGACCCATCTCTTCGACATCCCGGTCACCGCTCCGGCCCTGACCACATTGACCGTCTTTGGATCCGAGGGACCTCAGAAGGGCCTCCAGGTCCTCGACCACTTCCTCGCCAATCGGGACCTGACCGTTGCCGAGGCATGGGACTTCACTTGGGAGATGTCACGACAGGGCCGCAACGGGCTCCGTCTCATGCGCAGAGCCCTCGAGGACCGCGATGATGACAGTCCGACACCCCAGAGCAACAATGAGCGACGATTCGAGATCATCGCCGCCGACGGGGGCATCACCACCCTGCGACGCCAGGTCGATATCTACGGACCCTCCTGGATCGGGCGGGTCGACTACTGCGACCTCCACCTCCCGCTCATCGTCGAGATCCACAGCGAGCGATACCACACGTCCTGGGCGCATCGACAGGCGGACGCCGAACGCATCGCCCGTCTCGAGGCGGCGGGATACACCGTGGTCGTCGTCTGGGACTACGAGATATGGACGATGCCCGATGTGGTGGTCGACCGGATCCACCGGGCCCGCAATCGTCTGGTCCGCCGGGGTGCTTTCGTTGCGGTGTGATTCTCTCGACCGAAACGGGGCGTTTTAAGCCCCGTTTCGGTCTTAAGAATGCCTCACAGTTGGGCGAGGGCTTGGGTGAGGGCGCGGCGAGTGAAGACCTCGGCCAGGTGGGCCTTGTACTCCTCCGAGCCGTACAAGTCCTCCAGGACCGTCACCCCTTCAGTGGCCCGGCTCGCCGCCTCCTTCACGGCCTGCTCCGACCCGTCGGTGCCGACGAGAGCCTCGGCCACACCGTGCGCCAGGGTCGCTTTCGTGCCGACGCCAGTGAGAGCCACCCGACAGGCAGAGACCGAGCCGTTGTCCTTCTGGACCCAGGCCGCCGCCCCGGCCACCGCATAGTCGGTGTGCCCGCCGCGTCGGCCGAGCTTGTCGTAAGCCGTGGCGCCGCCCACCTTGGGGATCCGGATCTCGGTCAGGATCTCTTCGGGCTCCAGAGCCGACGTCATGGCGTCGACGAAGAAGTCCTCGGCGGCGATCTCCCGAGTCCCGTTGGGTCCCTGTGCCACCATCGTCGCCCCCAGCGCCAGCACGGCGGCGGGTTGGTCCGCAGCGATGTCGCTGTGAGCGACCGCTCCACAGGTCGTGCCACGGTTTCTGACCTGGACGTCGCCCGTCCAGGCAGCGGCATCGGTCAGGGCACGGGGCAGGTCGGATGCGGCGACCTCGGCATGACGGACCAGCGCCCCGATCGCCACGTGGTCCCCCCGATCGCTGATCTGGTCGAGACCGGGGATCCTGCCGATGTCGACCACTGTCTCCGGCGACAGGAGCCGCAGCTTCATCATCGGGAGCAGCGACATCCCACCCGACATCACCTTGCCGAACTCGCTGCTCGCCAGGGCGGACACCGCCTCGTCGAGGCTGGTGGCGGCGACATAGTCGAACTTTCTCGGATACATCAGCTGTCACTCCCTGCTCGCGCGGCCTGGATCGCCTCCCACACCCGTTTGGGACGCAGCGGCATGTCTACGTGCTTCACACCCAGCGGTCTGAGAGCGTCCACCACCGCGTTGACGATCGTCTGGGCGGATCCGATCGTGCCCGCCTCACCGATGCCCTTCACTCCCAACGGGTTGATGTCCGATGGCGTGACCGTACGCGCCAACTCGAAGCTGGGCAGATCGGCGGCGGTGGGCAGCGGGTAATCCACCAGGGACCCCGTCAGGAGATTGCCGTCGGTGTCGTAGATGGCGTCCTCGAAGAGGGCCTGGCCGATACCTTGTGCCAACCCGCCGTGGATCTGGCCGTCGACGATCATCGGGTTGATGACATTCCCGCAGTCGTCCATGGCGAGGTATCGAAGCAAGTCGACGTCGCCGGTTTCGGCGTCCACCTCCACCATGGCAATGTGGGTGCCGAACGGCCAGGTGGCGTTGGCAGGACTGAAGATCGAGTGTGCCTCCAGACCGCCTGCCATGCCCTCCGGCAGGAGGTGGGGCTGGTAGGCGGCGGTAGCGATGTCCTCCCAGCTCACCGAGCGGTCGGGGGAGCCCGCCACGTGGGCGCCGCCGTTCTCGAACCGGATGTCGGCCTCGGAGGCCTCCAACAGGTGAGCGGCGATCCTCGACGCCTTCTCTTTCACCTCGCTCGCCGCCTGGTAGGTGGCGGCACCATCGACGGCG
>DATGPZ010000081.1:0-2128 GCA_035304485.1 Acidimicrobiia bacterium | reverse complement strand
GAACAAGGCCACGTCGACTTGTCCGGAGGCGTCGAGGAGGATATCGGCGCTGAGCTCTTTGATGGCTCCCTTGGTCGGCTTGTCCTTCGACAGCTCGTCGAACAGATCGTTGCATCGATCGGCCAGAGCTTCGATTCCCTGGCGGGAAACGAACAGCAGATACTCTCCCCCGGTCAGGCCGAAGTTGGCCAAGGCGTTCGCGGCCACCTTGGTTGCGGCCTCGCGGTCCCGGCCATGGACCAGTGCCAGCCGGTCGACCACCGCTTCGACAACCCGGCGGGTCCGCACCCCCACCTCCTCCGGCGTCAGACCGTAAGACAGGAAGGCCCGGCGGGCGGCTCGCTTGAGAGCTTGACTGGAAATCCTCCCCCGCCGAACGCCGCCGAAGGTGCAGTCCTTCGGGGAGCCGGTGTCGTCCCGGTTGAGATTGCTGGGGGCGATATTCTGGATGCTGTGCATCTCGATGATCATTCTTCGTCTCCCTTCTGTTGGTCTTCGGCGGTTCCCGCCCAGAAGTCCCGAGCCCAGCGGCGCTGGACGCGGCGTTCCGGGTGTGACCACCATCTGAGGTCGCCGAGCAGCCGGATAAAGTCGATCCGGACCTCGGCGCCGATCATCAGGCGGAGGATGTGACGCATATGGTGTGGCAACTCGTCTTGGTCGGCGTCGAGCAGGGCCACGAAACGGCGCTCGGTGGGTCCGGTTCGGTCACCTTCGGCCGGCTTGGGGTCCCGCTTCTGTTTGAGTTCCCGGGCGCTGACCCCGAATCCGACCGGCTGTAACGGCGGCCTCCACTCGCCTGGTAACAGGCCCATCAGCCCTGCCACCAGGAACCACCTCCACTCATCTGGTTCGGGAACCCCGGAGATCCAGGGGTACACGATCGGGTGGACTCTGGCGTCGGCTCCCGGTGGCATCGCCAGGCTCCTTCTGAGAGCCGCCCGGACCCCGGGGACGTCCCTGCCTCCAGTCAGCATCGCCTCCACGAAGCGAGCCTCCCGGGTGAGTTGGTCTGTCGTCACGGCGATGCACCTCCTTTCGCGGCGTGTGCCGCTCCTTGCAGTTCCTCGATCAATTCCGAGATCCGTCCTCGCAGCCAGCGTTCCGCCTCCACCCTCATTCTGAGTTCCCGGCCGGATGCCGCCGGCGCCGCGGTGGACTCGAACGCCCGGTAGACGGCTTGCCTGAGGGAGTCGGCCCACGATGACACGGCCGCGGACGCGTCGGCTGGAAGACGGGCCAGGAACTCGTCGAATACGAGCTCCAGCAACCCCCAGGCGCGGCTCCGGCAGCGTGTCGCCACCCCCGCCGCGGCGTTGCGTCGATCGCCGACGTAGCTGCGCCGCGCGGCGTATCCAGCGGCATCCACCGCGGCTTCGGCGGCTTCAGTCGCCCGGTACACCAGCCATGCAAGGGATTCGTCGGCCACCAAGCCGGCGCTCACCCCTAGCCCCTCCTCCCCCCAGTCCACGTACTTCGACTTGTTGACCCCCAAGCCCGCCACCATCAATAGCAGCGGCCTCTCACGTGGGACCGTCCCGTATCCAACCAGGCGATCAAGGTGGGACACCACCGGCGCCCGCTTCCAGAGTTCTTCGCCAGCTGACGGATTTCGGAGAAGTAACGCGGTGGCTTCTCGCAGCAGAGCTCGATCGGGGTCGTAGCGAACAGGCCGGAACGGGTCTCTGTCCCTCGCCCTTCGGCGGGGAACCATCTGCTCGTACGACGAAGCCTCCAGACCGGGAGGGAGAGCATCACCCGGTGTGATCGCTACTTGTTCGATGCGGTCACCGTCAGGAAACAGCCGCACCCGTCGGGACGGCCAGGTCAGCCAATCGAGGTATCCGGCTGGGGTACGTCGTACCGGCTCGCCCGCTGGAGGTTCCCGCTCCCACACCGGCAGGTCTTCACCTTCGGCCGCAAAGGGTGCCTTCGAGGGTTCGTAGATCAGCGTGTTCAGGATCAGGGTCTCGGCCAGGTCGCCTCCCGCCCAGCTGACCACCGCCAACCCGGCCAAGGGGGCTTGTTCGCCCCAGGCCCTGCTCGAAGAGAAGCCGGTCGTCAGGCCACCCTGCGCGAACATCTGCAGAGCTACCAGCCACCGGGCAGCTTCATCGAAACGCAGGGA
>DATGPZ010000080.1:0-14710 GCA_035304485.1 Acidimicrobiia bacterium | reverse complement strand
AGGTCGACAGCCGTGAGGCGCGCCTCCGCCGTGTGGATGGCAGCCAGATGCGGCCCGGCGGCGGCGTAACTCGCATCCAGCAGAGCCTGCAGCCGCTCGATGTCTTCAGGTGTCTCGTACATCCACTCCCTCCCTCACCTCTGGCGCGTAGGGCTTTTTATCAGCAAAACCGAGTGTCATACACGACGTTTGCGCGGTGAGATTCAGTTGAACGCCGCGCTCGCGGAATCTCGCGACACAACCGTCGTGTCTCGCACGACGTTCTGCTGATAAAAAGCCCTATTGCAAGCGGTTTGCAGGAGGGGGGTAGTATTGCAAGTAGTTTGCAATAACGAGGAAGATGCGTTCGACAACACTGCTCCTGCTCCCGGTCCTCCTGCTGATCGCCGCCTGCTCTGGCGGCGCTGATAGTCCCCCAACGACCACCGACTCGGCTGACTCCCCGCCCGCCGATCTCCGAATCGCGGTCGGCGGAGAGAACCCAGAGGGCTATGACCCCACCCTGGGATGGGGAGAATACGGGAACCCGCTATTCCAGTCCACGCTCCTCCAGCGGAACGTCGACCTGGAACTGACCGGGGACCTCGCCACCGACTGGAGCGTGTCCGACGACGGCCTCGTCTACACCGTCACCATCCGGGACGACGCCACCTTCACCGACGAAGAGCCGGTCACCGCCGAGGACGTGGCCTACACCTACACCACTGCCGCCAGCAGCGGCGGCCTCGTCGACCTGACCTTCCTCGACGACGTCACAGTGATCGACGACACGACCGTCGAATTCCACTTGGAGCGGCCCTGGAGCACCTTTCCCGCCCGGATGGCGACGCTGGGTATCGTGCCGGCCCACCTGCACGGCCCCGACTACGGACGGGAGCCGGTCGGATCGGGACCATGGGTTCTCGAGCGCTGGGACGAAGGCCAGCAGCTCATCGTGACCCGGAACCCGGACTACTACGGCGATACTCCCCACTTCGATCGAGTCGTGTTCCAGTTCACCGATGCCGACGCCACCATGGCGGCCGCTCGGGCCGGCGAGCTCCACCTCGCATCGGTTCCCCTCGCTCTGGCCGACCAAGACGTGGAGGGAATGGAACTGGTGGCGGCCGAATCCGTCGACAATCGGGGCCTCAGCCTGCCATTCCTGCCCGAGACCGGTGAAGTCGACCACAACGGCCAACCGATCGGCAACGACGTGACTTCCGACTTGGCGGTGCGAAAGGCGATCAACTATGCCATCGATCGCCAGGCCTTGGTCGACGGGGTATTGAACGGATTCGGACGGCCTGCCTTCACCCCCGCCGATGGCCTGCCCTGGGGCAACCCCGACGCCGCTTTCGAGGACGGCGACGTGGATCTCGCCCGCCAGATCCTGGCCGACGCCGGCTGGCAGGACACCGACGGCGACGGCGTGGTCGAAAAGAACGGCATCGAAGCTCGACTCGAGATCGCCTATCGAGCCTCGGATCTCGATCGTCAGGGCCTGGCGGTGGCCGTCGCCGACCAGTTGGCAGAGATCGGCATCGAGGCGACGCCGAAGGGGATGGAAGGCAGCGAATCGTTCGCCGTGGCACCGAATCAGCTAGTGGTATTCGGCTGGGGCAGCCACGACCCGAGCGAAATCTACCGGCTCTATCACAGCTCTCTCGCCGAGACCGACGACATCTACAACGCCAACCGCTTCTCGGACCCATACGTAGACGAGCAACTCGATGCCGCCATGGCGGACATGGACCTCGAGACCGCCTACCACCACTTCGCGGCCGCCGCCCTGGGACCGGACGACCACGGTTACGCCGCTGCCCGTCAGGCTCCCTGGGCGTGGCTCGTGAACCTGGACCACACCTATCTGGTCGACGAGTGCCTGGACCTAGGGCCGCTGCAGATCGAGCCCCACGGTCACGGATATCCGATCACCGAAGGCCTGTCGCGGTGGACGTGGAGCTGCTGACCCCGACTCCCGAGACGACGGAGGCGCCCCGGCCTCCCTCCCCCAGTCGCGACGTGGCGGGGTTCGTCGTCCGCCGTCTGCTCCATCTCCTGGGCCTCCTTGCCGGAGTGGCCTTGGTCGGATTCGTCCTCATGGAGTTGTCGCCGGTGGATCCGATCGACGCCTATGTCGGAGGTGACGCCGTGCGGCTTGGTGAGCAGCAGCGGGAGGCGATCGCCGAACGATGGGGCCTGAACGATCCTCCGGCTGAGCGACTGGCACATTGGGCATCCAATCTCGTACGCGGCGATCTCGGCACGTCCACCATCTTCAACGCGCCCGTAACCCAGGTGATGGGCCAGCGCTTCACCGCTTCGCTCGCCCTGCTCGCAACCGCCTGGGTCCTATCAGGAGTCATCGGCTTCGCCCTCGGCCTGGTGGCGGCGGCCAATCACGGCCGCCACCTCGATCGGGCGATCCGGTGGACCGCCTATACCCTGGCGTCAGCCCCCACCTTCTGGGTCGGCTTGCTGCTGCTGACCGTCTTCGCAGTCCAGTTGGGCTGGGTTCCCACCTCAGGGGCGACCCCCATCGGAATGGATCCAGCCCAAGCCACCTTGTTCCAGCGTCTCCATCACCTGATCCTCCCGGCTCTCACGCTCAGCATCGTCGGAATCGCCCCGGTTACGCTCCACACCCGAACCAGGGCGCTAGAGGTGCTCGGAAGCGAGGCGGTTCTCTTCGCTCGGGCGCAGGGTGATTCCGGTTGGGGGCTGATCCGCCACCGAGTCATGCGAAACGCCGCCGTGCCGGCGCTGATGCTGCAATTCGCCAGCATCTCCGAGCTGCTGGGTGGATCTGTGCTGGCCGAGCAGGTCTTCAACTATCCCGGGCTCGGACAAGCGACGGTGCGTGCCGGTGTCCAAGGAGACGTCCCTCTGCTTTTGGGGATCGCGCTGTTCGCCACCGTCCTGGTCTTCGTCGGCAACCAGGTCGGCGATATCGCCCAGCGGATGGTCGATCCTCGCGTGCCCGTCCTCGGTCGAAGGGGGCGACGATGACAGTGCCGACGCTCGTTTCGCCCGGTCATCCAGATGTGACCCTGCACCTCCCCGATAGAAGGCGGCGGGCGCTATGGACGGTCTCGATCCTGTTAATAGTGCTGGCGGCCGTGGTCGTCGCAGGCACCCTTCTAGCGGACGTCGCTGCCAAACCCGACCTGCTAAACCGACGACAGGCTCCGAGCCTCTCCCATCCCTTCGGCACCGATTGGCTCGGTCGTGACCTCTTGGCCCGTACTCTGGTGGGTCTCCGGCTGAGCCTCGTGGTGGGCACACTGGCGGCCGCGGTCAGCGCGGTCATCGCTCTCCTGCTTTCCATCGTGGCCGCCTCACTCGGGCGATGGGCCGACACCGCCGTCGGCTGGCTCGTCGACCTGTTCTTGGCCGTTCCCCATCTGGTCCTGCTGATCCTGGTCGCTTTCGCCTTCGGTGGTGGCTTGACCGGCGTGGTGGTGGCGGTGGCCGTCACCCATTGGCCGTCCCTGGCTCGACTCCTCCGCGCCGAGGGTCGACGCGTCATGGAGGCCGACTACGTCCACTTGTCTCGCAACCTGGGCAAGTCCCGCTGGTGGATCGGACGCAAGCATTTGCTCCGTCATCTCTTGCCCCAGTTCACCGTGGGCTTGGTGCTACTCTTTCCCCACGCCATCCTGCACGAAGCGGCGCTCTCGTTCCTGGGTTTCGGTCTGCCGCCGGACTCCCCTGCCGTCGGAATCATCCTGGCGGACGCGATGCGCGAGCTCTCGTCCGGAGCCTGGTGGCTCGCCCTGCTGCCCGGGCTCGCACTCCTGGCCGTGGTGAAGGCGGTCGACGTCCTCGGCGACCAGGTTCGAGCGCTCACCGATCCACGGAGCGTGCACGAATGACCCTCCTCACGGTCGAGGATCTCTCGATCAGCTTCGTGCAGTACGAGGCAGGTCTGAGGCGGCGAAAGCTGGACGTCGTCACCGGACTCGACCTCGAGGCGGCCCGCGGCGAGGTGGTGGCGGTGGTCGGGGCATCCGGCTCCGGGAAGAGCCTTTTGGCCCACGCCGTTCTCGGTCTGCTCCCCTCCAACGCCATCGAACGGGGCAAGATCCTCTACGACGGCGCCGAGTTGGACGACCGCCGTCGGCGGGAGCTACGTGGGCGTGACATCGCCCTGGTACCGCAGTCGGTGGCCTTCCTCGACCCGGTCACGCGTGTCGGCGATCAGGTCGAGAGAGCCGCCCGATTGATCGGTGAGCCCGAGCCCGCCCGGGCCGCCGAAAAGGCCCTGCGCCGCCGTCATCTCCCCGAAGGCGTTGAGAAGCTGTATCCGCATCAGCTGTCGGGCGGCATGGCTCGCCGGATCCTGGCAGCGATCGCGACCATCGGCCGACCGAGTCTGATCATCGCCGACGAGCCCACCCCCGGCTTGCACGAAGCAGTCGTGGCCGAGACCCTGACCGACCTCCGGCGTGTGGCCGACGATGGGGCCGGGGTTGTCCTGATCACCCACGATCTCGAGGGTGCGCTCACGGTGGCCGATCGGGTGGCCGTCTTCTACGCGGGCACGACGGTTGAGCAGACCAGGGCGGAGGCCTTCCAGGGAGACGGCGAAGCACTGGCCCATCCTTACAGCCGTGCGCTCTGGCGGGCGCTACCCGCTCATGGCTTTCAAGCCCTCCCGGGCGGACAACCCGCACCCGACGATCTCCCGAGTGGCTGCCTGTTCGCCGACCGTTGCCCACTCGTCGCCGACCAGTGTCGGGACAACAGACCCCTCCCCCGGCGGGTAGGTGGCGCGACCGTGAGGTGCATTCGTGCTTGAGGCGCGCGATATCCGCTACTCCCACCATCGGCGCCTTCCGCCCGTGCTACGGGGTGCCTACTTGTCGGTTCGGCGCGGGGAGGTGGTGGGCCTGGCAGGCCCCAGCGGAGCCGGCAAGACCACGCTGGGACGGATCCTGGCCGGCTACTTGGAGCCGGATGCCGGAACCATCTTGGTAGACGGTGAGCCTCTCCCCCGGCGCGGAACCCAGCCGGTCCAGCTCGTCTTCCAGCATCCGGAGTTCGCCGTCGATCCTCGTTGGCGGTTGCGAGAAGCGCTCACCGAGACGGGTAGGCCCGATCCATCCCTGCTCTCCGATCTGGGGATCACGCCGGCCTTACTGGATCGCTTCCCTCACGAGGTGTCCGGAGGGGAGCTACAGCGAGTGGCAGTCGCCCGCGCCTTGCAGACAGACGCGCCATTCCTGATCGCCGACGAGATGAGCGCCATGCTGGATGCCATCACTCAGGCCCAGCTGTGGCACGCCGTTCTCGATCGGGTGGCGAGCGGTCGGCTCGGGGTCGTGGCCATCTCCCACGACGAGCAACTTCTGTCCGTTGTGGCCGACCGGCTGGTGCGCCTCGAGGAAGGACGATTGACAGAAGATGTCAATGCGATCACGGCTCAGTCGGTCCTGGGTGCCGATCGGGTGATCGAAGACAGCACCCTCAGATAATCGTCGTAGGCAGACCGCCCGCGCTCGCTCAACGAGAGCCAGGTGCGGGGGCGCTTGCCTTCGTAGCCCTTCTGCACGTCGACGTAGCCGGCATCCTCCAGCACGGTCAGGTGTTTCGAGAGGAGCGAGTCGCTCACCTCCACCAGATCACGTAGTCGTCGAAAGTCGATCGACTCGGCCGCTGCCAGAGCCGCCATGATCGACAGCCGAACCGGCGTGTGGATCAATTCGTCGAGACGATGACGGGGATGCCGATCGGCCGTCATTCGGCGAGGATTCGCCATGCGGCGATGAAGCAGGGCACCGCCGGCAGCGCGGCCCACGCCATGTACCAGGCGGGCGCATCCGCGACCTCACCGACGATCCCCGTCAGAGCAGCCACGGCCATCGTCACGACATAGGCAGCGGTCGTCGCTCGATCAGTCCGCGCCGCCTGGCGGCCCCACAAACCCCGCCTCGTCTCCCACACTGCCAAGAGCCCGGCGAGCAGCATGAAGCCGATCGCCGTCCCCATCCGGACCGGCCCCTCGACCACGTCGGTAGCGGTGACGACCAGGAGAACAGGGCTGGCCAAGCCGATGGTGAGCCAAACCCAGCCATGCCAACGTCCGCGGCGACGGACGTTGGCTCCCACCTGCTCTGCCCGCTCCAGCGCAGCCGCAGGATCGAAACTCTCGTGACGGTCCATTCCAACCTCCTTACCGATTGACTTGAATAGTATTCAACTAGTTTCTCGAATCACAAGTGAGTTTCAGGTCTGCTCCACGTCTGTCCTGGAAGAGCTCTTCGAACACGGAGGAAACATGAAACCGAGGAAACCCGTTCACCGCGCGATAGCCCTCTTGACGATGTCGCTCGTGGCTTGTTCATCCGGTGCGTCGGTGGAGTCGGTCCCCGACTCGACCACTCCCGTGACATCAGCGACCCCAACCACCCTCCCAGGTCCGACCATCCCTGACACGACGATTCCGGACACGGACGTGGGCAGGGAGGCGCAGTGGGTCTTGGGTCTGCTCACGTCGGAACGGGATCCCGCCATCGAGGAGGTGGAGGAGCGCTTCGCGGCCACCTTCTTGGCTGAAGTGCCGCCCGTCGAGTTCATCGCATCCCTACCCGTGTTGAGGAATGCCGGGCCGTTCGAAGTCGTCTCGTATGTCGGCGATGGAGCCAACGCCGAGATCGGTTTGCAGGGCGGAGACGGTCAGCGCTTTCGAATGGTGATTGGACTGACCGACCAGCGAATCAGCACCCTCTTCTTGCAGCCGCTCCGGGACGTGCCGGAGATCGAGGGATGGTCGGACGTCGATGCCGCTCTGGCAGCCACCGGCGCCGAGGCCCAAGTTCTCGCCGCCCGACTCCCAGACGGTGACTGGGAGGTCGTCCATGAGAGTGGCGCCGGACGGGCAGGCCCAATGGGTTCTGTGTTCAAGTTGTACGTTCTCGGCGCCGTTCAGCACTCGGTCCTGAGCGGGGACATCACCTGGGAGCAAACTCTGGAGATAGACGACTCCATACGTTCTCTTCCGACTGGGGTGCTGCAAGATCTCCCCTCGGGAACGGAAGTGACCGTCGCGGAGGCAGCAGAGAAGATGATCTCCATCAGCGACAACACCGCTACCGACCTGCTGATGCGACTGGTCGGCCGGGAAGCAGTGGAGAGGATGGTCGACGAGATGGGTCACCATGATCCTGAGCTCCTGCGGCCGTTCCTCATGACACGGGAAGCGTTTCACCTGGGGTGGACCGACTCGGATCTGCGCGAACGTTACGGAGAAGCCGACCCCGCGGAACGGCGGGAAATCATCGCCGGCTTGCCCGAAGAGCCGCCTAGCCTGGCCGAAGTCACCGTGACCGAAGTCCCCTGGCTCCACGGCATCGATTGGTTCGCAACGGCGTCGGACATCCTGCGAGCCCACCGATTCCTCCAGACCGCCGCTGAGGACGATCCCACGGTGAGAAGGATCATGGCGCTGAATCCCGGCGTGGAAATCGACTCCCAGCTGTGGCCCTATGCCGCCTTCAAAGGAGGCTCGAATCCAGGCGTGCTGGCTATGTCGTGGTATCTGGAGGACTCCAGTGGCGTACCTCACGGTCTCGCCCTCCAGGTGGCATCGGACGATCCGACGACCACGGCTGACACGGGATATGTCGCGGAGGTCGCGGCCCAAGCACTTCGTTTGCTCGCCGACGACTGACAAGCCGGTAAACGCAGAGAAGGCGGTCGAGGCGTTCGGATCACTACCCTCCAAAGGGGTGACCGAGCGCCTGAGGATTTGAGGCTCTTCATAACGGGAGGATCCGGGTTCGTGGGCGGGGCGGTGATCCGGTCTTTGGTCGACCGCCACCGGATACTCGCCATGGCCCGGTCCGATCGCGCCGCCGAAACCGTCTCTCGACTGGGTGCCGACCCGGTCCGGTGCTCGCTCGATGACCTCACGCCGGACCATCTAGTGGGGATAGAGGCGGTGGTGCACTGTGCCGCCTATGTGGCTTCGTGGGGGCGACCCGACGACTACTGGCGAGCCAACGTGGAGGGCACTGCCCGGGTCGTGGATGCGGCGAGAAAGGCCGGCGTGCGCCGTTTGGTCCACATATCCACCGAATCGGTTCTCTTCACCGGTGACCACCTACGGGCGATGGACGAGTCCTGGCCGTATCCGGACAAGACGTCGTTCCCGTATTCGGCCAGCAAGGGGGCGGCCGAGCGCCTCGTCAGGGAGGCAGCCGAGCAGATGGAGACCATCGTCCTTCGCCCCATCCTCATCTGGGGGCCGGGTGACCGGACCGTACTTCCCGAACTGGAAGAGATGGCCGAAGCGGGTCGCTACGTGTGGGTGGACGGCGGACGCCACCGGGTCTCTACGACCCACGTCGACAACGTCGCCCATGCCGTGGGTCTGGCTCTCGAATACGGGCACTCGGGTGCCGTCTACTTCATCACCGACGGCGAGACGACCACTTACCGGGAGTTCCTCACCCGTTACGCCGCCACGGCCGGGGTGGAACTCGGCGACCGCTCGGTGCCCGGGTGGCTGGCCAGATGGGCAGGCTCACTCGTCGAGGGGGCCTGGAAGGTCGTCCGGCCGGGACGGGAGCCTCCTCTGAACCGGTTCGCCGTCGCCCTCCTCTCGCACGAGATCACAGTCGACTCCGACAAGGCTCGCCGCGAGCTCGGGTATCAGCCGAAATTGACGATCGAGAGCGGACTGGCCGCCCTCGAGCAGGGCTCGGTACCTGCGTCTCGATCAGAGGATCGATGAGTCGACAGGGCGGGCCGGGACGTCAATCGGAGCCGGGCCGCGGCTCCCAACGGAACTTCCAAACCGCCACCGCCACTCCGACCACGGTCCACAGAGCCACGATGGCCAGGTGGCCCCAGGCAAACCCGCTCCCTTCGAAGTAAGGGTTGAAGGTATCGACCAGCGCCAGCCAGAAGTGTCGAATGGGGAACATGTTTCCGATCCCGGTCACCCAGGACGGTGCGTCCTCGAGCGGTATGAAGACTCCAGAGACGAACAGCAGAGGTAGAGCCGTGGCGTTGGAGATCGCCGGAGCGGCTTCACCGTTGGGAATCACCGCCGCCAAAGCCATCCCGAGGGCAGCGAAGCAAGCGATACCCACCAGCAGGGTCAACAGCATGGCGGGAAACATCCGCCAGATCACCTCGACCCCGAATACCAGCATTCCGACGCCGATCTGGATGGCCACCGCCACCAACGCCCACCACACCGACGACAGGATCCTGGCAGACAGATAGTGGACGGCGGGTACCGGTGTGCCGCGCACCCGCTTGAGGATTCCTTCGTCGCGATTCATCGAGACCACCACGGAGAGATTCATGTAGGTGGTGGCGACCACCGCGAAGACGATCATCGACGGCACGATGAATTGGATGACGGCTACGCCAGCCTCGTCGGTCTCGCTTCCGAACAGCATCCCGAACAGCAGCAAGAACATGACGGGAAACGCCAGTGAGAAGAACGCCGAGAACGGATTCCGGAGGAAGATCCGGTTCTGGTAGCGGAACAGGTGCCAGAGGAGCCGGAGGGGCGAGGCGGCCGGGGAAGTAGAAGCAGTGGCCGTCATTGCGACACCTCGGCACCGTCGCCCGCCAGCTGCAGGTAGATGTCTTCCAGGCTGGGCCGGGTGACCGTGAGAGCGTCGAGCTCCAGTCCCCGTTCGATCGCCCAGCCGGTCAATGCATGGAGGGTCCGGGTGGCGTCGGCCGTGGTCAGGGTGACCGCCCCATTCTCGACCGAGATTTCGGCCAGCTGGGAGGGGAGGTCGGAGACCGCTATCTCTGACGGGAGTCGAAACCGGATCAGGGCATCGCCACTCTCCCGACCGGCGATGGTGTCGGGAGGGCCCTCGGCGACGATCTTGCCGCCCACCAGTACGCCCACCCGGTCGGCCAGGTTCTGGGCCTCGTCCATGTAGTGCGTGGTCAGGAGGATCGTCTTGCCCAACGACCGCAGCCCTGCGATGAGATCCCATGAGTTGCGGCGAGCGGACGGGTCGAATCCGGTAGTGGGTTCGTCCAAGAAGAGGAGGTCGGGATCCCCGATCAGGACCAGCGCCATGTCCAGGCGACGCCGCTGACCACCGGACAGTGTCTTGACCTTGGCGTCCGCCTTGTCGGCCAGACCGACGGCTTCGATCACCTCGTCGAGCTGTCGACGCGTCGGATACATTCCGCCGTAGTAGTCGAGGATCTCTCGCACCCTCAGGTCCGGCTCGATTCCGGCCTGTTGGAGCACGATCCCGATACGGCTGCGGAACTCCCGACCCCCGGTGGCGGGATCGAAGCCGAGGACCTCCACCTCACCGGCCGACCTCTCGCGATAGCCCTCGAGGATCTCCACACACGTGGTCTTCCCGGCTCCGTTGGGACCGAGCAAGGCGTAGCACTCACCGATTGCCACGTCGAGGTCGACCCCATTCAGGGCTCGCAGCTCTCCATAGTGCTTGGTCAGACCCCTGACTCTGATAGCGGTAGCGATGGTCAGGCCTCCTGAGAGTCGCCGATTCTACGGACCAGCCGACCGACTGTGCCACACCCTTCTCGGGCGACATTCCCAGCCGATGAGCCGGGAATGTCGCGCGGCAACGTCCTCAAGCGAACGGTTGGACGAAAGTGCGTCCCCAGAAAACGAAGACGGCCAGCGCGAGATAGACGGCGTTCAACGCCACCAAATGGAACTGACGGAGTCGTCCGTGGGTGGCCATTGCCCCGACCATCAGGACCACCCAGCACAAGGCAGTGACTGGAACGAGAACGGGCGCTATCCCGAGCACGGCTGGAAGGATCAAACCGACCGCGGCCAACAGTTCGAGGATGCCGAGAGTCTTGACCATCCGCGCGCTGGCGTTTCGAGTCCACTCGCCACCCCTGTGACGGGACAACTCCTCTTTGGAAACGAAGGTCTTGCTGATGCCGCCCACGAGGGCCACTGCTGCGAGCAGGCCGGCGGCGATCCATAACGTCGTGTGCATCGGTCGTCTCCTTGTCTTGCTCAACCTCCGGAAGGAGGTTTCTCCATGGAGACACCGCGCGGCGGCGTCTTGTGACATTCGGCCCGATCGACGACGCCGGCCAGTGGTCTTTCGTTCAGCGGCCGGCCGCGTCGAGGTTGTCGACGAAGCGCTCGAGCAGGTCAGCGAAGCGACTCATGTCTTCGGAGGTCCATCCCGACATCGCCTGCTGGAATGCGGCGTGCCGGGTCGAATGGATCCGTTCGGCGACTTCACGACCGAACTCGGTCAACTCGAGAATCGAGCGCCGACCATCCTCCTGGGACGCCTCTCGCCGCACCACACCGGCTTCGATGGCGGCCTGCACCAGACGGCTCCCCTGGGATGGATCCACGCCGAGGTTCGCCGCCACCGTTCCCACCGTCACGGATTCTGTGGATCCTCGGGCGGCTTCGATGGCGTCTAGGACGCCAACGACCGAATGGTCGACCGGAGAGTCGGGCGGCGCCAGAGCCCTGCGGACTTGTCGCCGTCGGATTCGGACCATGGCGCGTTCGACCCGCTCGAGGGCCGATTCGTCGGAGGCGGGATCCGTCATGGGTCTGACAACTATCCCATGATCCGTTGTGCTGGGCAATTATCTGTGTTATACATATATCTGCTCAACACATATAATCCTGTTCGCCAAACGACTAGGAGTCACCGTGGAACGACGACGACCCATCGGCTTCTGGCTGAAGCTCCTCGACGGATTGATCGACCAGCGCTTGGACGCGACATTGAGTCGGTGGTCTCTGGACCGTCGCCAGTGGCAGGTCATCAACCTCTTGAACGACTCCCCCCGCTCGAAGGAGGAAGTCGTGGCGGCACTCGAACCCTTCGGTCGCCAAACCGTTGAGGTTGCGCTGGCCGACCTGACGGCGAGCGGCCTGGTCGCGGCGACCGACGGCAGACTACGTTTGACCACCACCGGCGAAAACGTGCTCGGCGAGGCTCACGCCGGGGTAAACGAAAACCGCCAACGGATCGCTGACGGCATCGAAGCGGATGATTACCTGAGAACCATCGAGACGCTCCGTCGGATGGCGATGAATCTCGGCTGGCGCGATCCCGACGATCAGCCCTGAGCAGCACCTGATCACCGGGCTGAGGTGACGTCCCCGATGTACGCCAGGAGGTTCGCCATCGGAGGTGGCGCCTCCCCCGGATCCAGTGCGCCGACCATCAGCGGTGCGTAGCGGATCTTGTAGTTCCCCAGCCAGCGTCTGATCTGGGCGTGGAGACTCTTGCCTCTCTGGGCCGGTTGATTCTGAAAGCTGTGGAACCTCCGCCGGTGGCCCTGAGACTCGATGAGGCCCAACATCCGATCGGTCCCCATCGTCCTGATCAGTTCGTCTTCCAAGTCGACGACACAGACGAAGAAGCCGGCGCTCTCGAGCGGCGCATCCGAGCCGACCATGCCTACTTCCTCGAGAGCGCGCTGGACACGCGGGGTTTCGGGCGAATCACAGAGTCCAGCCAACGGGACCCCGTGCCCGTCGGGACCGAGCAGCCCCAGGAACCGTGCCAGGTTGCTGACACCGGCGGTGGCGATCACGTCCACACCTTCACGGTCGAGGCTGCGACCTCTGCGGTCGGCGAGCACTTCGACGGCGCGCTGGTCACTAGCGCCCTCGACGAGGACCACCGACCGACCTGCCCGTCCGGCAGCTTCAGCCCGCGCCAGCTCCACATCCAGGATCGCCCCCGAACCACCGAGGACCTCACGTGGTCTGCCATCGGCCATTCGAGCGAGTGTACGGATCGACATACCCCACACCCGACGGCTCATGGGCGAAGGCACCGGATCCGGTGACACACGGGCGCCGTTACCATCGAAAGCTCGCGACCAAGAGGCCCGCCTGAACCGACCCTGCGACCACGTAGCCCTCACATCGGAGGTCGTCCCGAGCAGCGAGGGTTGCGAGGATTGCCTGAGAACCGGGGACCGCTGGGTGCATCTACGGATCTGTGTCCATTGCGGCCATGTCGGCTGCTGCGACAGCTCTCCCAATCGGCATGCCACCGCTCATTGGAAGGCCCACTCAGACCATCCGCTCGTGCGTTCCTATGAACCGGGAGAGGACTGGTGGTGGTGCTATGCCGATGAGATCGGGTTCTATGTCGAAGGAGCACCACCCGCTCCGTCCCACCCCTGACCGCGACTCCTGTCAGTCGCGAGCCACCGGTTCCTGTTCGGATCCGGTCCGGGTGGCGCCCACACTGGCGGCGATCACACACGCCATGGCGAGGAGTTGAAGGGGACTCAGCCATTCCCGCAGCACGATCGCTCCCACCAGAGCCGCGACCGCCGGCTCGAGACTCATCAGGATCCCGAAGACCCGCGGCGAAAGCGCCCGCAGTGCGATCATCTCCAAGCTGTAGGGAACCACCGAACTCAACAGCCCGACCACCGCTCCCAACAAGAGGAGCCGAGGCTCCAGGAGACGTGTGCCTGCAGTGGCTACCGCAAACGGAGCCACCGCCAATGTGGCCACCGTGCTCGCTACAGCCAGGCCTTCGATTCCCTCCCAGCGCCGCCCGGTGGCGGCCGTCGAGAGTATGTACATTCCCCAGCAGACTCCGGCTACCAGCGCCAGGCCGATCCCCAACGGGTCGATCTCGACAGGTCCCGCCCCGAACAGAAGGACTCCGATCGCCGCCAGGACCACCCAGATCAGATCTCGCGGACGGCGCCGGCCCACGGCGGCGACGGTCAGCGGCCCCACGAATTCGATCGTCACCGCCACCCCGAGCGGAATGCGGGAGAACGACTCGTAGATCGCCCAGTTCATGGCTCCCAGCGCCAGGCCCAGCAACAACACGGGGCGCCAATCGGCCAAGGACCGCCCGGTCAACCGGGGACGCGCCAGCGCCAGGAGGATGACCGAACTGGTCACGACCCGAAGGGCCACCATGCCCACCGGCGGAATCTCCTCGAAGAGTCCTTTGGCGATCGCCGCACCGAGCTGCACCGACAGGATGCCGACCAGCACGAGTGACACCGGCGAGAAACGAAGGGCGGTCACCGGAGCAGGCTATTGGCATCGGGGACCTTCGCGATACACACCGCTGTCAGGCAACGCACGCTCGATGGAGGAGCCCGCTGCCCCTGAGTGATCTCTCCGGGCCACCTGTCGGGGATTCCGGTTAGGGGCCCCGCGATGGTCGTGGAAGCACTCGCCGAGGTCGATTTCTCTTCCGAGGAAGACCAACGCCACGAGTCCCTGCGCAATCTGCGTGACCTCACACCCGCCCAACTGATGGAGTGGTCGGTTCCTTCGGTGGAGTTGTCGGTGTTGGGGCTGGTCCGGCACATGACCGAGATGGAACACGTCTTCCTGGCGTGGGGTTTGGCCGGCGGCGAACAGAGGCTCCGCTATGGCGACGACGGATTACGCCGGAGGCTCGGTCGAGATGAAGAGGACCTGCGCTGGTACTTCGGGGAAGTGGGAAAGGTGGACGCCGCCATCGCAATGGTCGAGTCACTCGACACTCCGGGCGAGGGGCACGGCGAACCTCTGTGATCCAGCCTCGTGGAGGTGATCGACGAGTACGCCCTCCACGCCGGACTGGCGCACTGCTTCGCTTCGCGGCCCTGGGCCGACTCACCCGTTGGTCACTCTCGTAGTTTGTCCGGCTCCGGGTTGGGTGCCTCGACACACAGCAACTTGACCGGTTCGTCGCCTAGGACCTCGAATCCGTGCTCTACGCCGGCAGGGGCGACGATCACGTCACCG